>CALARR010000273.1 GCA_937889015.1 uncultured Planctomycetales bacterium | reverse complement strand
TCTGCGCGGCCACGGAAGAGAAAACCGCCGAACGGCGTCGGAACCGGCTCCAAGAAACAGGGGGCCAAGGCCTACGCGCGTGACGAGCAGCTCCTGACCGCGGCCGCGGAGCTGTTCCTGGCGCGTCGTGCGCTGCGCGAGGCCACCCAGCGCAACGACCAGCCCTCCGAAACGCTCCGCCGCTTGCGTCACCAGGCGCAAGCCTTGTGCCGCGTCTGGCATACCTCTTTCTCCCTGGCCGGCAAGAAGGTCGCCCTGGCGCGGCGTGCCGCCCAACATCGCCTTTCGCGTCTGGACCGCGAGGTCCTGGCCGGCCTGATCCTCGGTCAACTGGGCATGTTACCCAGCCGGCCGACCACGATCGCCGAGATCCTCGCCGCCATCGCCCTGCCCGGCTCGCAGACCCTTGCCGGGCTGCGCGCCGTCTCGGAACACGGCCGTCTGCATCGCGCCAATCTGATCACCTTCGACGATGCCGATGAGGAACTCGCGCGGCGCACGGCGATCGTCGAGCCCGCGCTGGTCGAATCCCTGCTGGCGGGCCGGCCCGTGGAGACCCCGCCCTGGCAGGTCTCCAGCGAACCAGAACTCTTCGGCCGCATGCAGGCCCTGACGCGCGCCTTGATGAAGAAGAGCGAGGCTTTGCACAACGTACGCCGGGGATACGGCGGGTCCGGCGAGTTCTTCCGCTGGACCCAGAAGGTCTACCACCTGCTGAGCCAGGTCTATCGCACGCTGGACCTGCACCCGTCGTGGAAACTCAACACCCTGCAACAGGAGAGCCTGCCGATCGGGGAACAGCTCATCTTCCTGGCCTTGCTGGGCAAGGAGTTGGGGCATCTGGATCCGGACGAGTCCTTGTTCTCCGGCGGCGGCCTGGCGCGCGCCGCAGCCGATTCGGCCGACGACGTGTCGACCATGCTGGCCGCCCTCTCGCCCGCCCGGCACCTCATCGGCCGCGGCTGGATTCAGCCCTGCGACGGCCCCCAGGAACTGGCCTCCGACGATCCCGGCAGCCTGGAACGCATGGAGTTCGAACTGGCGCCCAAGGCCCTCGACCAGTTGGCCATCAAGCGTTGTCGCATGGCGGGCCGCGGCGATTTCGTGGCGCGGCAACCCACCGTGCACATGGAGCAACTGGTGCTGCCGCCCCAGGTGCAGCGCGCGTTGCAGGCGGCCGTGGCCCAGGTGCGCCATGCCGCGCAGATCCTCGACCAATGGGGGCTGGGCGAGTTGATCCCCTACGGCCGCAGCCCGGTGCTGCTCTTCTCCGGCCCGCCCGGAACCGGCAAGACGGCCACCGCCGAGGCCTTCGCGCGCGAGCTGGGCCGACCGATCCTCGTGGCCGACTACGCGCGGATCCAGAACTGTTTCGTCGGGCAGACGGAAAAGAACATCGTCCGCGCCTTCCGCGAGGCCCGGGCGGCCGAGGCGGTCCTCTTCTGGGACGAGGCCGACGCCATGTTCTTCGACCGCGACACCTCGCGCTACAGTTGGGAGGTCCGCGACGTGAATGTGCTCCTGCAATCGCTGGAACACTTTGAAGGCGTGTGCATCCTGGCCACCAACCGCAAGCTGGCCTTGGACCCGGCCCTCCACCGCCGCATCGCGTTGAAGGTCGAATTCCCCCGGCCCGACCAGGACCAGCGCCGACAGATCTGGCAGCGCCTGCTGCCGCCGCGCATGCCGCTGGCCGCCGACGTGGACCTGGACCGTTTGAGCCAGGAAGACCTGGTGGGGGGCGAAATCAAGAACATCGTGCTCAATGCGGCGCGACTGGCCCTCTTGCACGGCGCCGCGGCGGTCGCCTGGCCTCATTTCCAGGAAGCCCTGACCATGGAACGCGAAGGCGGCGGGACCGGCGCGGGACGCAACCCCATCGGCTTCGGGGGCTGAGGCGCCGCGCGCCGCTGGTGCACGCGGCGCGGCCCTACGCCCCTGCCGCCCCTTTCGCCCACACAACAGTCCCCGGATTCCGGCCAAGCGCGGCCGGAATCCGGGGCTCACGCAGCACCACGAAAGGATCAGTTGTAGCCCGGCGCCGAATCGGCACTGCCGTAGGACCCCAGAACTTCACTGGCCGGCGAGAGCTTCTGGCCTTTCAGCCCCACCACCGCCACCAGCTTGGCGTCGGCTCCCTTGCCGGTCGTGCCCGTCGGCCCCACGTCGAACACGGCGCACAGGCGCTGATACATTTCGTCCGGCGGCGTGATGGCCTTGTGATGACGGTACATGGGCGCTTCGCGGATCTGCCCGTCTACGCCGCACAGGGTGCAGGGATTGCCGATGCCAACCACGACGTAGGTGTGCGTGTCGTCCAGATACACGCCCGAGATGGCCCCGGCATAACTGGAGGACTTCTTGCCCAACACGGCCACCGCACCACTCGCCGCTAGGGTTCGCGCCGTGGGCGTCACTGATTCCGTGGCTCCGTACGGATAGAGTGTGGCGTGCACCGCGCTGGCGTCATCGAAGTCGCAGACCTGCGTGATCCCCACACGCTGCAGACGCGCTAGTTGACCGGCGTCGACCGTCCCGGCCACGACCCAACCGCCAACGGCCGACCCGCCGCTGCCTTCCGGGGTGGGCAGCAAGGTGGAGAGGGTCGAGTTGCTCAATAGCGAATCGTACTTGTCCGGATACGCCGAATGCGTGGCGAAGTACGTCTGCATCAACTTGTCCAGATCGACGATGTTCGTCACGCCGCTGGCCTGGTTGGCCTGGCCGATCAATTGCGGCAAATTCGGAACCAGGACCGCGGCCAGACCGACCAGCACGGCCATCACCACCACCAACTCAATCAACGTCAACCCGCGCCTTTTCTGTAATGAGATCCTGCACATCACAATCGACCTTTCTTCAAAGAGTAAATGAAACCCCCTCCCTGGCCGACGCTCCTGATCGTTGCCCGCAACGGCACACGCTGTGGTCCAGGGGGCTATTCCTGAACGACGAATAACTGGTTCAAGGGCACGCAGTCCATCTTCGCAACCTGCTGCTCCTTCATGGCCTGCAGGGCCTTCTTGACCTCCGGGTCCTTCTTGCCTTCCGGGCCCTTCTTGCCGCGTTTGTGCTCGGCGCGGAGCTTCACGAACTCCTCGGGCAACATCTGCGGCGTGGCCCAGACGGTGATCGCCTTGCCGTCGGTAAACTGGATTTGCCACCAGGCATTCTCCACCACCGGCGACTCGCATTTCAGCCCTTCCGAGGTGAGTTGAATCCGATTCCGCGGCAATCCCAGCATCTCGCCCAGCACCTCCTGATAGGCCTCGCTGGGCCAGCCGGTGCGGAGGGCCTTGATTTCGTCGATCTTCAGCACGCCGCCGGCGCGCCGCTGGGCCGCCATCTGCAGCACGCGGAAGAGCATCGCGCGGCACATGCACACGTGCGGCTCTTCGCCCTCCTTCTGCTCGAGGATCGTGGCCCGAAACTCCAGCGTTTCGCGCTCCTGGCCGCCCCGCTTTTCGACGGCCAGCGTGCTGGAAAGCCTCTCGTTGGCGCCTTGCGGCGCCGCACTCGCCGCAGCCGCCACCAGCATGGCCCCGGCCAAACCCGCAGACACAAGGGGCTGGCTCGCGGCAAGCAGTGCCGCAGGCTGGCATAAGACGGGGCCGCAGATCCTGCGGGAGGAAGCTGGCTACAAGCGGTCCGAACCGCTCGATCGCTGGCGTCGTGCTTCAGCCCGCCGGAGTGCTATTCCAAGCCAGACCCAGAACCTGCCGGCGACTCAGCCCTGAGGGGCCGCCCGACGTGGCCGTGACGGTTCTGGGATAGGCTCTCCGTTCTTGAAGGCCAATCGTCGTCGAGAACACCACAAACCGAGCGCGATCACTTCTGCAAAATCAGTCGGTTGTTGCGCGTCACGCTCAAGCGATAGACCTCCGTGCCGTGTACAATCCACAACTCGCGCCCGCCCTGCAGAAGATCTTCTGATCGCACACAGGGTGGCGCGGGGCGCACGGGCCGCACGTCACCGCCGTCCGCGTGGTCGGCGTTCGCTCCGCTCCCGCTCGCAGACCGGTGACCTTCCGCGCCGGATCGGCGCGGCCCGGAAACACGTCTCGCCGGGCCATCGGCATCCGGCACTCGACTCGCGCCGGACTCGACATTTTCCTGGTACGCCATGATCTGACACCTTATTCGCCCTGCGGCATCACTCCACACCGGATCGCCGCCGCAAGTCGGCCAGCCGCGCCACGCAGGCCTCGTATCGCGCCCAGTCGCCGGCCGCCTCGAACAGGCTGGCCAGTCCATACACGCGGCAGGGGCAGCATTGCTCCAGCAACACGCGCAGATCCACGTCGGCGAGCAACGCATAGCCGCGCTGGACATCGCCCAAGCGATGGTGCGTGAGGGCCAGAAACACCCGGTTGCGCACGCTGGCCGGATTCAGCCGCCAGGCCCGATCGGCGATCGGCCGGATCAACTCCAGCGGATACTCGATCAGTCCCATGTAGTGCGCCAGGGCATACAAGGCGTCGTCATCGTCGGGCCGTTCGGCGGCGTAGCGCCGCTGGACCTCCACGGCCCACAACGTTTCGCCGACGTGCAGCAGGCCAGCCGCCACGGATCGCAAGAGATGCCCCGCCACCTGAGGCCGCTCGGCGAGATGGCGATACATGGCGCGCGCCAGATCCTCGCGTCCCGAAACGAGGTAACACCCGGCCAGGGCCAACTCGGCCGCAGGCACCAGGGGCCCCAACACAGTGGCTTGCTCCAGGGCTTCCATTGCCCCCGGGAAGTCGCGCAAGGCATGCCGAGCGATGCCCAACAATTCCCAAAGGCGGACGTCCTCCGGGTCGATTTCCAGCCCGGCGCGCGCCATTTCGGCTGCCTCGTGGAACAATCCGCGGTTGTGCACAGTTCGAATCTGGTCGTGAAACTCTTTGACGGGAAGCACCGCAGTCACCTGTTCGGGGGTTGGGTTTGGGGTTCTAGCGAGCCCGACACAGCGAACCATGCCGTACCACGCCAGGCTAGATTACTGAGACTGAGTATCATTGTCAAGTGTCGCAAACCCAAGCCCGGCAAGAATTTATTATTCCAGCTACGGCTGGCACAAATCGCCGCCAGTGCGCCCTCGCGTATACCCCCCCCCTTTTTCAAAAACCGAGCCTGCCACGCACCCACACGGCCCGACAACCGCATCACTACACACGCGCCCCCAACGACAATTCGGCTTCCATCCGCTTGCACGCCCGATTGCACCGGGACGCAAGACGAAGTATTAAACGAACTGCCTTTTCACGCGAACGAATGCGCCCCCCACATGGATGCAACAACCCAACCCAGGGAACTATGTGGCCTCAGTGGGCGAAGGAAGACATAACCTCTTGGCGTTCTTCGCCTTGTATGCATCCGACCCAACTCAGTCCAGGCAACACCTCAGGCAGTGCGTTGCATGGTTGCGTTGCAACACCTTTCCGCAGGCCCCCCACATCGCCCCATCGGCCTGCGATCTGCGAGCGCGTCACACCGTGCCTGGGGCCCGGCCGCTGTCGCGAGCGTTGCTGTCGCGTCGGGGGCGGGAAATTCCGGCCCCCGGGGTTGAAATAATCTGGCTTTCCGCCACAATAACGGATTACCCCATGGATGACCGGGGCGAGCCAAGGCGGCTGCGCTTCAAGCGGCGCACGGCGGCCCATCGGTGCTCGCCAGGGGCAACAGCGGCGATCCCTCGCCTTCCCTCCGGACGATTGCTCCCACGCGCGGCCCTCGGGCGGCGAGCGGGAAACCCATAGACGACCCACAGACGGCAACTTCAGTTTCGAGGAAGCGTATGGCGGAGACACTAGCAGTCCAAATTCGCGAGAACCTGGGAACCCGGCACACGCGCCGCCTGCGCGAGGCGGGTTCTGTTCCGGCCATCTTGTATGGCCACGGACAGGCCAATGTTTGCGTGGCGGTGCCCGCCGAACAGCTTGAATACGCCGTGCGCCATGGCAGCCGCCTGGTGCAGCTCAGCGGTGCGCTGAACGAGCGCGCCTTCATCCGCGAGCTGCAGTGGGACACCTTCGGCCTGAACGTGGTCCACGTGGATTTCAGCCGCATCTCGGAGCACGAGACGGTGGAAGTCACCGTGGCCATCGAGCTCCGCGGCGAAGCCCCTGGCGTGCGATCCGGCGGCGTCATCCAGCACTTGATCCACGAGGTCGAGTTGCAGGTGGACGTCAGCGAGATCCCCGACAAACTGCACGTGAACATCAACCACCTCGAGTTGGGCGGCGAAATCAAGGTCGCGGATTTGAAGCTGCCGACCGGCGCCAAGATCCTCGACGTGGAGTTGGACGAAGTCGTGGTGCAGTGCGTGGAGCCTGTGGCCGAAGTCGAGGAAGCGGCTGGCGAAGCCCTGCCTGGCGAACCCGAAGTGATCGGTCGCAAGAAGGAGGAGGAAGAGGAGGAATAGCCCCGAGACGCGGCGGCCAAGGGCTGGGGACCGGACGATGAAGCTCGTGATCGGACTGGGCAACCCCGGCCGGAGCTACGCGGCGACGCGCCACAACGTGGGCTACGAAGTCGCGGCGGAGTTGGCCCGGCGCCACGCGGCGGGCAAGCCCCGAGCCCGGTTTCAAGGCGAGGTCCTGGAGGTCAACATCGCGGCCCAGCCCCTGTTGCTGTTGCGTCCCGAGACCTTCATGAACCTCAGTGGAGCCAGCGTCCTGGAGGCGCAGCAGTTCTACAAACTGCCCCTGGAAGAACTGCTGGTGGTGTGCGACGACCTGAACTTGCCCCTGGGCAAGTTGCGGGTGCGGGCCGGAGGATCGGCCGGAGGGCAGAAAGGGTTGGAGAACATCATCCACCGTCTGGGCACGGAAATGGTCCCCAGGCTGCGGATCGGCATCGGCCAGCCGCCGCCGCAATGGCAGTGGGCCGACTACGTGTTGAGCAAGTTCAGCAAGGAAGAGATTCCCCAGATCGAGCAAGCCATTGTGCTGGCAGCCGATGCCGTGGCCGTTTGGGCGCGCGACGGGCTGCAAGAGTGCATGAACCGATACAATTCCTAGTCGAGCAACCAATCTCGAGGAGCGAAGTCTTGGCTGACCAAGTTTACGAAGGCATGTACATCCTGGACGCGAACCGCTACAGTCGCGATCCGGAGGGGATCTCCAAGCAGATCACCAACAACATCCAGGAAGCCGGCGGCGAGATCCTGGTGAGCCGCTTCTGGGAAGAGCGCCGTCTGGCCTATCCCATCGAAGGGCACCGCAAGGGCGTCTACTGGCTCATGTACTTCCGCCTCCCCAGCACGCGGCTGGTCGAGATCCAGCGCAAGTGCCAGTTGAGCGACGACGTGCTGCGCGTCCTGTTCCTGAAGGTCGATCCGCGCATCGTCGACACGCTGGTCGCCCATGCCAAGGCCGGGACCATCGCCTCGTACAGCGTGCCCGAAGCCGAGGAGCCCAAGAAGCCTCTACCGGCTCCGGTCGGCGCCGAAGGGTGGGAAGGCGACAACATCGAGTAAGGCAGCCAGCCCGATCGGCCCCCGGACGCGGAGTGGGTTCTTCCGTACCGTCCGGCGCGGACCGCGCGGCACCGCGGCAAGGAGCACTGCATGGCCAGTTTCAATCGCGTGATCCTCATGGGCAACCTGACCCGTGATCCCGAACTGCGCTATACCCCCACCGGAACGGCCGTGACGGAGATCGGCCTAGCCATCAACAGCCGTCGCAAGAACGCCAACGGCGAGTGGATCGAGGAGACGACCTTCGTCGACGTCACCCTCTGGTCGCGCACCGCCGAGGTGGCCAGCGAGTACCTCAGCAAAGGCTCGCCGGTCCTGATCGAAGGCCGCCTGAAGCTCGACACCTGGGAAAGCGAGGGGCAGAAACGCTCCAAGCTCCGTGTGATCGGCGAGCAGATGCAAATGCTCGGCGCACGCGGCCAGGGCGCCGGAGGTGGCGGCAACGGACCGAGCGAAGGCCGCCCGGCACGCGGCGGCGCCCGGCCGCAACAAGCCCCGCCGCCCCCCGACGAGTTTGAGGCTGGCCCCCCGGCCAGCGCGGGCGGCGAAGACATCCCCTTCTGACCATCCACCGTTCTCATCATCCAAGCCAGTTTCGATACGAGGTTCGCATGCCCAGCTCCAAGACACAAAACAGGCGGGTCCCTTCCCGCAACAAACGCCTTCCGACCGGCCCGCACGGCGGGATCCAACTGCTGCTGGTGCAGTCGGTCGAACACCTCGGACGCCAAGGAGACGTGGTCGAGGTCAAGGCCGGATACGCCAAGAACTACCTGCTCCCGCAGGGCCTGGCCACCATCGCCACCGACCATCACAAGCGGATGGTCGAGAAGCATCGCGCACGGTTGCTGGAACTGGAGCGCGCGCGTCACTCCAAGCTCCTGGCCCTGGCCGACGAGGTCTCCAAGCAAAGCGTGACCATCGAGGCCAACGCCAACGACGAAGGCCACCTCTACGGCTCCGTCGGCGCGCCCGAGATCGTCAATGCCCTCAAGCGGCAGAACTTCACCATCCACGCCGACCAGGTCCGCCTCAAGGGACCGCTCAAGGAACTGGGCCTGTACACCGTGCAGATCCACTTCGGCCAGGACATCGAAAGCGATCTGAAGGTCTGGGTCGTTCCCTCGGTCGGCGAGGACGAGCCGGGCGAAAGCGGCACCTGAGCCCGGAACTCCGCGGCACACGCAAAACAAGACGCGCCGGCCATTCTCGCGGCCGGCGCGTCTTTGTTGTTTCTTGCCGGTCGAGCCGGCACAGACGCCTCTTCGTTCGTTTGCGCGTAGCCCATGCCGAGTCATCCTCAGCGCGGCGCAGTCATCCTCAGCGGAGCGAAGGATCTCGAGCCGGGCGGAGTCTTCGTTTGGCGGAATGACGAACCGCAAGGTCGTTTTCCGTCGAGACTCATCGCGCAAAAAAACCGGATTCCTGCCGCTACCGGCGGGAATCCGGGGCAATTCGCGTTTCTCGGCGGCGGCGCGGCCTATAGTTGACCGCAGTCGGCCACGACGATCTTGGCCCGGGTCTGACCTGACTCGGATCCCAGGCCCTCGACCTTACGCACCACGTCCATGCCTTCGACCACCGCGCCGAAGACCACGTGCTTGCCGTCCAGCCAGGCGGTCTTGGCCGTGCACAGGAAGAACTGCGAACCGTTGGTGTTTGGTCCCGCATTGGCCATGCTCAGCACGCCTGGGCCGGTGTGCTTGAGCGTGAAGTTCTCATCGGCGAACTTGGCGCCGTAGATCGACTTTCCGCCCGTGCCGTTGTGGTTGGTGAAATCCCCCCCCTGGCACATGAAGCCGGGGATCACGCGGTGGAAGGACGACCCCTTGAAGCCGAACCCCTTCTCGCCCGTGCACAGGGCGCGGAAGTTCTCGGCCGTCTTCGGCACCACGTCGGAGCGCAGCTCGACGACGATCCGCCCCAGCGGTTTTCCGTCCGCGGTAATGTCCAGGAAACACCTCGGAAGCTTCTCGTTGCCTGCCGCCATAATTCCTCCTACTGCTGCCAGGGTCACAGAGCACGCAATCAACACACCACGCGCTAGCATGTCACACCTCTTGCATCGTTCAATAAATTGACCCGGTGAGCCTGAAGACAGTTCAGCCCACCCCAAAGCCGTTGCCGCCGCTCGTCCTTCCAGACAGGCCGCACAACAGCAGCCGCCGGGGAACCATAAGTCGGGCACGCATCGACCCCCTATAGTTTAGCAAATCACCCCAGTTTGCAGGAGCCCAGAAGACTGGATAGCCGACAAACGACGAAGAAGAACCTGGGATCGGCGCGATACGACAATCGTTACCCGAACCGGCATCCAGCGTCGCCGCGCGATGAGTTTCCTACCCCGGCCCCACCCCAGATGGGCCTCCAGCCAAGCTTCGCTTGATGCCGCGTCCTCAGATGGGGGCGGTCCATTCAGATCGTTGTATTGGCTCACGCGTCCAGGTATGGTGAATTGAAAAAGGTAAGCCATCTATGCTCACCGCCTGTTGCCTGGCCCTCTGGTCGTGTTTGCCCGCCGCCGCGGATGAAAGCAGCCGCTGGGCCCTGCTGGTCGGCGTCGACGATTACGCCAACGTCGAGCCGCTGAAATACTGCGGGGCCGACATGCGCGCCCTGGCCGAACGCCTGGTCGGCGCCGGATTCCCCCAGCAGCACGTCTTCCTCCTGCAAGACAAGGCCGAACTGACCAAGTATCGGCCCATGAAGACCAACATCGAAGAGCAACTCAACCTGGTCCTGTCGCTGGTGCAGCCCAAGGACCTGCTGGTGGTGGCCTTCAGCGGCCACGGCGTGCATTTGGACGGCAAGAGCTACCTCTGCCCCACCGAGACCCGGCTCGGCAGCCCAGAGACGATGATCGCCCTGGACGGAATCTACGACCGGCTGGACAAATGCCCGGCCGCGATGAAGCTCCTCCTGGTCGACGCCTGCCGCAACGATCCGCGTCTGCAAGGCCAGCGGTCGGCCGTTCCCCTGCGCGGCGCTGGTTCGCTGGGCCTGACGCTCGATCCGCCGCCGCAGGGCATTCTGTTGTTGACCAGTTGCGCGCCCGGCCAGGTCTCGATGGAGGAGAAGGACTTTGGCCACGGCGTGTTCATGAACTTCGTGCTCCAAGGACTGCAAGGCCAGGCCGATACCAACCGCGACAGCCGCGTGTCGCTGGTCGAGCTCTACAAGTTCGCCAGCGATCAAACCAAGACCTACGTGGCGCGCAAGTTCAACGGCTACCAGACTCCGGCCCTCAAAGGCGAAATCCACGACGACTTCGACCTGACCCTGGTCACCGGCGGCCCCAGCCGGCCCGGCAGCGGCTCAACCACGGGCACAACGCCCACGGGCGGCACTTCCGGCGGAAGCGCCGCAGGTCCAAGCGACTCGGGCGAGCCGATGATCGTCAATTCGCTCGGCATGCGATTGATCCGCGTTCCGGCCGGGGAGTTCAGCATGGGATCGCCGCTGGGCGAAGGCCTGGACAACGAGCGCCCGGCCCATCGCGTGGCCATCACCCGCCCCTTCTATCTCGCCCAGACCGAGGTCACGCAGCGCCAGTATCAGACCGTGATGGGCCACAACCCCAGCGCGTTCTCGGCCGGCGGCAAGGCGGCTGCGGCCGTCGCCGGACGCGACACGTCCCAATGGCCCGTGGAATCGGTCAGCCACGACGACGCGCTGGAGTTCTGCAAGCGACTGGCCGCCATGGAGAACCTGCCGCAAGGCGCCTATCGCCTGCCGACCGAGGCCGAGTGGGAATACGCAGCGCGCTCGGGTGGTACTCCCAGCCGCGACCTGGGCCAGAGCGCCTGGTATTGGGACAATGCCGAACGCCAGCCGCATCCCGTGGCTCAGAAGACGCCCAACGCCTTGGGGCTGTATGACATGGCGGGCAACGTGGCCGAGTGGTGTGCCGATTGGTTCGACGCCAGCTACTACGCAGTCAGCGCGCCGCGCGATCCCACCGGCCCGTCCGCGCCCGGCGCTTCGCCCATGAAGGTCCTGCGCGGCGGTCACTGGAACGCCAAGGCCGCCGCTTGCCGGCCCACGGATCGCGACGCCAACTCGCCCGGCTATCGGCTCAACTGTTATGGTTTTCGCGTGGTGCGCGAGGCAAGTGCCGGCAGCGGCGAGGGAACCCAGCCGCCTCCGCCGCCCCGCGCCGCACCGGACCGCTAGTGTTTTGCCACAGTTTGGAATTGGGATTGTACAAGAAGGGGAGTGCGCTGGGCTGTTGGCGGCCAGTGCGCACCTTTCGCGGAGCGAAAGGCGACAAACCTGCGTCGGTGCATCCCCTGAGTAAACTGTGACCAAGGACGAGCGCGTTCCTGAATACCAACCCGTTGGGAACATAGACCGTACTACCATCCACCAGGAGCCTGAGGATGAACGCCGTCACTGCTCTGCTTCTCGGTTGTTTCCTTGTTCCGCCCTATGGCATGGAGCAGAACATCTCCCACAGCGTGAGCGTATCGATCATCAACAGCGGCTACCGTCGGGTGGGCGTTCTGCCGCGGTTCCTCGTGCGCCAGCAAGGCCGCGAAGTGCTGGGCGGCAGCATCGGCCCGCAGGCCGATCTCCTGGCCGAACAGCTCGAAGAGTCCTTGATCCAGGCCGCGCAGGGAAAGTTCCGCGTCGTTGACGGCCGCCAGATGCGGCGCGCCTTCGAAAAACTCTCCATCGACGACCTGGGCAATCCGGCCGTTCTGCGGCGCATGGCCGAAGGGCTGGGCGGACTCGAGGGCCTGGTGGTCTGCACCGTCACCGACCAGCGCAGCGGCCGAAGCGAGGAAGAACGCGCTCCGCTGATGGTCCAGGCCCGGCTGATCGACCTCCGCGACGGCAGCGTGGCGGGCACCGGGCGCGAGGATGTCTTTCTCTCCCTCAGCGACGCGGCCTACATGGGTGAAAGCTGGGAGCTGCGCCGCTGGGTCGGCAATCAACTGCAGATCGTAGGCCTGCGTTCGGACCGGTCCGGCGATCGCGACAGCCAGCTTTCGCTGTATGGCGACGGCGACCTCTACGAACGCATGCACTACAGCCAGATCCGCCGCGACCGGCCGCACCCCCTGGCCAACCCCGACTGCCCCTACCGCCTGGCCGTGGCCGTCAACGAGCAGGAACGGCCCCTGGTGCGGATCGGCGATCGGATGTACGTGACGCTCGACCCGGGCGACGTGTACTGGATCCGCGCCCAGAATAAACTGCCGCGCCCCGTGTACCTCACGGTGTTCGTCGACGGGGTCAACATCCTCGGCAAGCAGCGCGAGCCCCTTTCCCGCGCGCGCTACTGGTTCCTGCGGCCCGAGTACACGTCGAATCTCAAGGGCTGGTATACAGGCACGGAGGGCAACTATAAGCAAGAGGAGTTCGTCGTCGCCCCGGCCGATGATTCGGTGGCCGCCGGCCAGGGTTTCGGCCAGCAACTGGGGATGATCACCGCCGTCTTCCACACCGTCGGCATGGAGGGCATCCCCAAGGCCCACAAGATCGCGGCGGCCATGATGCCCGGCAGTTTCGGCACGGGCGCGGGCCGCGAAAGCCGCGTGCGCATGGAAGAAGTCGCGGGGCCCAAGCCGGGCCTGATCCTGGCCGCGATGACCATCTACTACGTCACCCAGCCGCGACTGGAAGAACTACAGCGCGGCGGCGGGTCGAGCGGCGGCTCGGGCGGCAGCGGACCGGTCACTCCCCGAGCCCAATCCCACTAGCCCCGTTCCAGCGCCCCCACCATGCCCGAGCTTCTCCCGCGCCGCCTGCTGGCCCTGCTGCTGGTCTTGACGCCTTGGCCCTTGCCTGGCGCCGAGCGCGCAGCGCCCTACGCCAGCGCGCACATCGCCGGCGTCGTCTTCCAACGCCAGTTGCCCGACTTCGGCGGCGAGGCCTGCGCCGCCATGTGGCTCCACAAGCTCGGCTATCGGGCCGACCAGGACTATGTGTTCGACCAGTCGGGCCTGGACCCGATGGCGGCGCGCGGCTGCCGGCCGGAAGAACTAGCGGCCGCCTTGCGCAAGATCGGGTTCGACGTGGGCCCGGGCCTGTTCTCCATCGTGCCGGCCGACACGGAACTGGGCTTCGAGGCCCAGTTCCGCGCCTTGCACGCCGACCTGGTGGCCGGCGTGCCGTCGATCGTCACCCTGCGCGTCGACGCCAGGCCGGACGCGCCGGGGCTGTTCCGGCTGGTGCTGGGCTACGACGCGGTGCGCGACGAAGTGCTCTATCACGATCCGGCCCTGGCCGACGGCGCCAACCGCCGCCTGCCGCGGACCGACTTTCTCGCGCTCTGGACGCAACAGAAGGGAGAAGCCTGGACGCTGGTCCGCCTGCGGCTTGCGGCGGCCAGGCTGCCCCCGGCCATCGCCGCGGCCAGCACCTTCACCGCCGCCGACTACGCCCAGCACATGATGGAGCTGAGTAAGAAGCGGCCGCAGGGGTTCAGCGTGTTCATCGAGCCGCCGTTTGTGGTCTTGGGCGATGAATCGCCGCGCGCGGTGCAGCGTCGGGCCGAAGACACGGTGCGCTGGGCCGTGCGCCTGTTGAAGAAGGCCTATTTCTCCCAGGACCCGGCCGAAATCCTCGACATCTGGCTGTTCCGCGACGAGGACAGCTATCAGAAGCACTGCCTGTCGCTGTTCGGCGACAAGCCCAGCACGCCCTACGGCTTCTATTCACATCCGCATCGAGCCCTGGTGATGAACATTGCCACCGGCGGCGGCACCCTGGTGCACGAGATCGTGCATCCCTTCATGGCGGCCAACTTTCCCGAGTGCCCCGCCTGGCTGAACGAAGGGCTGGGTTCGCTCTACGAGCAGTGCAACGAGGTCGACGGCCGGATCCACGGCCTCACCAACTGGCGCCTGGCCGGCCTGCAACGCGCCATCCGCGAGAAACGTGTCCCGCCCTTGGAACAACTCTGCACCACCAGCACCGACGCGTTCTACGAGGACCGGCCCGGCGTCCACTATGCCCAGGCGCGCTACTTGTGCTACTACCTGCAGGAACAGGATCTGCTGGAGAAGTTCTACCACGCCTTCCACGCCAACTACCGCCGCGACGCCTTCGGCTGGAAGACCTTGAAAACCGTCCTCGGCCGCGACGACATGCAGGCCTTCCAGCGCGAGTGGGAACAATTTGTCTTGGGCCTGCGGTTCCCGTAGAATCGAGCTGCGGCGCACGCCTGGGCGCGGGCGTGTGCGCGCCGGGCCGACCGGTCCGCCATCCCCACCATCTGAGGAGCGATTCATGCATCCCCGCCGTCGCTGCGCGTCTGCTTGGTCCAAGTCCTGCGGTTCGCTGGCCCTGCTGTGGTCGATCCTGCTGGGCACTCCCGGCCCCGCCGCCCAAACAGGCCCCAACGTCGTGGTGATCTATGCCGACGATATGGGCTACGCCGATCTCGGCGTGCAGGGCAACCAACAGGTCCAGACACCCCATATCGACTCGTTGGCCGCCAATGGCGTGCGTTTCAGCAACAGCTACGTCACCGGCTGCGTGTGCAGTCCCAGCCGGGCCGGCCTGATGACGGGCCGCTATCAACAGCGGTTCGGCTTCGACGCCAACGCCGAAGGGGGCGACGCCAAGAAGGACCGTGCCGTGCGCGGCCTTGACCTGCAGCAGATCACCTTCGCCCAACACATGAAGCAATTGGGATACGCCACCGGGCTGGTCGGCAAATGGCACCTGGGGGCTTCCGAGGGCTATCTGCCCACGCAGCGCGGCTTCGACGAGTTCTACGGACTGCTGCCGCATGGCATCGGCGCGGCCAAGCAGGGCGAACAAGTGCCCATCTATCGCGGCACGCAGCAGGTCGATGTTCCGGCCGATCACACCGTGGCCTTCGGGCGCGAAGCGCGCGCCTACATCGAGCGGCACGCGACCCAGCCCTTCTTCCTTTACCTGGCCTTCACCGCCGTCCACTCGCCGCACGTGGCGCCGGACAGCTATCTGGAGAAATACGCCGCGATCGAGCCGAAGGGGCGCCGCCACTATCTGGCCATGCTGGCCTGCATGGACGACGCCGTGGGCGAAGTGCTCGCTGCGTTGCGCAGCCACAAGCTCGAGGAGCGGACGCTGATCTTCTTTGCCAGCGACAACGGCGGCCCGAGTAATGCGGCCGTGGTACACAACGATCCCTTCCGCGGCGGCAAGTGGTCGCTGTGGGAAGGCGGCGTGCGCTCGCCGATCCTCGTGCAGTGGAAGGGGCACATCCCCGGCGCTCGCGTGTTGCCGCAGATGACCAATCAACTGGATTGGCTGCCCACGGCCGTGGCGGCCGCCGGCGGCACGATCCGGCCAGAGTGGAAGCTCGACGGCGCCAATCTGCTGCCCTTGCTGGAAGGCCAGACCACGGCCCCCGTCCACGACGCCCTCTACTGGCGTTTCGGCGTGCAATATGCCGTGCGCGAGGGCGATTGGAAGCTGGTCAAGCCGAGCCTGGAGGACGCGCCCAAGCTCTTCAACCTGGCCGACGATCCGGGCGAGGCCAACGATCTGGCCGCTGCCCAGCCCGAGCGCGTCAAACAACTCCAGGCCCTCTGGGACGCCTGGAACGCGCAGAACGAGCCGCCGCGCTGGATCGACCAGCGGTGGAACGGCCTGGAGGCCAAAGGCGTGGCGAAGAAGGCCAAGAAGGCCCAACGCCCCAAGCCGAACAAGCGCGGCTGAGCGCAGCCGCCCGAGTGTAGCGAGTCAGTCATTGAGGCCGCGTGTTGTAGCCCCTGGCCCGGGCACGCTGACGCGGCTTGGCGCACAAGCGTACTCCACTGCCATCCCAGTCCATACCAACATCCATCCGGAGGTTATGCCGTGAGATCTTCCCGCTGCTTCCGCTCCCACCGCCTGTGCGCCGCGCGCGTGGCCTTGGCCATGACCTGGCTGGGCCTCGCCGGACCGCTGTTGGCCGCCGACGCGCGTCCCAATGTCGTGTTGTGCATGGCCGACGATCAAGGCTGGGGCGACGTGGGCTACAACGGGCATCCCGTGCTCAAGACCCCGGTCATGGACGCCATGGCCGCTTCGGCCTTGCGCCTGGATCGCTTCTATTCCGCAGCCCCGGTCTGCTCGCCCACGCGCGGTAGCGTGATGACGGGCCGCCATCCCAACCGTTTCGGCTGTTTTTCCTGGGGCTACACGCTGCGGCCCCAGGAAGTCACCGTGGCCGAGGCCCTGCAGTCGGCCGGCTACACCACCGGCCACTTCGGCAAGTGGCACCTGGGCTCGGTCCGCGCCGAAAGCCCCGTCTCGCCGGGCCATAGCGGCTTCGACGAGTGGCTGTCCAGCCCCAACTTCTTCGAGAACAGCCCCCTGATGAGCCACAAGGGCAAGGTCGTGCAGACCGAAGGCGAGGGCTCGGCCGTGATCGTGGACGCGGCCCTGAGGTTCATCCGTGCGGCGGCCGGCAGCCAGAAGCCGTTCTTGGCCGTGATCTGGTTCGGCTCGCCCCACCTGCCTTACGAGGCCCTGCCGGCCGACCGGGCCCTCTATCCGGATCAGCCCGAGAAGGTTCAGAACTACTACGGCGAGATCACGGCCATGGATCGAGCCCTGGGCCACCTGCGCGACGAGTTGCGCAGCTTGGGCCTCGCCCAGAATACGCTCCTCTGGTACACCAGCGACAACGGGGCGACCGGGGCCGGATCGACGGGCGGCCTGCGCGGACGCAAAGGCCAGCTTTGGGAAGGCGGCATCCGCGTGCCAACGATCATCGAGTGGCCGGCCAAGATCCCCACGCCACGCCACAGCAGCATGCCGTGCGGCACCGTGGACATCTACCCGACCGTGCTCGAACTGGCCCAGGCGCGCGTCGCGCACCAGCCGCCCCTGGACGGCGAGAGCCTCCTGCCGCTGATCGAAGGACGCCGCGAGGTCCGGCAGCATCCGTTGGGCTTCTGGGACTATCCGGGCAAGGGGATCGCCACGCGCAGCGCCGACTTGTTGAAGGAATTGCAGGCCGAGCAGCAGGCGAACAAGCCGGCCCCGCCGCAGGCCGATCCGGGCCTCATCACCCAGCGCTACTCCCCCTCGGAGCTGCCCGGCCACGCCGCATGGATCGACGGGCCGTGGAAGCTGCACCGCCTGACGGTCAAGGGTCGGACGACCTACGAGCTATACAACCTGGCCGACGACGCGCAAGAGACGACCGACCTGGCCGCTGGCCAGGCGAAGCGCGTGGATGCCATGAAGGCGGCCCTCCAGGCCTGGCAGGAATCCGTGATCCGCAGCCTCAACGGCGAGGACTACACGCCAGCCAAGTAGCGTGAAGCGCAGCGATGAAAGGCTGCGCTGAAGGCCTGAACGCTCGGCGACCGGGCCTCGCCTGGCCTTTCGCCCCTACGCCGAAGCCTCTTCGATCAGCGTCATGGTCTCGTCGAGTTGCGCGGGGCTGGTGCAGCCGATCGTGAAGGCGTCTACGCTGCCCAGGCCCAGCACGTACTTGAGCGACTCCAGACGCTGCTGGCGATTCTCCAAACCGTTCTCGCCGAAGATCTTCATGCCCAGCACGCCGCGCCCCTTGTCGTGCATCTTCTTCAGTTCCGCCGACACGTCTTCGGGCGTGCCGTCCATGGCCTTGCTGAACGGATTGATCCGCGCCAGGTGTACGTCGATCCAGTCGCAGTCGACGCTGGCGACCAGCGGGTCCCAGCCGTGGCACGAGACGCCCACGGCCCGGACCTTGCCCTTCTGCTTGGCCTCCAGCAGCACGTCCATCACGGGCCGCATGTCGGTGGCGAAGGTGCCGGTGCGCATGCAGTGCATCAGCAGGCAATCCAGGTGTTTGACGCGCAGTTCGCGCAGGAAGCGGTCGATGTCGGCCTTGGCCACCTCGGGATGCTGGGCGCGCGTCTTGGTCAGCAGGACATAGTCGTCGCGTTTCACGCCATCCAGGGCCAGGCGTACGAAGACGTGGGTGCTGTAGGCGTCGGCCGTGTCGATGTAACGGACGCCGCGCTCCAGTCCGTGCCGGAGCAGACGCGTGAACTCGGGCGTGCCGAGGCCCGTGTGCTCGCGCCCGCCGCGCGTGCCGGTGCCCAGGCCCAGCAGCGAGACCTTCACGCCGCTGCGCCCCAACGTGACCAGGTCGCTTCCCTTGCGAACGCGGCCCACCGGAGTGGCCGGTGCGGCAGAGACCGATCGGGCCGCCAAAGCGGCCGAAGCCGTGGCCGTCAGCCCGGCCAGGAATTCACGACGTGATAGAGCGCCCATCGCTATGACTCCAAGGATTTTTGCGGAAATAGGTTGTCACAATTATAGCGCTCCGCACGGGCCGTCAACAGAGGCCCGGCCAGGCCCCAGGTGGCACGTAACGCGGCGGCCCGAAGGGCCGTGATTCATCAGCCCCGGGCGGCAGTCCGGGGGAACCGACATATGTAAGAACCGCCCAGCCCTGGAAGGGCGCGCTCTCGACACGTCGAGGTCACAACCTCGTGCGGCGGCCGCGCCATCGCCCAATCTCGCCCCTGCAGGGCGAGGAGAGCCTGGATTGGGCCCCGTTTCCCAGGCCTGCGGCCTTGGGCTGATATGGGCCGGCCCGTCGGGCCGTGGACACGTGGCTCGGATTTCTGTCCCCTGCCGAGAAAGGAGTGCTCGCCAGTGCCGATACGGGAATGCACCCCCGGCCGGCCCCAGGCACCTACAACCGGCACCGGCGGCCCTCAAAACCGTGACCTACACTTGTAAGAGGGGGGCTTGTCACTTAGCGCAGCCACGGGCCACTGCCATGATCTGGGACTATAGCCAATACGTTCTCCGCAAGCCGCGTCATGCCGCGGCCGACGAGTCGGGCCACCGCGTCTTCATCACCTGCGTGCGCGATGAGACCACCGAGTCTCAGCCGGCCGACCTGCTGGATCTGTCGCGCGACGGATTCTGCCTGCGCACCGCAGCCCCCTTGACCCTTGGCGCCCTGGTCACGGTCGATCTACGCCAAGAGGTGTGCGGCTTTGCCGTGACCTTGCAGGGTGAAGTGCGCTGGCAGCGAGAGCAGGACGACGGCACCTATCTGTTGGGATGCCAAACCGAACAACCGCTGGACTGGGAAACCTTGGGCGAGCTGTTCCTCAGCAACGTGCTGACCGTCGAGTCCCGGCCGGACCTGCAGGTCAGCCACCTGCCACGTCCCTGAACGGCTGCTACACACGCCGCCACGCCCCTCTGCTTTGACCGCGACGATCCACTCTGCGACGGTATGCCGCGTGATCCGCGCCGAACGGCTCCTCCATTGCTGCTGAGACACAGGAGTCTCCCCCGGTCGTCGCCGGCGTCAGGGACATGTCTTCAGCCCCGTTGATATATCAGCTTGCGAAAACGCCGGGCGCTATGCTTCGCTCCGCTTGTCGCCCAAAACGCCATTTCTTGCCAATAATTACGGCTCTTGTGGCATCTGATCGCACATGGCCCGTGCGCCGGTTAGACGCGCGCCCCTGGCCATGGTAATATATCAGGCTCATTGGCCCGATTGGACTTGGAATCGCGGCAGACAGCAGAAAGACTCCCTCCAGATCTATGAACGACAACAACGCGATGCAGCGGCGGCGATTCCTGCAGGCGGGCCTGGCTGGCGCAAGCCTGGCTTTCGTGCGGCCCACGCCGGGCCGGACGGATGACACTGCAGTGCTTTCCCTCGGTGGCGATCGCCAGTTGTTCCACGACGATCGCCTGCTGGATCGCGCGTTGACCCGCGATGTCACGCGCACCCAGAATCCGCCCCAGGACATTCGCCGCGTGCTCAGGCCGGAACGGCCGTGGGAGACCCTGGGATTCATCTTCTACAGTAGCGTCCTGGAGGACGACCGGGAGATCAAGCTCTACTACGGCAGCTACGGCTGGGACGCGAAGATCGTGCGGCATTCGTGCCTGGCGACCAGCCAGGACGGCATTCATTTTCAACGTCCCGAGCTGGGCGAGGCGCGCTTCGACGGCAAGACCCTGAAGACCAATCTCCTCTCGCCCACCGCGATCGACGCCAGCGTGCTGCTCGATCCCCACGCGCCGCCCCAGAAACGGTATCGCATGGTGTACACCGCCGGCTCGTTGAACGATCCGGCCAAGGGGGGCATCTATACGGCGACCAGTCCTGACGGCATCGGCTGGGACAAGAATCCCACGCGCCTGCTGCCCTTCATCCCCGACAGTCAGCATACAACCTACTGGGATCCGCGGCTGCAGAAGTACGTCATCTACCTGCGTGCCTGGGATCGCCAGTTGAAGAATCGCGAGGTCTGCCGGGTCGCGGTGGAGGACATCGACCAGCCCTGGCCGTACGACGCGTCGGTCCCGCCCTACTACGTCTGGGGCAAAGACCACACGCCCACGCTCAGCCGGGAATTCCCCATCGTGATGGCGCGCGACCAGCAGGACCCGGACAACCTGGACATCTACACCAACGTGGTGATGCCCTATCCCTTTGCGCCCGGCGTGTTCGTGGCCTTTCCGGCCGTGTACCTGAAGTTCAAAGGGGCCAACTGGAAGGACATTGCGCTGAACGGAAACGACGGCAGCTTCTCCGTGCAACTGGCCACCAGCCCGGACGGCATCGCCTGGAACCGCTGGCGCCAACCGTACGTGGCGGCCGGCTTCCACGACGGGCTGGACCTGCGTCTGGTGAGCATGGCCCGGGGCATGGTGCGCCGCGGCCGATCGATCTACCAGTACTTCGTGGGCTGGCCGCACACCCACGGCCGCCCCAACGTCTGGGATCGCGATCCTCAGGACGGCGCTGCCTGGACCAAGATGGAAAAGGGGGGCATCTACCTGGCCCAACAGCGTTTGGATGGCTTTGTGTCGATGGACAGCGCTTACCAGGGCGGAGTGCTGACCACCAGGCCTCTCACCTTCACGGGCCGGTACCTGGTGCTGAACCTGGACACGCGCGGCGCGGGCAGCGCCAAGGTGGCCCTTCTCGACGCGGCCGGCGCGCCGCTTCCGGGCTTCGCCGCCGAGCAGTGTACGATCATCCAGGCCGATGCCATCAACCACGTGGTGCAATGGAAGAAGTCGCCGGACCTGGGCGCACTGGCCGGACGGCCGATTCGCGTGCAAATCACCATGCGAGACACCAAGCTGTTTGCCCTGCAGTTCGTTCAGGATCAGGAGAAGGAATCGCAAACATGAGTTGGAACATCCTGACCGGGAAGCGCGTCGTGCAAGTCGTGGTGGCCGCGCTCGTGGCCGCGGCGTGCATGACGGCCAGCGCGGCCGACAGCGCCAGCCCAACCTACGATCTGGTGGTGGTCGAAGCCACCCCGAGCGGGATCGCCATGGCCGTCCGCGCGGCGCGCGAAGGACTGCGCGTGCTGCTGGTCAACCGCACGCAGCACATCGGCGGCATGCTCTCCAGCGGCCTCAACGTCTGGGACACTTCCTACGAGGGCCATCGCGCCCCGGTGTACGATGAAGTGCGGCAAGCGATCTTCGACCACTACCGCGCGACCTACGGCGAGGACTCGGAAGACTATCGCACGGCCCTGCCCCGACCGGCCCATTTCGCCAATGGCCATTTCGAGCCGCACGTGGCCGAGGCGATCCTTGACCGGCTGGTCGCCAACGAATCGCGCATCACGCTGCTGAAGGGCTATATTCCCGTCCTCGTCGAGCGCGACGGCGCGCTGCTCCAGGCAGTGACCGTGCGGCAGTTCAAGGGGACGCGTCTGGTGCGCGCCGCGGCCAAGGCCTTTGCCGACTGCTCCTACGAAGGCGATCTGATGATGCTCGCCGAGGTCCCTTACCGCGTCGGCCGCGAGTCGCGCCAGGAGTTCCACGAACCCCACGCGGGCCGGCTCTTCATGCGCAAGACCGACCAGCGCCCACCGCACATCACCCCCGAACAGGACCGCGAGTTCAAACGCCTGAAGCTCCGCAAGTTCCCCGGCTACCAGGTGCGCATCGACGAGTGCAGCACGGGCGTGGGCGACCGGTGCGTGCAGGCGGCCAACTGGCGTCCCACCCTCTCCTTCGACCCGGCCAACCGCGTTCCGGTGGAAAAGCCGCAGGGCTACGATCGCCAGGTCATCGCGAACCTGGTGCTGGGCTGTTTTTCCCAGCCCGTCTCGCCCAACAAGAAGATCTTCTTCAACCGGCCGCAACTCGTGGGGCCGCACCAGGACTATGTCGAGGGTAACTGGGCCGTGCGCGAGCGCGTTATGGACGAGTTGTGGACGATTTCGCTGTCCGCGCTCTGGTACCTGCAGAACGACGACTCCGTGCCCGCCGACGAGCGCGCCCAATGGCGCCAGTACGGATTGGCCAAGGACGAGTTCGCCGACAATGGGCACAAGCCCTACGAGATGTACGTGCGCGAAGGCCGGCGACTGGAGGCGCGCCAGATGCTCACCGAGAACGACGCGAAATGGGCCCCGGGCACGCGGCGCGCGCCCGTCCATGGTGATAGCGTGGCGGTGACGGAATGGTATCTTGACTCGCATCCCTGCGTGTGGGAGATGGGGCCGGGCGGGATGCATGAAGGCAAGTTCATGCTCTGGGCGGAGACCTGGCCGGGGCAGATCCCCTACCGCTGCCTGCTGCCCAAGGGGCTTGACAACCTGCTCGTGCCGGTGTGCTTTGGCGCGACCCACGTGGCCTGGGGCGGGGCGCGACTGGAGCCGGTCTTCATGGAGCTGGGCGAGGCGGCGGCCGTGGCCGTGGCCCTGGCGCACCGCGCCAACACCCTGCCCGGCCAGGTCGACGGCGATCGCTTGGCGCGCGAGCTTGCGCGGCGGCGTTTCCTGCTGACCTTCTTCAACGACCTCGACGTTGCCGACAAGGAGGCGTGGGTTCCCGCCGTGCAGTACTTTGGCACCAAGGGCTTCTTTGCCTGCTACGACGCTCGGCCGAACGAACCGCTGGAAGAGGCGGTCCGGCCGCTGTGGCTGGACGCCTGCGCGCAGATCCGCAAAGGCGCGCTGGCCCCGGCGAGCGTGCTGGATCCGGGCAAGCTGGCGGCGGCGGTCCACGCGGCCGAGACATCGCCCGGCCCAAAGTCCAGCCAGACGCGCGGCGCATTCTTGCTTCAGCTCTGGAAGCAACTCGACTGAACGCGAACCAAGCCGGTAGGGTGGAGTGCGTGAACTTACCGGAGAGCAAACCGATTTTGACTTGGCCTTCGGCGCCACTACAATCGGTGGATGTATGGGAGTCGGCTGCGCCAGAGTGGCAACGGTGCTCTTTGCTCCAATAGGAAAGTGGGGCCACCCATGAACAGAATCGCGAGACATACCCTGATAGGCTCTGCCACCGCCCTGCTGCTGGTGCCGCTGGCGGCGCTACGTGCCGCCGAAACGCCGGCGGTAACCCTCGGCATCACTGCGCTGACGCCGCCCTATCTCGAACTCCAACCCGGCCCTCATTACTGGGCGCGGGTGCGAATTTGGCAAGGCATTCCCAGCATCACGCGCGCGGCCAATGGACGGCTATGGGCCACCTGGTACACCGGCCTCCTGGGCGAGGGCAAGGGCCAGAATTACGACGTGCTTGTCACGAGTGCCGATGACGGGAAGACCTGGTCCAAGCCGGTCGCCGTTTATGATCCCAGTCGGAATTTCTTGAATGCAGATACCGGCGACCCACTGCTCTGGACCGATCCTAACGGGAAGATGTGGTGGTTCGTCAACCGCAGCATGAAGGTCCCGGATGATGTCAGTGGAACCTGTTGGGGCTTCTGCACGGATGACCCGAACGTGGCTAAACCAATCTGGAACGCGCCGGTTCTGGCCGGCCGGGGAGGTGGCACCCTCAACAAGCCTTTCGCCTTTGCCGACGGCAGTTGGCTCCATATGTTTGACTGTCGTCAGGCCAAGAAAGGTGATCCGGGTTTGACAAGAGGCGCTCACGTCTATCGTTTCGCAGGGTATGGCAAACCGTTTGAAGATGTGGGCTGCTGTTTCTTCAAAGATTCCGTGTTCTCCGAGCATATGGTCGTTGAACGCAAGGATAAAACACTCTGGATGCTGGCACGCACGACCTACGGCATCGCCCAGGCGGAATCGAAGGACGGCGGCAAGACTTGGAAGGAACTCGAACCCTTCACCAGGCAGTTCAGCGTTGGCACGCGTTTCTTCTTTCGCCGCCTGCCTTCCGGAAACCTGCTGCTGGTGGTTAACGACCATCCCAAGGCCCGCTCAAACATGACCGCCATGCTCTCCAAGGATGACGGCAAGACCTGGCCTCACAAGCTCGTGCTCGATGAACGTGAGTCGGTCAGCTACCCCGACGCTGTGGAGTGCAAAGAGGGACCTGTTTACGTCATCTACGATCGCGGCCGCTACAACAAAGACATGCAGGAGATTCTGCTCGCCAAGATCACTGAAGCCGATATTGAAGCCGGTAAATTGGTGAGCCCTCGCAGTTGTCTCAAACAAACCGTCAGCAAGCTGGCCGACGAAGGCGGCGGGGTGCATTACGATGGGGAAACCATTAAGATGCGCGCGGAATTCGTCAGGCTGAATCCCGACAGCGCCGAGGCCAAGAAACAGTTGCGGTTGGAAGCCGGGGAGAAGGCCCAGCAGAAAACGCGTAGATCGGTCGCTCCCTATTGCCCCTCAGATAGATAATGCAACGAGGGCGACCAGCGGGAGCCCGGCTTTGCGGTGCCAACCCCACCCTCGTCTTGCATTCCCTTTCTGAAGATCAATAATGTCCGACGCTTCCTTGTCACTATTGGGTCCGGCATAGCGAATGAACCGAGGGCCGGGCACCAACCGCCGGTTGGTCACGGGAGCCCAGTTTTCCCGGCCTTCCGTTCCCTCGGCCGGGGCCATTAGCAATGCAGAGATCAATAGAACGCGGCTTGCGCCAACAGCCGAACCACGGTCGATCTACGCGAGGAACCATATCACTGTCAATGAGCAGAATAGCAAGACGCATTCTCGCAAGCTTCGCTACCGCCCTGCTGCTGGCGCCGCTCGCCGCGCTGCAATCCGCCGATGCGGTGGAGGGTCGCACGTTGGTCCATCTCGACGCGCCGCTGATACCGGCGGTGCTGGTGAAGAAATGGAACGCGACCGGGGTCGTGGGACGGCCGCAGAACGCCGAGGCACCGGGCATCTATTCCCTTGACCACGAGGCGCACCGGATTGCCTGCAACTTCCAGGCCCCCGGCATCGCCGTCGTGCCAATGCCGGACGGGCATCTGCGGATTTGGCTCTCCTGGTATCAGCAGAACAACAAACCCGGCGGCGGTGCCATCGGCGGAGGGTCGATTCCGCACACCGTGTATGCGTTCTGCGACGATCCCTTCAACACTGTGGAACCGGTGTGGACGCGCGTGCTCTATGTCGATGCAGTGTGCAAGCGCGGCGATGAAACATGTTCCGATCCCGAAGTCGCGCTGCTGCCGGATGGAAGGCTGCTTTGCAGTTACATCACCTCCGGTCCCGGTCGTGACCGCAAGCGCGCGACGTATGCGTTTTTCATCGCGAACCCTACGGCGACGACCGGCGACCTCCATCTCGGCCCGCAATGCTGGCTCGGCTACGGCGTGCTGTCGCAGCCCTTTGATGTGAACGGCCAGCCCCACGCGGTGATCGATGAGTGGAGCGTGGCGCGGCGCTTCTGCCGACTGGACTTTCCCAAGACGCCTGAAGGAAACGTTATCCACGCGCAGCCCATCAGCGACATTCCCTGGCCGGGGCCGAAGACGCTAACAAGCTTCTTTGAAGGATCGATGCATGTAGTTGCTGGTGACCGTTTCCGCGCGTATCGCCGCACCACAGATGGCGTCTACACCACGCTCTCGGAGGCCGGAGGCCGCGCCTGGGGAGCGGAGGAAAAGTGGACCGACTTCCCCTCATCAAACTCGCGCAGCGCGTTTGCGCGTTCGCCACGCTCCGGGCGCATCGTCGGTGCGGTGAACTGCCCAGCGGAAGGAACCAGGGACCGCACGAATCTCACCCTCGTGCTGAGCGAAGCCGACGGCGCGCCGGGCACTTTCCGGCGCGGGCTGAACATCGAGCCTGACAACGGCAAACGAGCAGTCGCCGCGCAGTATCCGCGACTCGCCTTCGACGCCGCGGGGCATGTTTACTGTGTCTATCGCTGGTCCGACAAGCGCCCCGATGCGCCGCATCACGGAGCAGGCATCGTCGTCGCCCGCGTGCGCGAGGAACTGCTCGCCGCCGGCAAGGCCACCCTCGCCAATGTGGAAAAGCGCACAGCCTGTGAGATCCGGCCTGCCCGATGATCCGACCATGAGCTGAATCATGAGCCCCACCCTCACACGCATCACCGCCCTGCTGCTGGCGTCGGCAGCCGCGATGCGCGCCGCGCCCGTCGTGGCCTCGTGGCTCGACTTGCGCCAGCCCCATAACGCTGGTGAAAGGTCAGCCCGGCGCGTGCCTGAAGATGTACATCGCCTTTGCGCTACGGCTCAATGGCCACCTCGAGCCAGACGAGCGATTGCGCGCCGCCTTCCTCGACCGATAGTTCCAGACGGTTCTGCCCGCGCCTGACGGCTGCCAGCGGTGCTTCGAATTGCAGGACCCGCGGCGCCACTTCGCAGACGTTCATGCGAGGAAGTTCCGGGCGCGGAACCGGTTTCCGCGGTGACGGCAGATCGCCCAGCGCACGGCAGACGCCGTCGCCCAAGCGGACCGTCAACTTTGCCGCCGCAAGGTCGTCCGAATCGGCCAATCCGGCGCGGATCACGTAATGCCCTGTCGCGGGCCGGGGACCCGTGTGAATCGCGAGCGTCGCCGGCTGCCGGGGAGCAATCGTCGCCGGCAGTGCGGGACGATAGGGGCTTGCGTTTGGCACTCGATCATGGAACGTCAGCACGTGGAGCCGCGGCTGACTCGCCGCGGCGGGATAATCGCCGGCTGCCCGCAAGAGATCGCCCATGAGAAAATCGCTTTGGGTTTTGCCCTCGGGGGTCCGGTAGCGGAGCGGCATGTCGACGGACATGAAGTGGTTGAACAGGTAGATCCCGTCGGCGCCGCGGTCAACCATCGAGGCGGTGAATCCGCGCATGGCCGCAACGTTGAGGCCCAGGCTGGGCCCTTTGGGAGCACATCCATACGCGCGGTCGGTGCCCGGGAAGACGAGACAGGCCTTGCCGTCGGCGCCGATTTGCTCCCGCCAACGCTCGACGGGAATATCAGGATAGCCGCCGGTCCAGTCGCTGGGGATGAGCACGTCCAAGAGACCGCCTTTCGCCCAGGCGACGGCATCAAATCCCATTCCGCGTGCGAATTCCGGCGTACTCGGCACGCGCGCGGCCAGGCGCACCGGGTGTCCGCGCCGCGCTGCGGCGGCCTGTGTCCGGCGCCGTGCATCGCGCATAAACTCCGTGAGGATGTCGCGGCCCCGATCCAACTCCTGGGAGTCGAAGTTGTAGGGCGTCCGCATCCAATCGAGTTCCAGGCCGTCCACGTCGTAGCGGTCAAGCACTTCGTCGATCAGGCCGAGATAATGCTGGCGGACCTCCGCCTTGCCGTAGTTGAACAGGCCCCGGCCGCCTTGCGTGAGAAACTCGGGATGCTCGACGAACAAGCGGCTCACCCAGTTCGGGTCGCGCGTGAAATGATGGTCGTTCATCCGCAGCGACACCCAGGGCGAAACATGTTCCTCGCGGCAACGCGGAATGAGGATCGTGAAGACGTCGTCGATGCCCAGCTTGTGCAACTCGTAATACTTGCGCGGCCAATTGGCCGTGTTCTGCTCGGGGTTCTCGACATCCCAATAACTCGGCCACACGTCGCTCCGGTAGGCGGCACGCTGGTAATTGACGTTCCAGAACACATGACTGACCCCCGTGCCCCGATACTGGTCCACAACCTTGCGCAGTGCCGCGAGGACCATGTTTCGATCAGCGCCCTGACCCAGCGGCTTGTCGAGTTTCAGGTAGTTCACCACCGCATCGGCCGCCTGGTTCACGATCACCGGCACCCGCTCCACCTCGGGGGTTGCGCGCTGGGCCAGAGTCAACGCGGGCAGAAACGCGCTGGCGAGCAGTACTATGAAACGCCGCAGGCGCAGAGAAACCAGCATGGCGACGGCCGCCACGGAAGAATGACATGTCACGCGGTTCATCGGCAATAGCCCCCGGCTACCAGCATCTCGCCCACGAACTCCATCGCGTCCGGCATCTTGTCCGCGCATGGTGGGGCAATGGGAACCGTGATTATGGCTGACGCCCCCTGATTGAACAAGCGCGTGTACGAGAAACCGCTTCGCTCTCTCGTTGCTGTTGATGCCGATGCAGTCAACAATTGCTATCCTGCCACTCCCCGTCTGTCAGCCGGCAGACGGAGCCATTGGAGATCGCGAGCCAAGCCGGTAGGTACGATGTCGCCATGCGCCCGGTAGGGTGCCGTGCTTGCACGCACCAAGGTGTGGTGGTGCGTTCATGCTCCAATTGCGTTGGCGTGTCGCTCCTCCGTCTCCAGAGGCAATCGGCAAACGCGTGTCGGTGTGTCACCGAAGCCGGTTCGCGCACGCAATCTTCGCCGCATGACACGCGAATTGGACGCCAGTTGGCGTCCGTCGTTCAATCGAGATAGAATGAATCCTCCCGAGGCGCGCCTGCCTGGCCGGGAGTCGGCGCTTCTCAACCTGCGCGTGCCTGCCAGAGAACGCCGAGCGACCGATTGCAGAGAGAAAAGAACAGGTGGATCAATGAAATTGCGACATTTTGGATTTGCGCTGGCGATATTGCTCGGCGTCGGCGTCTTTGCGCCGACGTTCTCGGGCGGGGCCGAAGATTCTGTCACGTACGAGCGCTTCGGAGCCGTTGGCGACGGCGTGCATGACGATCTGCCGGCGATTTGCGAAGCGCACGAGTACGCCAATCGGCAGGGGTTGCCCGTCAAGACCAGGCCCGCGGCCACGTACCATCTCGGCAGCAAGGCCCTGACCGCGATGATCGCCACGGACACCGACTGGAACACCTCGCGTTTCACGATCGATGACACGAAAGTCGAGAACCACAGGAAAGCGCTGTTTGAAGTGCGTTCTTTGTTGAAGCCCGAGAAGCTGCCGATCGATCGGCTGGCACGCGACCAGAGACAGTTGGAGGTCCGCCCCGAACACGATTGCCACGTTGTCGTATGGAATAGCGCGAAGAAACGCTATATCCGGCGTGGCAGCAACCGCAATTCGGGGACTGCCCAGCGCGACTGCTTCATCCTTCGTCGGGACGGGACGATCGAGGGCAGCATCGACTGGGACTACGAGAACGTCAGCCGCGTCGAAGCCCGTCCGATCGACGAGAAACGCCTCGTGCTGCGGGGCGGCGTCTTTACCACGGTTGCAAATCGAATGAAACAGGAGGTCGGTTACAACTACTGGTCCAGGAACATCGACATCCAGCGATCCAACACGGAGGTCGATGGCCTGACGCACCACATCGTCGGAGAGACCTCGGCGGGACATCCCTATTCGGGCTTCATCCGAGTCAGCGACTGCGCCAACGTCACGCTGCGCAACTGCTTCGCCTCGGCACACAAGACCTATCAAACGATCGGGGCCGCGCACAAGCCGGTCAGCATGGGGTCGTACGACTACGCGGCCAGCGGGGTGGTCAATTTCACCATGATCAAGTGCCGCATGGACGGCATTTGCGATCGGACCCGTTGGGGCGTGATCGGGACCAACTTCTGCAAGAACATTCTGCTCGAGGATTGCACGCTCAACCGCATGGACACGCACATGGGCGTCTCCGGCAGCTATATCATCCGCCGCTGCACGCTCGGGTATGCGGGGCTGAACGCCATTGGCCGCGGTCTGCTCCTGGTGGAGGACTCCGTCCTTTGCGGGAGTTCGCTGGTCAACTTCCGCGGCGACTACGGAAGCACCTGGGAAGGCGATGTCGCCATCCGCAATTGCCGCTGGATTCCTTCTTGCGGGAGCACGTCTCGTGCGCAGATGTTCCACGTGGGCAACGACGGCACACACGATTTTGGATACGACTGCTACATGCCGCGCGAGATCACGATCGACGGCCTGTATGTCGATGACGCGAATCATCCCAAGGACTACACGGGGTTGTTCTTCCTCAGCAATCCCGGCGGCAAGGACCCGGCCGACTCCGCCTTCCCGTACACCCGCTGCCAGAAATTGACGGTCCGCGGCCTCACGACGGCTAGCGGGAAGAAGCCTCGCGTTTCATCCAATGCGCAGGTTGCCAGCAGCGTCGTGCTGGTGGAGCAACCACCCTCGTCACCCCCCAAGATCCCGCCCAAACCCGACTTCCTGCCGTGAAAGCAGCCTCGCGGCACGGACGTGACTGCGGTGTTTCCGCGGCAACGACACGCGGTCCTTCGCCGGCCTCGATACTGCCCGGCAGTGTTGCGACGCAGTCACCTCTCCTCCAAAGTCTGGACGCGGCGCGGTGCGCCACCGACGTCGCACGTCAGGAGTTCGCTACGGCTGTGGTCAGTGGCGTGTTCAGACGCCACCAACGACCAGATAAGTCACCACCTCGGACCAACTCAACTCTACCGGTTGGTTCGGAATGAAGCCTTCGCCATGATAGGCGAACCGGATCGAACCCCGTCTTGGAAATCGTGATGTGCTTATGCTCGCAGCGTGTTTCCTGGCAAACGGTTAGCGGCTAGAATCGCGGTCAGGTCGGGGGTTGTTATCCGGTCCAACTGACCGGCCCAAAGAACTATTACGGCCGTGGCCCGTCCGGACAGTTCAAAGTTGGGCCTCTCCACATGATGCTTGATCCGCAGCTCACCGGCAACACTGGCCTTTACTACACTTGCTACCACCTTTCCCTGTTGGGGTGGAATGTCATGCCCACTGCTCGCAACGCTCGTGGCGTCGACATCATCGCCTACAGCCAAGATGCAACTCGCAAGCTCGCAATCCAAGTCAAAGCACTGAGCAAGCGCAACCCAGTGCCGCTCGGCACGTCGCTTGAGAATATCATGGGTGACTTCTGGGTCGTCGTTAACAAGGTCACTTCGCCCGCGCCTTCGGCTTTCGTACTCCTGCCCTAGGAAGTGAAGAAACTCGCCCACCGTCGTGAAAAGGACGGCCGTGTTTCGTTCTGGCTTCAGCCTACCAGCTACGACCATGAAAGCTACAAAGCGAAGTGGGATCGCATCGGTCATGGTTGACCAGCAAGGCCCAACCCATCATTCCACCGGGTCCGCGCGAGAAGCCGCGTAGGCTGGTGGATTCGGACGCTCCGCCCAGCCCGCCTCGGTCGCCCCCACCGACGCGGTTCGGACAGCGTAAGAGATTCTCGGCCAGATCGCCCGGCGCCAGCACGCACCCTGCGCGAGCAACAGGCTACCGAAACCACTCAAAATGCAGTAGGATGGGGACCGACAAGTCACAAGGACGAACTCGATGAAGAACAATCCCCTTCCACGGCTGGACAACCATCCGGAGATCCGCGAGCGTTTGCTGCCCTTCTGCCGCCTGCAACCGGGAGACATCTGGGACGATCCCGACGGCAGACATCGAATTGGTTGCGGCGATGCGACGGACCGCGACCAGATCAGGGAGCTGGTGGCCGACGCGAAACCGACGCTGGCGATCCATGACCCTCCCTACAACCTCGTGGCCTTTGACCTCCGGTCGATTGGCGAATTCGTCGCATGGTGCCGGAGGTGGATTCACAACACGACTGAAGTCACCGCGCCAGACGCGTCACTCTACGTGTGGCTGGGGGCTGACCAGAACGACGGGTTTCAGCCGCTCCCCGATTTCATGTTGATGATGCGTGATCAACCGTACAAGGCTCGCAGTTTGATCACCATGCGTAATCAACGCGGATACGGAACCCAGAAGAACTGGATGGCGGTCCGGCAGGAGTTGCTCTACTACGTCAAGGGCTCGCCGCTATTCAACGTTGCCGCCGAGTACACAGATATCCCCAAGATCCTCCGCGGCTATTACAAGGAAGTCAACGGCCAGAAGACCGAGAATCTGGAACGAAGCAAGTCGGAGAACATTCGTGCGGGCAACGTCTGGGTTGACATTCAACAGGTCTTCTACCGCATGGAGGAAAACGTATCGGGATGCTACGCCCAGAAGCCGCTCAAGTGCATGGAACGCATCATCGCCGCGAGTTCCAGCCCGGGTGATGCGGTGGTTGATTTCTTTGCCCACTCGGGGGCCACGCTCATCGCCGCCGAGAAACTCGGCCGCCGTTGCTTGACAACGGACATCGACCCCATCTATGCCGAAATCTGTATCCGACGGCTCGAACGGTATCGCACAACTGGCCGCGAAGGCTGGCAGAACGGGCATCCCTTCGAACCGGAGCTTCCGTCGTTTGCGGACATACCCGGCAACAGCACGGTGGCAGATGAAATGACGGTCCCGCAGAGACTCCTGTTCTGACCCCGGAAGGCGGTGAGACACCGTGGAGCACCTTCAAGAACAACTTGACCAGTTGTTGGAACACGTTCCGCACGCGGAGGCTATCCGAGCACGGCTGGAGAACCTCGTCTCGGTCTATCCTTTCAATGAGTACGAGTACATCATCTCCCACCTGCTCGCCGCAGATGTCTTGAGCATGGATGCCTACTACGAACTGCGCGACGAGTATCTGGCGCGCAACATGTTCCTGTACATCTTCGAAATCAGCGCGCCCCGCACATTCGGCGAATCCTGGGCTCAAGGACATCTCAAGGAACTTGTTCCGGAACTGCAAAAGCCGTCGAAGAAGCTCGATCCGGAGTATTCGGGCCAATACGATTTCCTGTTGGGGGACATCCGGATTGAAGTAAAAGCCTCCCGTGCGGTCGACGCGGACTTGAACGCCCCTCTGTACGTCAAAGCGCTGGCCACGGATTCAAAGAAGCCTTTTTGGATGAACTTCCAGCAGATCAAACCCGGCTGCTGCGATGTTTTTGTTTGGGTGGCGGTCTGGCGCGACACGATCAAGTACTGGGTTCAGTCATCACACGAAGTCCAGAATAACCCACACTATTCGAAAGGGCAGCACCGCGGCAATGTTGGCGAAGGCCAACTCCACCTGCGACAGGACAACATCCGTGACTTTGACAAGTTCCAGGTGAAATCGAACGCTTTGCGGCAAGCGATCATCGACGCGTATGACCGTGAACGGTCGCAACGCTCCTGACGCGACTTGCCGGCACCGCGGGAACTGGGACGCCACTCCCCTTCGCGCAACGTGCCATAGACGCATAGGGCTGCTAGCACACCCCTTGTTTGTTGGGGGCGTTGGCAGACTGGGCTTGCCCCTGGATGGCCAAAGACCTAAGCTGTTCTGGCGAGAAATCGCGCCTCGGGGCCATCGCCTCCCGATAGAGAGGCATTCCACGGTCCGGGCATCGGGTTCGAGGGCGGGGAGCGTCCGCACGTTGTCTCGAAGAAGGGACGGCGTCGCCCACCACGGCCTCCGAAGACCCGCACGCGGTGCGTCAAGGAAGACATTCAACACCCACCGGGACAAGTCTCATGGAATCGAGTCCGCTTGTCCGCGTTTGGCCCAGGGATGGGCAGGACGCGAACTCCCGCTCGCAGCGTGACGAAGCCGTCGATCTCGCCTCCACCTCCCCCGTTCGCCGAGCCGTACGCCGCACGCGGCAGTGGCTTCTCGGCCAGCAGCAGGCCGACGGGCATTGGTGCGCCGAGTTGCAGGGCGACACAATCCTGGAAAGCGAGACGATCCTGCTCTGGGCATTCCTGGGCGAGGAGGACTCGCCCCGGGCGCAGCGCGCCGCCAACTACCTGGTCGAGCAACAACTGCCCGAGGGCGGCTGGGCCATGTATCCCGGCGGCGCGATGGAAATCAGCGGCAGCGTGAAGGCCTACTTCGCCTTGAAGCTGACCGGGCACGACCCGAGCAGCGAATACATGCAGCGTGCGCGGTGCGCGATCCTGGCGCGCGGCGGGGCCGACGCGGTGAACAGCTTCACGCGTTTCTACCTGGCCTTGCTGGGGCAGATTTCCTATGAGCAGTGCCCGGCCGTGCCGCCGGAGGCCGTGCTGTTGCCCACGTGGTTCCCGGTGAACCTGTACGCGGTGAGCTCCTGGTCGCGGACGATCATTGTGCCGCTGTCGCTGGTGTGGGCCTTTCACCCGGTTCGCAAGTTGAGCCCGGAGAAGAGCATCCGGGAGCTGTTCCGCAAGAGTCCCGACCAGTGGCCGGAGCTTCGCTGTCCGGGCCTGCCCGGCGGGACCGGGCTGCTGAGCTGGGATCGCCTGTTCCGCACCTGCGACCGGTTGCTGAAATGGTGCCAGCGGCACAATTTCCATCCGCTCCGCGCGCGCGCAATCGAGGCGGCCAAGCGGTGGATGCTCCAACGGTTCCAAGGAAGCGACGGCCTGGGCGCGATCTACCCGCCGATCGTCTGGAGCTGGATCGCCCTGCGCTGCCTGGGCTATGCCGACGACAGCCCCGAAGTCCAGGAATGCCGCAAGCAACTGGACGCCCTGACCATCGACGATCCAGACAGCGACACGTGTCACTTGCAGCCCTGCAAGTCGCCGGTCTGGGACACGGCGATCACCGTGCGTGCCTTGGCGGCCAGCGGATTGCGCGCGGACAATCGGGCCATGGATCGGGCCACCGGCTGGCTGCTGGATCAAGAGATCCGCAAGCCGGGCGATTGGTCGGCCACGGTGGCCGGCCAGGGCGGGGCCTGGTGCTTCGAGTACGCCAACGACTATTACCCCGATTGCGACGACACGGCCATGGTCCTGATGGCCTTGCGGTCCGGTTTCGAGCCGGCCGGGGCGGCCGGCGACCTGCTGCCGCCGGAACTGCGATTGGTGATGGACGCCACGGCATCGCCCGACGAGGCCCGGCGCCAGGTGGCCACGGTGCATCGGACCGCGCATGCCTTGCAGCGCGGCCAGGACTGGCTGTGGGCCATGCAGAACGACGACGGCGGTTGGGGCGCATTCGACCGCAACAACGACCGCCAGTTCCTGTGCTACGTGCCCTTTGCCGACCACAACGCGATGATCGACCCCAGCACGCCCGACCTCACGGCGCGCGTGCTGGAGGCCCTGGGCCAATTCGGCCGGCGCGTGGGCGACCCGCGCGTGGACCGCGGCGTGGCCTACCTGCGCCGCCACCAGGAGGCCGACGGAAGCTGGTACGGTCGCTGGGGCGTGAACTATATCTACGGCACCTGGCAGACGCTGGTGGGGCTGGCCGCGGTGGGTGTGCCGAAGGACGATTCGATGGTCCAGGCCGGGGCCCAGTGGCTGATCACGCACCAGCAGGCGTCGGGCGCCTGGGGCGAGACGGCCGACAGCTACGAGGATCCCCGCCTGTGCGGCCAGGGGCCGCCCACCGCCTCGCAAACGGCCTGGGCCGTGATGGGGCTCATGGCGGCCGGGTACGGCGACCATCCGGCCGTGGCACGCGGCATCCGCTACCTGGTCCAGAACCAGTGCAGCGACGGCACCTGGGACGAACCGGAATTCACAGGCACAGGATTCCCGCGAGTCTTCTATCTCCGCTACCACTACTATCCGATCTACTTCCCGCTGATGGCCTTGGCCCATTGGCTGGCCCATCCGGCGTCGGACGCCATTCGCGAAGAACGTCCGCGGCCGGCAAAGCGCAAGGATGGCCAAACCAGCCATCTGCACCTGGTGAAACCCGCCTGACCCAAAGATCCAATAGCATGCGATTCCCAATCTCGTTGACCCGCTCGCTAACCGCCTACCTGGTGAAGAAGAAGCTCTCCGGCGAACCCCGGTTCCCCTTGGTGCTGATGCTCGAGCCGTTGCACGCCTGCAATCTGAAGTGCAGCGGCTGCGGCCGGGTGCGGGAATACGCCGACTGGGTGCATCAGCGGCTATCGGTGGAGGAGTGCTTGCAGTCGGTGGACGAGTGCGGCGCGCCGGTGGTCAGCATCTGCGGCGGCGAACCGCTGATCTATCCGGAGATCGGCCGGCTGGTGGAAGAGATCGCCGCGCGCAAGCGACATATGTACTTGTGCACCAACGGCGTCTTTCTGGAGAAGAAGCTGGCGGAATTCCGCCCCAGCGACCACCTGTTCCTGAATGTGCACCTGGACGGGATGGAGAGCACACACAACCGGATCGTCGAGCGGCCGGGCGTGTTCGCGGCCGCGGTGCGCGGCATCCAGGCGGCGAAGCAGGCAGGATTCCGCGTCTACACCAACACGACGATCTACACCCAGACCGACATGGACGAGATTGCCGTGCTGTTCGGCTATCTCAGCGAGTTGGGCGTGGACGGCATGATGATCGCCCCGGCGTTCGGCTACGAGGCCTTTGAGCAGAATGCCGGCAGTGCGAGTCTGTTCATGACGCGCCAGCAGATCCACGAGAAGTTCCGCGCGGCACGGCGCATGCTGCGGCCCTTCCGCCTTACGGCCACGCCGATCTACATGGACTTTCTGTGCGGGCAGCGGGAACTGCGCTGCGCGGCCTGGGCCAACCCCACGCGCAACGTGCGCGGCTGGAAAGGCCCCTGCTACCTGGTGACCGACGCGCACTACGCCACCTACCAGGAACTGCTGGACAAGACCGACTGGGACGCGTTGGGGCCGGGCAACAACCGGCGCTGCGAACACTGCCTGATGCACTGCGGTTTCGAGCCGGCGGCCGTGCTGGACAGCGGCCCGCGCGACGTGCTGAAGATGGCCGTTTGGCAGTTGGGGTAGAAGGCGGCCAGAGACGCTGGGCGAGCAGCCTGGCGTTGTCTGCGGAAATGCTTCTCCTGCCGCCCAGGGGGCCGCTATAATCAACTCTTGGCCGCGCGTGCCGCCGTCTTTCGAATCCCGCGCCTCGGACCTCTCAAAGCGAGTCCCTACCGACCCATGTGGCAGTGGCTTGTACGCAATTGGCTGCAGAATCTGGCCCAGGAGAAGATCCGCGAGACCGTGGTCCAGGCCGCGCAGGAGCAACTGGCCGCGGCGACCCAACAGGCTGAGGAAGCCAAGGCCCCGCCGCCCCCGGCCGACGTGGGCCTGGTGTTTGCCGTGGAGAGCGAGTCGGGCGGGCTGGAGGATCTGCTGCAAGGGCTTCTGATCGCCAAGGCCGGCGGCTTTGTCTTCGCTCAGGGAATGTTGCACGAGCGCCGCGTGGTGATCGTGCGTTCCGGCGCCGGCCAACGCTCGGCGGCCGAGGCGACACGCCTGCTGTTGGATGTTCACAAGCCGGCCTGGGTCATCTCGTCCGGGTTCGCCGGCGCGCTGGATCCGGCTTTGAAGCGCGGCGACCTGGTCGCCGCCAACGAGCTGGTGGATCAGGGCGCGCAGCGGCTGAGCCTGGAATTGACCTTGGACCCGCAGAGTCTGGCGAAGACGGGGCGGCTGCAACAGGGCCGTCTGCTGACGGTCGATCGCATTGTGCGTACGCCTGCGGAGAAGCGCGCGTTGGGCCAGCAGCATGGAGCCCTGGCCGTGGATATGGAGAGCCTCGCCGTGGCCGAGGTCTGCCGGCAACGACAGGCCCGGTTCCTGGCGATCCGCATCATCTTCGACGCGGTCGGCGACGAACTGCCGGCGGACGTGGAGCGGCTGGTGCGGCAGCGGACCTCCGCGGCGCGTTTCGGGGCGGCCTTGGGAGCGATCGTCAATCGGCCCGGCAGCCTCAAGGACATGTACAATCTGAAAGAGCAGGCCCTATTGAACGCGGATCGCCTGGCGCGCTTTCTGGCCGCCGTGATCGGCCAATTGCCGCCCGGTGTTGCGACTCAATCTCTCCAGGCCCAATAGAACAGGCGCTGGTCGTCGCGCAGCGTCTCAATCCGATACCCTCGCTCGGTCAGCCAGCCGTGCACGGGGCACGCCGCGGACGAGGCGGGTTGGCCGTGGATCTCGATGACCAGCCGGGCCTGAGGACTGGCGGCCAGCGTCTGCCGGCTGCCCTCCAGGACGTCCAACTCGGCGCCTTCCACGTCGATCTTCAGGAAGTCGACCTGCGCGATGTGCTCCTCGGCCAGCAGATCGTCCAGCGACCGTTGCGCGACCATCAGGTGCAAGGGGAAGTCGCCGCACGTCGAGGCGATCGACGTTTCCCGGTCGTAACCCAGCCGCACCTGACCCGAGGTGCGGCCCAGCGCGCAGGCCGCACAGCGGACTTGCCGATAGCCATTGCGGCGCACGTTGCCTTGCAGGAGGCGGAAGTTGTCGGGCAGGGGCTCGACGGACAGCACCCGGCCCTGCGGTCCCACGGCCCGGGCGTAGGCCAGCGTGTGCCGGCCGATGAAGGCCCCGGCATCGACGGCGGTGCCGCCGGCCGGCGGCAGGCGTTGCGCCAGACAGGTCTCGTACTCCTCGGCGATGGTCAGCAGGTCGTCGTAAGAGAACAGACGCACGCGCATGCGGTGCCCGTCAACCCGCAGCGGCACCTGCACGCGGTTAGCCAACGGCAATCGCCGGGCCAGCTTCCAGGCGGCTTTGGCGGCGCGCAGCAACCAACCGGCCGGACCGCGCAGGGCCCGGCGTGCTCGGATGCTTCGCAGCCAAGAGAGGCCTTCCATGGACTACGGCGTGGGTTTCTTGGCCTTGGCCGGCTTGACTTTGCGCGCGGCGCCAAATTGGAAGATAGGCGAATCGGCATGCTCGCTGACCATCAGCGCGGCGATCTTCTGCACGATCTCCGGATGTTCGGCCGCAACGTCCTGGGCCTCGCCGATGTCGGTCTTGAGGTTGTAGAGCTTCAGCGGCCCGTTGCGGTCCTTGTCGCAGTTCAGACGGATGCCCTTCCAGTCGCCCATGCGCACGGCTTGCTGTCCACCGTAGCCGTAGAATTCCCACAGCAGGAATTCGTGCGTCTTCTGCGGTCCGCTGGCCAGCAGGGTGGGGAGGAAACTGATGCCGTCGGTGCGCGGGATCTTGGCGCCCGCCACTTCGCACAGGGTAGGCAGTACGTCGTAGAAGGCGGAGATGTGCTCGCTGAGCTGGCCGGGACGGATCTTGCCCGGCCAACGCGCGATCAGCGGCACGCGGATCCCGCCTTCGTAGACGCTCCCCTTGAGGCCACTGAACGGGCCGGCGCTGCGGAAGAACTCCGAATCGCTGCCGCCCAGCCGGTCGTAGGTCGGGCCATTGTCCGAGGAGAACATGATCAGCGTATTCTGGTCCAGCCCCAACTCCTTGACCAGGGCCATGATCTGGCCCACGTAGCGGTCCAATCGCGTGACCATGGCCGCATAGGCGGTGCGCGGGGTGCGATGCGGCAGATAGCCCTTATTGCCCGTGTAGGGCGGATCCTCCCATTGGCCCTGATACTCGGCCAGCGAGTCCTCGGGCACTTGCAGGGCCAGGTGCGGAATGGTCGTGGGCACAAAGAGAAAGAAGGGCCGAGCGCGGTTGGCACGCACGAACTGCAACGCCTCTTGCATGCACAGGTCGGCTGAATACTGCTTGCCGCTGTAGGGCTTGTAGCTGGCCGGGTCGTTGGGGTCGGCCCCCTCGGGCAGTTTCTGCTTGGAGCTGAACTCGGGATTGTCCAGCGGCACACGTTGCTGGTTTCGCCACAGGTAGGTGGGATAGAAGTTGTGGGCATGCCCCTGGCAGTTGTAGCCGAAGAACAGGTCGAACCCCTGGCGGTTGGGATCGCCGCTGGTGCCGACCATGCCCAGGCCCCACTTGCCCATGGCTCCCGTGGCGTAACCTTGGGCCTTGAGGATCTCGGCGATCGTCAGGGCTTCGTCGGGGATCGGTTCTTGGCCTTCGGGCGGGGTGGACTTGTTGTTGCGGATGTGGGCATGGCCGCCGTGCAACCCGGTCATCAGCACGCAACGCGAAGGAGCGCACACGGGCGAGCCCGAATAATGCTGTGTGAAGCGGATGCCCTCCGCCGCCATGCGGTCGAGATTCGGCGTGCGAATCTTCGTCTGGCCGTAGCAGCCGAGTTCACCCCAGCCCAGGTCGTCGGCCAGGATGTAGATGATGTTCGGCTTCGTGTCGGCGCGACTCGCGGGGGAGCCAAGGACGAAGGTCGCCGCAAGGACAGCCAGGGGCATCGCCAAGCGTGGGCAAGACAACCAGGACTTGAGCATCGCGTGGGTCCTTTCTCATCCAAAGACAGCGGGGCCGTGGGCGTCGACACGACGGCCCAGGCACCCTGAGTGTACTGGCCCGAAAGCCCGAAGCAAGCCAATCGCTCCGCGACAGCAGCCCAGGCGATATTGCCACCCGTGCGGAGGGCCTGCTGACGACGAACCGTGACTCGCAACAAAGGGCGCTGTGCGCAGCGCTAGCTACAGCTCAACTCGGCGAAGTTCTTCAGGATGCGCAGGCCCTGGGCCTGGCTCTTTTCCGGATGGAATTGCGTGGCATAGACGTTTTCGCGCCAAATCATGGAGCAGAACGGCGCGCCGTAGTCCGTCTCGGTGGCGATGACGGCGGGATCGTCGGGCACAACGTAGTAGGAGTGGACGAAATAGACATGCGTATCCTCTGCCAGCCCCTGCAGCACGGGAGCGGGTCGGCGGATCCGAAGCTGGTTCCAACCCATGTGCGGGACGGCGTACTCGTCGGGCAGCTCGAATCGGGCCACGTGGCCTTTCAGGACCCCCAAGCCTTGGTGCTCGCCGTTCTCGTAGCTGACATCGAACAACAACTGCAGACCCAGGCAAATGCCCAGAAAGGGCTTGCCGGAGTCGATGGCATCCAACACGGACTTGACCAGATCCCGGCGGCGAAGCTCGGCGATCGCATCCTCAAAGGCCCCCACCCCCGGAAGGACTACGTGCGATGCGGATCGCACCAATTGGGCGTCATTGGTGACCATCGCTTGGTGCCCGACCTTCTCAAACCCCTTCTGCACACTGCGAAGGTTGCCCATGCCGTAGTCAATGATCGCGATCATAGGGGGAACAGAGAAAAGGGATTAGGGATTGGAATCAGGAACGGGTCGTGGATTGGCGTCTTTCGAGTATCGTGCCCCAACTTGGATTGGACAAGGGCCGGGGGCGACGAGGTTCGCCGCTGGTGGCCGGCGGCCTGGGACCGGTTGACGAAACGCCGTCCCGTTTCCACAATGGTCTGTCAGGCTCGTAAGCCTTACGACGGGCCTCTCTTACCTCTAACCGGGGATGGCAGAACCGCCCAATGAATTGGCTCGCACAACAAGACCCCCAGATTTGGGCGGCAGTCGATGGTGAAGTCCAGCGTCAACGCCATGGCCTGGAGATGATCGCCAGCGAAAACTACACCAGTCCGGCCGTGATGCAGGCCTGCGGCAGCGTGTTGACGAACAAGTATGCCGAGGGCTATCCCGGCAAGCGGTACTACGGCGGCTGCGAATTCGTGGACGTGGTGGAGGATCTGGCGCGTCGCCGAGCCCTGGAACTGTTTGGGGCGGAACACGTCAACGTGCAACCGCATTCCGGAGCGCAGGCCAACACGGCCGTGTACATGGCGGCCCTGGAACCGGGCGATACGGTACTGGGGTTGGACCTGGCCCACGGCGGACACCTGACGCACGGCATGCGGCTGAACGTCTCCGGCCGGCTGTACAACTTCCTCAGCTACGGCGTGCGCCCGGACGACCATCGCATCAATCTCGACCAGATCGCGACTTTGGCGCGCCAGCACAAGCCCAAGATGATCGTGGCTGGGGCCAGCGCCTACCCGCGCGAAATTCCCCACGGCGAGTTCGCGCAGATTGCGCGGGATTGCGGCGCCAAGCTGTTCGTGGACATGGCGCACTACGCGGGGTTGGTGGCGGCACGACTGCACGACGACCCGGTGCCGGTGGCCGACTTCGTGGCCTCGACCACGCACAAGACGCTTCGCGGCCCGCGCGGCGGAATGATCCTCTGCCGGTCGCAGTACGCCAAGGACGTGGATCGGGCCGTTTTCCCGGGCACGCAGGGCGGGCCGCTGATGCACATCATCGCCGGCAAGGCCGTGTGTTATGGCGAGGCCCTCACGCCCAGGTTTCGCCAATACGCCCAGCAGGTGCTGGACAACGCGCGGACTCTGGCCGAGGTGTTCCTGTCGGGCGGGATGCGGTTGGTCAGCGGCGGGACCGACAATCATCTGCTGTTGGCGGACGTGACGGCCTTGGGGCTCACCGGGGCCCGCGCCGAAGAGGCCCTGGGCCGCTGCGGGATCACGGTCAACAAGAATATGATCCCCTTCGATCAGCGCAAGCCGATGGACCCCTCGGGCATCCGCCTGGGGACGCCGGCCTTGACCACGCGGGGCATGGGCTGTGACGAGATGCGGCGGATCGGGCAGTGGATTCTCCAGGCGCTGCGCGCGCCGGAGGATCTGGCCAGCCTGGAAACGATCCGTCGCGAGGTGGCGGCGCTGTGCGAGCAGTTTCCCGTGCCGGCGGATGCGGCCGGGACCTGTGCCGGCGGTGCATGAGTCGCGGAAGATCAGGCGAGAAACCTCGGAAAGAAGAAGATCTTATGCCCAAGAGCTGCATCCTCATCGCCGACGACAACCCGACCAACGTGGAGTTGATGGAGGCCTACCTGTGCGGGGTGGACTGCACGACCGTGGTCGCGGTCGATGGCCTTGACACCCTGCAGAAGGTCGCTCAACACCGTCCGGACCTGATCCTGCTGGACATCATGATGCCCAAGCTCAGCGGATTCGAGGTCTGCGAGCGCGTGAAGAAGGACCCGGCCACCAAGGACATCATGGTCTTGATGGTCACGGCCTTGAACGAGTTGGGCGATATCGAACGCGCCGTGGCCGTGGGCTGCGACGACTTCCTCAGCAAACCGGTCAACAAGTTGGAACTGCTGAAGCGCGTGGAGAATATGCTCCGGCTGCGCCAGGTGACCGACGAACTAGAACGGCTGCGGCGGTATATCGACGGAATGGAAGACGGCACCGGACCGGACCGCAATCGCGAGTAGTCCCCACCTTCCGCGAGCCGCCGGGATGCGGCGGCAAGTCTATGACCGACTGGCGCTTCGGTCGGCAGGTGACGGCCCGGCACGCGCGACTGGCGGGGATTCTCTGGAACCGGGTTGCCTCCAGTCGCTGCCGGGAACGAGGGGTACGGGGCTTGCCGCGACCGGGCCTGCTGGCAATCATTACCGGTGATATCCCGATCACTGTCTTGTTGAGGAGAATCGCCATGCAGCGCGTCTGGAAGCCGGTGGTGTGTGTTGCCGTGTTGATGGCCCTGACGGCCTGCCGCAGCGAGGCGGGGGGCGTGAAAGTGGGCGATGCCGCGCCGAACTGGAAGGGAATTGTGGGCATCGACGACCGGCAGCACGGCCTGGCCGACTACGCCCAGGCCAAGCTTGTGGTCCTGGTGTTCACCTGCAATCACTGCCCCGTGGCCGTGGACTACGAAGAGCGTCTCGTGGCTTTGCACAAGGACTATAAGGACAAGGGGGTGCAGATCGTCGCCGTGAATGTCAACACGATGGAAGCCGACCGCTTGGACAAGATGAAGGAGCGCGCCGCGGCCAAGGGGTTCCAGTTCCCCTACCTCTACGATGAGACGCAGGCCATCGGCCGTGACTACGGCGCGGTGAAGACCCCCCAGGTGTTTGTGCTGGGGCCCGATCGCAAGATCGTGTATACCGGTGCGATCGACGACAACCGCAAGGTCGGCGCCGTGACCAAGCATTATCTGCGCGATGCGCTGGAGGCCTTGCTGGCCGGCAAGAAGCCGCCGGAAGCGGAGACGACCGCGTTCGGCTGCGGAATCAAGTACGACAAGTAACGCATGCCGTCTCTCCGTAATGGAGAGAACCGCTTCACGCCAGCACGGGGACATCGGAGCCCCTCCATGCAAACGACACAGAGAACCCATCCCGGAACCGCTGAGGCCCAGCAAGGCGGCCCAGCGGCCGTGAGTCGCCGACAGGTTCTGAGACCGGCTCAAAGGCTGGGGGCGATGCTCCTGGCGGCCTGGGTTGCAGGGCTGGGTGGCTGCGGCGGCAAGCCGCAACCCGCTCCGCAGCCCTTGTCGCCGTCAGGGGTGGTCGACGTGCAGGTCGTGGATGAACAGCAACTGGCGGCCGAGGTGGCACGCCATCGCGGCCGGGTGGTGCTGGTCGACTACTGGGCCACGTGGTGCGCGCCGTGCAAGGCCCTGTTTCCGCACCACGTGGAATTGCACCGGCGCCTGGCCAGCCAAGGGTTGGTGGTTATCAGTGTGAGCGTGGACGATCCGGCGGATCGACCGGCGGTGCTGGAGTTTCTCAAGTCGCAGGAGGCGACGTTTGCGAACTTCATCAGCCTCTACGGCACCAGCGAGCAGACGATCCAGCGCTTCCAAATTCCTGGTGGGGCCGTGCCGCACCTGAAACTCTACGACCGAAAAGGAAACTTGTCTGCCACCTTTGGCGTGGACGGCAAGCCACTGGATCCGCAAACGATCGACAAGACCGTACAGCAACTGCTCTCGGGATCGGCATAAGAGAATCTATCGCCCGTTCGAACGAACGGGGGCCGGTCGGTTCGGCTTGCCTTCCAGGCCGGCGGGGGAGTATCTTGACTCTCGGCCCTTGCCGCCTCCGGTCTTCGCCGAAGACACCACTTTCCCCGGCATGCGAAGCACGCTGCTGGCGATCCCCTCTGAAGATGGATCGGACTATGAGACTGCCTGCTTGTCCCGATGAGACGGTCAACGTCCGCATGCGACGCTGCGCGCTGGCGCGCGGCGCGGCGGCGTGGTTCGTTGCGGCCGCCCTGGGAACGGCGGTCTGGGGGGCGGTGCAGCGCGATGCCCGGCCCGGCGTCGTGGCGCCAACTGCGGATGAGGCCAGCAGCGAGAAACTGGCCAATCTGATTGCACAGCTTGGGCACGAAGACTATTTCATGCGGCAGCGTGCCCAGGAAGAGCTTGGCCGTTTGGGCTTCGCGGCCTTTGATGCATTGACCGAGGCCTCGCGGCACGAGGATCTGGAAATCGCCTCGCGTGCGCGCTATCTGCTGAAGCTGATTCGGGTGGAATGGACCCTGGACGGCGATCCACCCGAGGTGAAGCGGCAGTTCCAGAACTACGAGTACCTGGACGCCGAGCAGCGTCAGTTGCGGATGCGCGCCCTGGCCGATCTGCCCGACAACAAGGGGGTGCCGGCCTTGTGCCGGCTGGTGCGGTTCGAGCAGTCCAACGTCCTCTCGAAGCGCGCGGCGCTGGAGATTCTGGGACGCGACCAGGCGGGCAAGGCGCCGAAGAAAGAGTTGGTCCAGTTGGTGCTCGACCACCTGGGCACGAGCCGGCGGTCGGCCGCGGCCTGGCTGCAATGCTGGGCGTTGTTCGGCGAGGATCCGGAGAAAGCTCTGACGCACTGGACCAGGCTCATCGAGACCGAACAGCAACTGCTACGGCTCACGCCGGCCGAGAGTGAACCGCGCATTGTCTCGGCCTTGCTGCGTTTCCGCGTCAACTGGCTGGAGAAGCTCAAACACAGCGACGAGGCCCTGGCGGCCATGACCCAGTTGATCGACCTGGAGCGGGGCGATCCGGAAACGCTGGTCGAGTTGATGCAGTGGCTGGTAGGGCAGAAGGCATGGCGGTTGATCGACGAGGTTTCGGCGAAGTTTGCGGTCCGCTTCTCCAGCAACGTGTTGCTGTTGTATGCCCTGGCCGAGTCCTACGCGGCACGGGGTGATGCAGCGCAGGCGGAGAAGACGGCCCAACGAGCCCACGACCTGAATGCCGATGGATTGGAACCGCACTTGCGAATCCACGCTTATGCCGCTCTGCGGCTGTGGAAGCGAGGGATGTTCCCCTGGGCCCAGCGGGAATACGAGAGTGTCATCGCCCGAGGCCGGCCGGGTAAATACGTGACCATCAAGTGCCAGTTCGAACTGGCCGAGTTGCTGCACGATCAGGCCGACGACCTGAAGGCCGGACAACTGTTGAAGGCTGTCGCGGATGCCGTGGGCAAAGACAAGCCGGGCGATGAGGAGGTGAATCAACTGACCCTGGCGGAAGTCCGTTCGCGGATGCACTACTTCTTCGCCTCGCATTACGGCAGCGTGGGCGACTTGCCGCAACAGCGCAAACACCTCGATCAGGCCATTGCGGCCAATTCGGCGGACATCGATGCCTTGATCGCCTGTTACCGGCTGCCCGAGGCCACGGCGGAATACCGCCAGAAGACGCTGGACCTGATTCGCAAGGCCGCCGACGACATGCGGAACGACATCGCCGCCAACCCCGAGGATTCCACCCTCTACAACCAGTACGCCTGGTTGATCGGCAACACCGAAGGGGATTACGACGAGGCCTTGCGGTATTCCAAGACCTCCCTGGAATTGAGCCCCGACAACGGCGGCTACTACGACACGCTGGCGCGAGTCTACTACGCCAAGGGCGACTATGAGAAGGCCGTGCAGACCCAGGCCAAGGCCACGCAGTTCGACCCGCACTCAGGCCAGATCCGCCGCCAATTCGAGTTCTTTCAAAGCGAACTGGAACGGAAGAAGAAGAGTTCGCCGTAGTCGCAGGATGGCGCCAACCCGGCACGCGCGCGGACCCTGAGCAAGCCTGGATCGGAGATCTTGAAGTCATGGATAACTGCCAACCGCGCTGCAACCCAGCGAAGGGGTCGAACGCCGGCCTTCCGCTGCGCTTCGTCCAGGTGGGCGACATTGAGTTGGCCCTGGTCGACCGGGGCCAAGGCGACCCGTTGGTCCTGGTGCACGCCTTTCCCCTGGACCATGCGCTGTGGAGCGCGCAGATCGAGTCGCTGGCGCAAACGCATCGCGTGATTGCGCCCGACCTGCGCGGCTTTGGCCGCAGCGGCGTTACGGCCGGCACCGTGACCATGTCGCAGATGGCCCAGGACTTGGGACGCGTGTTGGACGCGCTGCAGGTGCGCCAGCCGGTGACGCTGGCGGGGATTTCGATGGGCGGCTACGTGGCGTTGGCCTTCTGGGCCGCTTTGGCCGCGCGACTGCGCGCGTTGATCCTGTGCGATACGCGCGCGGCGGCCGATCCACCACAAGTGTCTGCCGGCCGCCTGCAGACGGCCGAGCGCGTGGAGCGGGAGGGGTGCCATTTCCTGGCAGAGCAGATGACGCCGCGACTGTTTGCCGCGAGCACGCAGGTGCAACGCCCAGAACTGGTCCAGCGCGCCCGGCAGACCATGCTGCAAGCGCCGCCGGCAGGCGTGGCGGCCGCCAGCCGGGGTATGGCCCAGCGCGAGGACATGATGGCCCGACTGGGCCAGATCGCCTGTCCGGCCCTGCTGCTGGCGGGGGCCGAAGATGCGGTGTCGACTCCGGCCGAGATGCGCGCCATGGCCCAGGCCATGCCACACGCCGAGTTCATTGAGATCGCGCAGGCCGGCCACCTCTCGCCCCTGGAGCAGCCCGAGCCAGTCAGCCGAGCCATGGCCGACTTCCTGGCGAAGCTCTAGCGGCCGGTTCCCAGGCCGGAACAGGCAAACCCCGAAGGAAGGAGGCTTCAGGGGCGCGGCGCTTTGCGGGGCAGAGCGGACGGCGGTGCGGCCGTGGCCGGCAGGTCCTCGGCGAGGATCTCTTTGGCCCCCTCCACCAGGTGCGGGATGCCCGTGCGATCGATCTCCAGAACGTAGGTCTGCATGTTCACGCCGGCCTTCTCGTCGAAGGTCAACCGTACGACCCAGCCCGTGAACACCAGCGGATCGACCGGATAGTAGTCGAACACGAAATTGCCCAGGCTATAGACGATCGGCTTGCCGCGGTACAAGTCGACCGTCTGCACGGCGTGGGCATGGGTGCCAATCACGGCGTCCGCTCCGGCGTCGATCATCTGCCGGGCCAGATTCCGCTGCCAGGCCTGAGGGCTGGGGCGTTCTTCCTTGCCCCAGTGCAGATAAGGAATCACAATGTCCGCGCGATGCTTGGTGCGCGCCGCCTTGATCTCGGCCAGGCACTGGTCTTCGATCAGCCAGGCCGTGCCGGGCGTCTTGGGGCCGGCCTCAAATCGCCGCGGTGGGAAACTGTTGTAACCCAAGAGGGCCACGCGCCGACCGTGACGCTCCAGCAGCAGCGGCGCGCGCGCCTGCCGCACGTTGCGCCCACCGCCGAAGTACGGCAGCCCGGCCTTGTCGAACAGATCCAGTTGCTCGCAGAAGGCCTTCTTGCCAAAGTCGCCCGAGTGGTTGTTGGCCACGGTGACCGCCGAGAAGTGCTGCTTCAGCAACGGAATGCACTTGGGCGGCGCCAGGAACGTGTAGGGCTTGTCCTCTTGTTCGCCCCCTTCGGCCACCACGCACTCCAGGTTGCAGACGCTGATATCGGCCTGGGCAAAGATCGGGGCGAACTCGGCGAAGGGGTCCTCGCCGTGTACCACGGCATGACCTGGGCCGTTGTCCAACATCACGTCGCCGGCAAACACGACGCTCACGGCGGTACGCGGCTTCTCCGCGGCATGGGCCAGGTCGGCCAGACCGACGAGCATCAGCAGCGCACCCCACAGGATAACACGGTTAGTGGCCATGGGCGTTCCTCGGGGGCTTGCGCGTGATCGGGTTGGAGTGGGGCTTTGGGGGTTCGGATTAGTGCGGCTTGAGTCGGCGCGCGAGGCGATTGGCCGGTTGTTCGACCAGGATGTGCAGCGCGTGTGCGGCGGCCAGGCTGGTGACCATGGCGAGCACCATCCACAGCATGCCGGCCACGGGCTGGGTTCCGGTCAGGCGATAGCCGAGCGTCAATACGATCCACTGGGCCAGGTAGTGGATCAGGAACAGGCTGTAGGAGATCCGGCCCAGGTACTGCAACAGCCGGCCGCCCGACCAGGCCATAGCTCCGCTCCGCGCGGCGGCGTAGAGCGTGACGCCGGCGATCGAGGCGATGGCCACTTCCCAGCGCCAGTACAGGGCCAGGCCCAGCAGCATCATGCTCAGGTAAGCCCAGAAGACCGACGCCGAAAGCCGGCCCTCCAGGACCCACCAGACCACAGCCCCGAAGGCCGTGAGGTGAAAGAAGTAGTGGGCCCACATTTCGTTGTCGCTGTCCAGGTTGAAATGGAACAGGGCCAGCATGGCCAGGGGCACGATCAAGACCAGAAGGGCCAACTGGTCGAGCCAGCTTCCGGCCGGTCGTCCGCGGCAAAGCCAGCCGGCGATGCCCAGCAAGATCAACAGCAGCATTCCGAACTGCAGATCGATGGCCACGAACCACATCCCGGCCGAGAGGTTCTCGTAGCCGATAATGTCAGGCAGGAACAGCAGTTGCGAGAAGAAGCGGCTCCACGGCACGTCGCCGGCCAACGAGTCATCGCCCAGCCAGCGGATGGCCAGCACATTGAGGCCAGCCACGAGGATCGCCACAACCCAATAGGGCGAACCCAGGCGAATCAACCGCCGCAAGGCGAAGTTGACCACGTAGGACGGCGTGATGCGCGCCCCGCGCAGGCTGTAGGCGGCAACGAAACCGGCGATCACGAAGAAGAACTGCACTCCCACCCAACTGTGCTTGAGAAGCCACTCCAACGGCTCCGGCAAGGCCGGATCGACCGCCACAGGGATCGGGCCGTAACGGTCCAGGTGATAACAGGCGATGCCCATCGCGGCCAGGCCGCGGATGGCGTCGATCAGGGGGAAGCGCTCGCCGCGCGGGGCGCAAGACGGAGAGGAGATTCCCGGCAGACTGCCGGGAGCCTCGGCAGAGGTGGTCATGCTTGCTTCTTCATGTGGCCGCTACGAGGGAAGCCCGCCGGAGCAAGGACGCGTACTCGGAGGCCCCGCTTCGCCGGCATCGAGATAGTATAACCTCGACCTGCACCCTGGAGCAGTTCGCAAACCGGGCTTCAGGAGGGGTTCCGGCACACACAACACTCTAACTGGGGGGTGCCTGTTGGTCTTCAGAAAAGGAAGGCAACACGAGGGTGGCGTTGGCACCGCGAAACCGGGCTCCCGCTGGTCGCCCTGGTTGCACGACCTATCTGAGGGGCAAGGGCCGTTGGATCCGCTCCGTCTTCTTCGCGGCACGGGAGACCGTGGGGACCGAATCGGTCGGAGTTGGGGGCAAAGACCGTCGGACACGGCACACCCTCGCCGCGGACAGGCCACGCGATTGGACAACGGGACTGTCGTCGGTTCATAATGGGCCTCTGCTGCGCGTGCAGGCTTCCGCGAAGCGTCCGGGATTTAGCCGCGCAGGTTTGGCCCCTTTGGGAAAGAAATGAGGAGACACCGATGTTGCGACTTCGATTCGCCCTGTCTTTGGCGTTGTTGGTCTCATGTTCGCTGGCGGCCCGAGCGGCTGAGCCGGCTTGCCAACTGACGGTCGTCACCGACCGGCCTGAGGCGTTGTACCGCGTGGGCGATACGGCCAGGTTCCTCGTCAGTCTGAAGCAGGGCAAAGAGGCGGTAACCGGTGTCGAAGTGACCTATGTGCTGGACAAGGACGGCATGCCACCCAGCAAGACGGGCCGCGTGAAACTGGAAGAGGGTACCGGGACCATCGAAGGGACGCTGGGCGAGCCGGGCTTTCTCAAGTGCCGCGTGATCTACACCGGGAAGGACAAGAAACAGGTGACGGCCATGGCCGGGGCCGGGTTCGATCCGCTGCAGCTCAAGCCCAGCCTGCCGGTGCCGGAAGACTTCGACGCCTTTTGGGCGGCCCAGAAGGCGCGCCTGGCGGCCGTGCCCATGCAGCCCACGCTCACGCCGGTCAAGTCGCCGGTCGAGGGAGTGGAGTGCTTCGACGTGCAGATTCCCTGCGTGCCGCCGCGGCCCGTGTCGGGCTATTTTGCCCGGCCGGTGGGCGCCAAGCCCAAGAGCCTGCCGGCGATCCTCAGCGTGCATGGGGCCGGCGTGCGCGACTCGTCGCTAGGCGGAGCCGCCAGCGCTGCGCAGCAATATAAGGCCCTGGGCATGGACATCAACGCCCACGGCATTGCCAACGGCCAGCCCAAGGCGTTTTACGAGGGACTGAAGGACGGCGAACTGAAGGACTATCGCAGCCTGGGACGCGAGGATCGCCAGAAGTGCTATTTCCTGGGCATGTTTCTGCGCCTGGTGCGCGCCATGGAATTCCTCCGCAGCCAGCCGGAGTGGGACGGCAAGGTGCTGATCGTGCGCGGTAGCAGCCAAGGCGGCGGGCAGTCCATCGCCGCGGCCGGACTGGATCCGCAGGTGACCTTCATCTCCGCCGGCGTGCCGGCGATTTGCGACCACTCGGGCAAGGCCATCGGCCGGATCAACGGCTGGCCGAAACTGGTTCCCGACCAGGACGGTAAACCGGACCCCACGGTCCTCCAGGTGGCGCGCTATTTCGACTGCATGAACTTCGCCACGCGCAGCAAGGCCCAGGCGATCTTCAGCGTGGGATTCATCGACAACACCTGTCCACCGTCGAGCGTGTATTCCACCTACAACAACTGGCCAGGCAAGAAGCAGATCGTCAACGAGCCGCTGATGGGACACGCCCAGTCCAAGAAGCTGCAGGAAGCGACCGCGGCGGCCATCGCGGAACACATCGCCCAGAGCCGGAAGTAGGCTTGGGAAGTCGGAATGCGGAAACCGGAATGCGGAAGTCGGATTGCCTGACCGCTGACTGCTGACTGCTGACCGCTGACCGCTGACCGCTGACTGCTGAAAGCTGAAAGCTGCCCGCGGGCCCGTTGGGCCTCGAATTCCGAATTCACTTCCTGGCGCTGAGAAACAGGTCCACGCCCATCGGCTCGGCGGCGATGGCGAAATGCTCGGTGCGGATGCCGGCTTGCAGGGCCAGGTCGATCATTTGCTGACGCGTGCGGTAGATCAGGTACCAGTTGCCGATCCACTCCATGTAGGCGCGCGTGGGATTGTGCGGGGCGAAGTTGCCCACCAGCATCAGCCCGGCCGGGGCCAATTGCTGCCAGAACAGCCGCAGCATGGCCACGGCGCTGGCGTCGTCCAGATAATCGAACAGCCCGGTGCAAACCAACACGTCGGCCGCGGCCAGGAGTTGGGCCTTCTTGGGCCGGACGGGCAGGCGCGACAGGTTCTCGTGCAGGCAGTGCAAGGCTGCTTGCGGCAGCAAGGGCGCCAGACGCCGGCGCGCGAAATCCAGCGCGTCGGGGTCCAGGTCCAGCAGCACGACTTGCATGCTCTGGCGGCGGGATTCGGGCAGGACGGCCAGGGCTTGATACACGTCCTGGGCCGGCCCGGAGCCGACGCTGACGACGCGGAAGGGGAGCGAGACACGGGTGAGGCCCTGGGCCACGATCGCCGCGGCCACGGCCTGCGTGCGGCAGCGCACGGCATGCGGTGCGGCCTGGCGCTGGAAGTAGGCGTCGAAGGCCTGGCCCAGCGGGTCGGCGCAGCATTTCTGGGCACAAATGCGCTCCAGCAACTCGTAATCGCCCGCATAGCCGCGCGGCTTGAAACGAGCGCGGTGCTGCAGCCAGCCGACCTCCAGCCGATGGCCGGCAATCTGCCACAGTTCGTTCGACGGCAGGCGGTTGGCCTCGCCCACGCAGCCCGTGTCGGCCAGGGCCTGCATGCAGTTAGCCAGCGCCCCATCGACCAGGGCCGCGGTCTGGGCCGCGTTGGACCAGTGGCCGGTGAGGCGACAGGCCTGCTCCAGATTGGCCACCAGGCGCTGGGCCGCGTGGCGCACGACGCCGAGCAATCGCTGGGGATCGTGGGCGGCCGCGTTGGACGGATTGCAGTGGGTTGCCGGGATGCCGAAGTTCACAGCGACTCTCGGGGCTGGAAAATTCCGAGCCTACTCAAGCCGCCGCCGGCTGGCAAGAGGTGAAGATGGGGGATTGGCTGGCGAGGGCAACCATTCTGTCTGCAGAAGGGCCTTGTACCGCGATCACCGAACCTTGTAGCCCCGACCCCCGCTGCCTTCGATCACCGGCAAGGGTTCCAACACGCGTTCCTTGACGAGGCTCTGAAACAAGCCTGGCCCCACGAATGAGCTGAAACCGTAGTTGCCCGGGCTGCGATAACGCGCGATTTCGTCCCAGTCCACGAAGAGGTGCGTAATCCCTTCTTCCCTCAATCGCTCGTGAAGGGCGCCAGGGGACTCGCGATAGGCTAGTTTTTCCCAGAGACAGTCGTCGAAGCACGTGTTGTAGAGTACGGGCATCTCCAGATCGAACGGTTGGGCGTCGCCGATCAACAGCAGTTTGCCCTGCTTCACGTGCTCGTTGAAGTAGCGATGCCAGGCGCTGACTCGTTGCGGATCAACGCGCAGTTCGTCCAGCGTGGCGAAATATCGATTGCTGCCCAAGGCGCCCGTGACCACGGCCAGCCAACTCCACGCCAAGGCCACGCCCTGGAGCACCCCGATACCAATGCGCCATGTGCGGTCGCTCCAGGCCAGCCAGCCTTCGGCCGCCAGCAGGGCCAGCAGCGGCAGCACCACGATCCAGAAGCGATCGATGCGGTGCGTACACAACCACCAGGCTGTGATGACATAAAGACACCATCCGGCCAGCAGCCAGGCTGTCCGCCGGGTTGGCGATTCGCTTTCGGAAGAGCGTGAAGACCGCTTGTCGGCCTGGCGCCGCAAGGACACCAGCCATCCAATCGCCGCCAAAGGCATGAGCAACCCGGAAAGCCACTCGCTGCGCAACCCGATCCGCGCCAGGTCGCTACCGAGAGCCTGGGGCGAGAAATCCTTGGGCCGATGGGCCTCGGTCCACTGATGGTCCTTCTCCGGGGTCCGCGTCCGGCCGCCGAAGACCGAATACAGCAGCGGATAGGTGGGATTGCCGGCAAGCGCCGCGTTCTTGGCGTACCACAGTCCGCCCCCGGCCAGCGCGGTCAGCAACAGAATGCCCACGGGCCTCCAACTTCGCGGCTTGCGAACCACATCCAGGCCGGCCCAGCACGTCAACGGCAGCACCACAAACAGCACGGCCGGATACTTACACCCGGCCGCCGCCCCAGCCAGATACCCGGCCAGGAGCAGCAGTCGGAAGCGATCGGTCCCAGCTCGCCGGGCCAGCAGCATGGCATACACGGCCAACAGGCTATAGCAGGCCACCACGCCGTCGATCAAGCCGTGGATCGACACCAGGATAATCCAGGGTGTGGCCAGGTAGACCAGCGCTGCGCGAATGCCCGCCTCCGGCGAGAAGAAACGTCGGCCGGCAGCCACCAGTCCCAAGGCGGCCAGCAAACTCATGCTCCCAATCAACGTCTTGCCAACCAGGGCGCCCCACCACCAGTCGCCGGTCAGCAGCATGGCCGCCAGAGGCCACATCTCGGCCCCCAACGGCATGTTCGCATACACGTTATGGGGCAAGAAGTCGATGCGTCCCTGCTGATAGAACTCCTTGGGCGCTTGCAGATGGTACTCGCGCACGTCGAAATCCGACGGCGGCAGCATGCTTCCCAGCACGATCAGCCCGGCGAAGAGCAGCGCGCAGCAAGCCCAGCCGTTCCATCGAGAGCCGGTAACAGGGCGCGGCATTTCGGCCGCGGTCGGCCGTTCCCGACCGCGCCAGCGCCGAGCGGCGAGCCACAGGATGGCCAGGCACGGGAGCAGCAACAGCCCCCGTTCGTCCAACCCTCCCAGCAGCCCGATCACCAGCACATAGCTCGACCAGAGACTCAATCCGACCGCCGTGGCGAAGACGAAGGTCTCCAGCCGGTCGAGTTCCTTGTCGATGGCAGAAGCGTGCAACAGCAACCAACCGGTGGCCGTCGCGGCCAGGCCCAGCGCTGCGGCCACAGACAAGATCAGGGCCCGTTGCAGCAGGGCCACCAGCAGCGAACCACCGAACCAATTGGGCACGAACCACTCGGGCTGGACAAGAAACCAGAACAGATCGGCCCGATACAAGACCGTGCCGTCGCGTTCCAGGCTGCTTAGGCGCACGCCCAGGAACAGCACCAGGTAGGCGCCCAGCAGCAGAAGTGCCAGATGAGATGCGCGCGGTTTCATACCCGTATGATACCCGATTCGGGCCGCGGTTGGAGATCGTGCGCGCCGCACGGGCGTCAATCCAGCGGCTTGCCGCACGGCAGCCGGATCGTGAACGACGCCCCGTGGGCCGGCTCGCCCTGCACGTCGATCCGCCCGCCATGCGCAGTCACAATCCGCCAGCACTTACACAGCCCCATGCCCAGCCCGCGCCCGGCCTGGCGTGCGGAAAAGAACGGGTCGAACAGGCGTCGCCGTTCCTCGGGACCGAAGCCAGGGCCGTTGTCGCTGACGCAAAGCGTGGCCCAATCGCCTTGGCAGCCCAACTCCACCTCCACCTGCCCGCCCGGCCGCAGGGCCTCCAAGGCATTGACGCACAGGGCCTTGATCGCCACGAGCATTTGGGTCGGATCGGCCCACAGCAAAACCGGTCCTTCGATCGTTCGCCGTCCCAGCGAGGTCTCCTGCTCGGCGGCCCGAGCAGCCAATTCGCTCAGCGCTCGGTCAACCAACTCGACCAGGTCACACGGTTTGCGTTCCGGCGCGGGGGGACGGGCGAAGAGCCGCATGTCGGCGATCATCTCGTACACGCGCATCGCCTGGGCGTTGATCAGGGCCAGCTCGCGGCGGCGTTCCGGGTCCTTCTCCTCGCGCAAGAACAGTTGCGCTCGGCCGGCGATCACGGTCAGCGGATTGTTGATTTCGTGGCCTGCCCCGGCCGCGAATTCGGCCATCGCCGTCAGCTTCTCCCGCTCCAGCGTCTCTTCGAAGCGCTGTTCCAGTTGGGCCAGGCGCGCCAGCTTCACGGCCCAACGCGTCAGCAACTCGGGCGGATAGGGGACCGCAGCCAGCCATTGCTCGCGCAACGCTTTGGCCCGGTGGCGTGCCTCCAGGACCAGCCGATCCTGCGCCTCCGCCGCAGACAGGCGTTCCACGGCGCTCGCCACAGGCGCCGCGCCGGGATGCGACTCCAGCAACTCCTGCCACGGCAGCGGCGAGCCGCCGGAGCAGCCCAGCAGTGCCAGCCATTGCGGCCCATGCCGCACCAGGCCCAGGAAACGAGCCGCCTCGGCCTGAGCGGGGTCCTGCTCGGCCGCCAAGGCGTGCGCCACCTCGGCCAGCAGAAGGTCCTGCTCCACTTGCGCCGCAATCGCCGCCCCATCTTCGCGCGATTCGCAGGCGACGGGCTGTCCCAGCAACTCTGGCAAGTGCCCCTGCAGCCAGTCCGCCGTCTCGCGTGCCGTGGGCCCCCATTGCCGCGCATCGCGCCATCGGCACCACACGGCCCACAGCAGCAGCGGCGGGTCGACCTGCAGACAATCGATCAAGGCCTCGGCCGGGTCAGGGGCCCCCAACCAGACTCGCTCCAGTGCCAATGCCGACCGATCCGCCAGCGGAAACCAGCAGATACGGCCATCCAAAGGCAGCGGAAGCGAGCGGCGCATGAGCAGGCGTGGCAGAAAAGGAGACGATCGCGGTGCCGCGCGCAGCAACACACTCAGCGCACCAACGGACGATCACCGTGGAAAGCCACCGATGCTACGGATCGCCACACCGCCAATGCCCTCGGCCACCAGTGCCTGGCCGAGCGGACCGGGCCCCGCGCGGAGACCCGCGTTCACTGCCAATGCAGGATCCAATCGAGCAATTCAGGCGACCGATACGATTTCCAGGTCCAACAGACCGCACATCCGCTCCACCAGCTTCTCGACTTCAAACGGCTTGTGCATGAAGTCGTCGGCCCCAGCGGCGCGAAGTTCGCCGATCTTGTCTTCCTCGACCATGCCGGAGATGCAAATGATCTTCACATCGTCCATGGTCTTGTCGCTGCGGACGCGCTGGCAGACTTCCTTGCCGTTGATGTCCGGGAGCATCACGTCCAGGACGATCAGGTCCGGCCGATACTCCTTGACCATCATCCCGGCGTCGAAGCCGTTGTTGACCGAGCGAACCTCGAATCGACCGTCGCGCTCCAACACGTCGGTGATCAGCTCGACCAATTCGCCGTCGTCGTCGACAATCAGGATCTTGCGCTTGCCGCTCTCCAACGCGTCGGTGGGAATTCCGTTGTCCCGCATGAACATGAACAATTGTTCGCGGGGGATTCGGCGGAACCGGCTGCCCGGCACCCGGAATCCTTTCAGTTGCCCGGAATCGAAGCAACGAATGATTGTCTGTTGGCTAACCTTGCAGATCTTGGCCGCCTCGCCGGTCGTGAACACAGTCTTCATCGCCAGTTAACCATTCCTTTTCTAGTGGGTCGCGGTCAAAAACCCGAAATGATGTCGGCTGAACGCAATCGGGTTTTCGTTCCTCCATGCCGAAACTGGTTCAAAACGCCTTGAGTTCGCAGACTGCTTATGTCCCGAAACTTGATACAACCCGTAGGCTCACCCGACGCTGCCGACATTGCCGAGCTTGCCAATTGCGGTAGATTATAACTATCTTCCGAAACGTGTCAATACAACTATTCCGCACATAACCGCTTACCACACAATCGCTTACATACACAGGAAAAAGCTGCCAGGGACAATTCAGGGGGCCTTCCCGCTATCGCCCGCTGAGTTTCGCCAGCAAGACAGTCAGGTCCGCCGGCGTGATTCCGCTGATCCGGCTGGCCTGCGCAAGGTCCGCCGGACGGAACCGCAGGAACTTTTCCCGAGCCTCGGCACGCAGGTGCTCAACCGACGCAAAGTCGAAGTCTTCCGGGATTCGTCGTTGGGCCAGGCGGCGGTGCCGGTCGACCTGGACAGCTTGGCGGCTGAGGTAACCGGCGTACTTCACGTCGTACAGCACCTGGTCCGCCACGCCCCCCGGCACGCTCCCCAGAGACGGCGCCAGCCGCAGCATGTCTTCCCAACTCACCTCAGTCCGCCGCAGCAACTTGATCAGCGTGTTTTCCCCCACACGCGTCGTCTCCAGCAGGTGCATGGCCTCCGCGACTTGCCGTTGTTTCGCCTCCAGCCGAGCCCATCGCACATCATCGACCAGGCCCACCGCGCGCCCCAGCGGAGTGAGCCGCCGGTCGGCGTTGTCGTGGCGCAACGCCAGACGGTGCTCGGCCCGGCTGGTAAACATGCGGTAGGGCTCGTCAACGCCGCGCGTAATCAGGTCGTCGATCATCACTCCCATGTAGGCCTGATTGCGGTCCAGGACCAGAGAGCCTTGGCCGCGAAGGGCGAGGGCCGCGTTCGCACCGGCCAGCAGGCCCTGGCCCGCCGCTTCTTCGTAACCCGTCGTGCCGTTGACCTGCCCGGCCAGATACAGCCCGTCAACCGACTTGGTTTGCAGCGTGGCCTGCAATTGCTCGGGAGGGATGAAGTCGTACTCGATGGCGTAGCCGTAGCGCACGATCTCAGCCCGCTCTAACCCCGCAATCTCCCGGACCATGGCTTCCTGGACGTCGCGCGGCAGGCTGGTCGCCAATCCGTTGACGTAATACTCCTGGGTGTGCCGCCCCTCTGGTTCCAGGAAGATCTGGTGCCTTTCTTTTTCGGAAAAGCGTACGACCTTGGTTTCCACCGAGGGGCAGTACCTCGGCCCGGTCGACGTGATCTGGCCGGTGTACATCGGCGCACGGTCCAGATTGGCCAGGATCAACGCGTGAACCGCTGCGTTGGTGTAGGTGATCCAGCAGGGCAACTGCGCCTGCTCGATCCGCTCGGTCAAGAAGGAAAACGGCTGAGGGCACTCGTCGCCCGGCTGGAATTCCAGGCGCGCGAAGTCGATCGTCCGGCCGTTGAGCCGGGGCGGGGTTCCGGTCTTGAAGCGTGCCAGACGCAACCCCAACCGCTCCAAGGCCAGGCTCAGCCCCGCGTCGGTCTCTTCGCTCATCCGGCCGCCGGGAAAGGTCGCCAACCCGACGTGCAACAGACCACGCATGAAGGTCCCTGCGCAGAGCACCACGGCCGGGGCCCGATAGACGCTCCCGCCGCGCACGCGCACGCCGGTCACCCTGGGCCGGTCGCCGCTGCGCTCCGTCAGCAGATCTTCGACCAGTTCCTGGCGCAGCGCCAGCCCGGGTTGGTCCTCCAGCAGACGCTTGACTTCGATCTGATAGAGCCGCCGGTCGGCCTGGGCGCGAGGACCATGCATGGCCGGCCCCTTGCGCCGGTTGAGCATGCGGAACTGGATGCCCGTGGCATCGATCGCGCGTCCCATCAGTCCGCCCAGGGCATCCACCTCGCGCACGATCTGCCCCTTGGCGATCCCGCCGATGGCCGGGTTGCAGCTCATCTGCGCGATGGTGTCCAGGTTGGCCGTGAGCAAGGCGGTGCGTGCCCCCATGCGTGCTGCCGCGGCCGCTGCCTCGGCGCCCGCATGGCCTCCGCCCACCACAATCACGTCGAATTCGTAGCAGTTCTCGATCATCCCCTTCATGATAAGGAACCGGCCCTGGAACCGCTACGGCCACCAGGAAGCCAGGTGTTCGCGATCGGTCTGGGACTGTGCTAGAATCGGCGTTGCACTTCGCCCCACTCGGACGGGGGCATGTGCCCGAAGCCCAGACGTCAAGCCGCCACCGTGGGGCAGCTTGGCACCGTGGGGCAGCTTGCCAACCTGCCCCACCGAGACGTAAGACTTCGCCACCGCGGCGCAGGTCAGCACCCCGCCGCCAAACGGCCGAGTCACCGGTTGGCCCCACAGCCATCGAGACTTCCATAACCAAGAATAAACAGGGAGTAGCCATGACGCGCAGCTTTACGAGCGGAATTGGATTGCTGGGAATTCTTGTGGCGTCGATCGGCCTTGCCGCTCCTGCGCAGCGGCCCAACGTGCTGATCATCGTCTCCGACGACCAGGGCTATCACGACCTGGGCTGCTTCGGCAGCACCGACGTCAAGACGCCCAATCTCGATCGCCTGGCCGCCGGTGGCGTGCGTCTGACCAGCTTCTACGTCACCTGGCCGGCCTGCACGCCTTCGCGCGGCAGCCTGCTGACAGGCCGTTATCCGCAACGCAATGGCACCTACGATATGTACCGCAACGACATGGTCAACTACGGCCACCGCTACGCGGCCGACGAATACGCCGTGTCCCCGGAGATGATCCTAGGCATGGACGAGCGCGAAGTGCTGTTGCCGGCCGTGCTGCGCTCCGGAGGCTATGCCAGCGGGATCTACGGCAAGTGGGACCTGGGCCAACTCAAGCGATTCTTGCCGCTGGCACGCGGCTTCGACGACTATTATGGTTTCGCCAACACGGGCATCGACTACGTAACCCATGAGCGCTACGGCGTGCCCTCCATGCGCCGGGGCAACGACCTGACCACCGCAGACAAGGGGACCTACTGCACGCACTTGTTCGAACGTGAGGCCCTGCGATTCATCGATCAGCACCAGGATCGCCCCTTCTTCGTCTATGTGCCCTACAACGCGCCGCACGGCTCGTCGAGCCTCGATCCGCCGGTCAAGGGCACTGTGCAAGCACCGGACGAGTACATCCGCCAATACCCGGCCACCAAGAACGAAAAAGAGCGCAAACGGATCGGCTATTGGGCCGCGATCAACTGCATGGACGAGTCGATCGGCCGAATCCTCGACCGCTTGGAGCAGCGCAAGCTGGCCGACAACACGCTGGTCATCTTCTTCTCCGACAATGGCGGCGCCAGCCAGGACAAAAACTACCCGCTCCGCGGCAAGAAGGGGCAGATGTTCGACGGCGGCATCCGCGTGCCCTGCATCGTGCGCTGGCCCGGCCATCTGCCGGCAGGCCGGGTATGCGATGAGTTCCTCACTTCGTTGGAGGTCTTCCCCACGGTCCTGGCGGCCTGCGCGGTCCAACCGCCCAAGGACGTGGTCCTCGACGGCTTTGACATGACGCCCGTGCTGGCCGGAAAAAGCCCCTCGCCGCGCAAAGAGATGTTCTGGCAGCGACGCGACGACAAGGGCGCGCGCGTGGGCCAGTGGAAGTGGGTCGAGTCGGCGGCCGGCAACGGCCTGTTCGACCTGTCGACCGACATCAGCGAAGAAAAGGACCTTTCCCAGGAGAAACCCGAAATCCTGAAGATGGTCCAGCAGCGGTTTGCCGCCTGGAAGCAGACCATGCAGACGGCCGAACCGCGCGGCCCCTTCCGCGATTATTGAGGGCCTTTCTGTCGCTTGCCACAGAAGACGCGAGACACCAGTGCGGTGAGCCTGAAAGGCTCAGATCCACCAGCCCTGGGCGCAGCCCAGGGGATGGTTGCCCAATGCAGATCTTCGCCGTGAAAGGGTAAAACGAGGCGTTCGCAACGGAGGATTGTCTCGCCCTTGCAGGGCTGGGCACCATTCTCCCTTCCGGTCCCCTGGGCTGCGCCCAGGGCTGATGAATGGAGGCCCTTCGGGCCCGAGACTTTCGTCAGGCGGCGTGTGCGCCAACCAAGCTTCCCAGCGCCCCATTGCCCCCCGATTCTGCCTGCTTGACTTGCCTGCGCCGGCTGGATCGGTTTACAATCGTTGATTATCGATAACAAACGATATCCACGACTCGCTCCCCGACCGTGACAGCGGCCCGGCCGCATCCACGCCCGATTCCGCCCAACCCTCCGGAGGACGCCATGCCCTTCAGTCTCCTGACCCTCGCCCTGTTCTGCTCCGCCCCGGAACTGGTCCTGGTCGAGTCCGGCCAACCGCGCGCCACGATCGTCACTCCCCCCAATCCCTCGCCCACGGTGGCGCGGGCCGCGGCTGAACTGGCCGACTACGTCCAGAAGATCGCCGGCGCGGCCTTGCCCGTGGTCGCCGAAGGGCAGACCTTCAAGGGAAACTTGATTCACGTGGGCCTCACGGTCGCTGCGCGCAAGCACCTGCCGGCGGGATTCGACTCGCAATCGGAGCGCGTGCTGCTGCGATCCACGCCCGATGGCCTGGTGGTCTGCGGTGCGAGCGAGCGGGCCACGCTGTTCGCCGTCTATCGTTTGCTTGAGCACCTGGGCTGCCGCTGGCTGACGCCCCAGCACGAGTTCATCCCGCGTCTGTCCCGACTGGCGATCAGCGCGTTGAACGTCGACACGCGTCCCGCCTTTGTCTGGCGTCTGTACAAGGCCAACAAGCCTGAACAAGAAGCCTGGGGGCTGAAGCTGGGATTCAACGGCCTGTACGAGCCGGAAACGGCCACGCAGAACGGCGATTGCCTATTCTGGCCCGATGGCATCCGCGGTGTGCATGCCTACAACCAGATCCTGCCCACGAAGAAGTACTTCCCGGAACATCCGCAGTGGTTCCCCTTGATTCGCGACGAGCGTCAGCCATCGGACCATCACCGCGGGCAGCTTTGCGTCACGGCCCCGGGCATCGCCGATGAATTTGCGGCCAATGTGATCCGCACATTCGACGCCAACCCGGCGGCGCAGTTGGTCTCCATCAGCCCCAACGACGACGGCGGCTGGTGCGAGTGTGCGCAGTGCATGGCCTTGGATCAGAAGTTCTGCCAGGCGCGCACGACCAGGCAGGGGCTGGGCAAGGAAAAGCCTTTCGTGGGCGACCGCGTGTTCTGGTTTGCCAACGAAGTGGCGGACCGCGTGGCGCGCAAGCATCCCGATAAGAAACTGCTGGTGCTGGCCTACATCAACTATGCCGAGCCGCCGGACACGATCCGCCCCCGGCCCAACGTGGTGCCTTTCCTGTGCCACTACGCGCCGGCCGATTACAGCCGCCCGATCGCCGACCCCAGTTCCCCGGCCAACGTGCAGTTCAACGACCTCTTGCAGCGTTGGATGAAGGTCTGCCCGGACCTGATGATCTACAGCTACGTGAGCAAGTCCATGTGGTGGCGTCTGCCGCGGCCTGTCTTGCACGCCTTTGCCGCCGATGTGAAGCACTATCACGCCCTGGGCGTGCGCCGCTACTACTGCCAGAGCAGCCTGAGCGACTGGAGCCTCGACGGACCGCTGTACTACGTGATCGGCCGCCTGCTGTGGGACCCGACGGCCAACCCCGACGCCCTGGCCGACGACTGGACGCGACACATGTTCGGGCCGGGCGCCCCGCATGTCGCCCAGTTCTACGCGGCCGTGGAAACTGCGGTGCGCAAGACGGGCCAGTCCTACAGCGACAATCCGCCCCGCCAGGTGCCGGGCCTGTACAATCAGGCCGAACTGGATCGCGCCCTGGCCGCCCTGGAACAGGCCGAAAAGGCCGCCACCGACGAACCCTATGCCGAACGCATTGCCGAGTTGTGCAAGACCTACCGCTACGGCTACTGGATGATCAAAGCCATCGATCAGCACAGCCGCGGAGCCGAGTCCTTGGACGCTATGCAGAAGGCCGTGGCCGCGGCGCACAAAGCACTCGGCTTCTGCCGCGTGCCCGAGGCCGCCAGGCTGGTCGATCAATGGGGCGCCGTCGTGCAGTTGGGCGTTCCGGCGCGCGGCTTCGGCAAAAAGGAGACCAAAGGTGGGCGCGAATGCCGCAACTCCGACGAGACCGGCCCCGGCGACCACGCCGCCGGTTGGGCCACCTTTTTGGGCAGCGTGCCCGATCCTGCCCGGCCGGTCACGGTGGAAATGGACGTCTGGGGAGAATCCAAGCCCTTTAGCCTTTCCGTCGAAACCGCCAGCGGTCAACAATGGACGAGCGTCCGGCCCGAAACAAAGCTCTCCGGCAAGGCCCAGTGGGACACGCTTGTGTTCCGTGTCCCCGCCAAAGCCCTCTGGCGCGAGCGTGCAGTGCAACAGTTTGGCTTTGGCGGGTCCGACAGCCAGATCTGGGTGGCCCAGATCCGCGTACACCAAGAACCTGCCCCAGAACGGTCCCTGCCAGGTCGGACGGCCCGGCAAGACTGAGTTGCCAACAGGTTCTGGGACCGGCTCCAAGAGTAGCGGCAGCGGTCGCCACGCGAGTTGCCCAAGCCTCAAGGCATCGGACAGGCAGTGGATTGAGTGGCCGAGCAGGCATCGCCGGACACCGCGGGCCGCAGGCCCGATGGCTGCGGCCGCCCGGACGACGCCCCGGCCAATCGGCGGCGCTGCTTCTGTCGCTGCTGGAGTCGCCGCACATGGCACAACAGGCAGGGCATGATCACCCGGCCGCCGCACGTCGGACAACGCTCCACCGGGCCGATGCGTTCCTCCAGATCCTCTTCGCGGGTCATGGGCCGCGTCTCTCGGGCGTGAGGGCCGCGCGCAATGGCCAGAACCGTGCCGCGGCTGACGCCCAGCGTGGTGGCGATCTTGCGTTGAGAGAGCCGCTTTTCGGCCAATAGTTGTCGAATTTCCTGCACCCTTGCCAGCTCAAGCATGGTCCCCTCCTCCGCGCGTCCGCGACGCGCTCACAACAGCGCTCAATACCCCGCCCCCAGCCTAACTTCCCCGCAAGAAGCACTCTCCTGGACGCGTCTTCCACCCTGCGGCCAGTGCCAAATCACACGCGGCAAACTAGCACGAAAGGTACATAGTTACAACACAAAGACACGCCAGTTTGTGTACTGTTAGTGAAGGGCAAAATAGACATAATTTAAGTCAAAGTGACGGGCACCTTTTCTGTCGCTGGGGATGACTGCCGCGCAGCGTCCGGCAGTCCCGCGACCGGTGCTCGACGGCAATGGGAGACGCGCCCTCATGACCTTGCAGCCCTACACGCCCGATCGGTTGGACGAAATCGCCCTGCGCATGTTGGACCTGGCCGCTCTGTTTCGCCAGTTGTCCCACGGCGTGCGCGAGCAGGAGGTCCAAAGCCTCACGCTGCACGACAAGAAGGCCTTGGATTGGTGCAGTAAGCTGGAGTCCTGGGGCCGAAAATGCCAGGCGGAGATGGAGTTCAAGATCCACAGCGCCAAAGCGGCGCGCCGCGCCCAGACCTTTCTGCACCCTTGAGGTCCACCTTGCCAGGCATCGCTCGGCGCGCAAGCCCTGGAATTGCGATCCTTGACTGCGCCGGCATGGATCCATGCGCAGCCTGCGCGACTCTCGGAAGCATGCCGCTCCTGGAGACGGTGGTTTCCCTTGCCCTCCAGGGTCTTGCCACGGCGTTCGAGCGAAGCGACTGGAGAAGCTCGCGCAGTCGGATCGCCGCTGCCGGACGTAAGGGCCGCATCGGTCACCGAGCGTCTACCGTGCGGCAACGACAGACTTGAGACAATCTGGCGAGGCAACCGATACTGCTCTCATCGGCTCGCCGGCGGCAATCTGTGCGCCGGCGCCGCTACCTCTTGCTTCACCGGAAAGCCCAATGCCTTTGGACGCACTGCACACTGCACTGGTCGTTCTGTTTGTGACCTTCTGGGCGTTGGCCGGTGAGATTACCGTGGCCCGAAGTCCAGCGGCCCCGCATCGCGACTGAGCGGCTCGGACGCAGCCCGCGCGCCCTTGGTGCGCAATTTCAGCCAACGTCCTGTTGCATCTCCGGCAGGGAATGCCGTGAGGCCGGTTTTCCCGGGCAATGAACAGGACAACTGCGGCACTCCTCTTCTGACACCCGACAAGTCTCTTTCTGCGCGCGGCCGCAGATCGATCGTGGACGATGTTGGCTTCACCCGTTGCCGCCAGCCGCCGCTTCTACTTCCGCCGCTCGTGGCGTTGTGCCGCTTCCAGCAACACCTGGCTCTGTTCTTCCGGCGAGAGATGCTTGGCCCCAGCCACGCGCGCCGTCTCCAACAGTCCATCCAACTGCAAGTCCCACAAGTGAACCATGCCTTGCTCGCCGGTGTCCAGGCTGCCGCTGCTGGTGGTGGCCAGCCAACGATTGTCCGGACTGATGGCCAGGCTGTCGATGGGAGCCGGCAATCCGCGCAACACCATGGGCCCCTTGGCCGGGTCCGCGCTCTTCAGGCTCCACAGCCGGATCGAACGATCGGCGCTGCCCGTGACCAGCCACCGCCCGTCCGGGCTGAAAGACACCGCTCGAATCCCGTCGCTGTGACCACTGAGCACGCGGCTGTTGGCGGCCGGCTTGGCCGTTTGCAGATCCCACAGGCGTGCCGTTCCATCGTGACTGCCGGTTGCCGCCCAGCCGCCGTCGACGCTCACCGCCACAGAGGCGACCCAGCCCTGATGGCCCGACAGCACGATGGGCGTCTGGGCCGGATCAGCGCTCGTCAATTTCCACAAGCGCGCCGTTCCGTCGTGGCTGCCCGACAACAGGTACTGGCTGTCGGGCGTGGCGCACATCGTGGTGATCCAGCCCTCGTGGCCGCGGAGCACGACCTGTTCGGCCGCCGGGCACTGCGACTCCAATCGCCACAGGCGGATGGTCTTGTCCTCGCCGCCAGAGGCCGCCCATTGACCGTCCGGGGTGAAGATCCCCACGCGAACGGCCGCGTCATGTCCGCGCAGGGCGCGCGGCTCGGCAGCCGGATTGGCGGCCCCCAGGTCCCACAGGCAGGCCAGCCCGCCGCTCGTGGTCCCTTCGCCGCCGGCCAGCAGCCACCGTCCGTTGGGACTGATCGCCATGACAAAGATGTGGCGGAAATCACTGCGCAGACGCCGGGCCCCGCCAGCCGGATCCGCCATGGTCAGGTCCCACAGCAGCACGTCGCCATCATTGCTGGCCGAGCCCAGCCAATGCCCGTCCGGGCTGAAGACCAGGCTGCTGATGGCCTCGGCGTGGCCCCGCAACTCGATTCCCGCGCTCGCCGGACTGCTGGCGTGCAGATCCCACAGGCGCACCGTTCGATCGCTGCTGCCGGTCACGAGCCAACGGCTGTCCGGGCTGATGGCCATGCTGCGGATCGCGCCTCGGTGTCCCTCCAAGGCCTGCGGTCCGACACGCGCCAAGGCCTCGCGCAGGGCCTGCTCGTCCTCGCGACTGGGCTGAATCCCTTCCTGCATCAGCGCCCGGGCCGACTGCCCCGCCAGGAACAGACTCCGCTCCGGCTGCGTCGCCAGCAACTGCCGTGATTCTTCGGCCAACTGCCGCGCCAGCGCGATTCGCGCGTCGCGCGCCGCATGATCCCGCTCCTGCTCGGCGCGCCGCCGTTGCTCTTCGGCCGACAGGCAGCGCGTCTCTGCTTCGCCACACCGTGCCAGGGCGATCTGCTGGTCGCTGGTCAGGGTCTCGATCTGCTGCCGGTACTTCTCAACCAAGCTCCGGTTCGCCGCGGCTTCGGCCTCGTTGCGGCTGCACTGCTGCTGGACCTCCTCCAGTTGCTGCAGGGTCTGAACCAGATTGCCCCGTGCCGTGCGCCAGCCGATCAGTCCTGTGCCGGCTCCAATCAACAAGCTGGCCAGGGTCGCCGAAATGAACGTCGTCCAAACCGGATGGCGACGGCTCCAGGCTACCAGCCGCTCTACCGTATCCGGCTCGCGCGGCGGCGTGGGCTTGTCCGAAAGCCAGCGATCCATGGCACTGAGCTGTTCGTCCGTCTTCACCTCCGCCGGCTCGGGCACCACAGGCACGACCGGAAACCGCATACCGCATGCCGGACACTCCACGATCGACAGGTCCTGCAAGACCTTGAACCCCGTCCGGCACAAGGGGCAGGCCAACTCCTGCTCGCCTGTGGCCGCGGGCCCCCAATGCACACGGAGTCCGTGGTGCTGAGGTGCCGACTTCCGAGTTGACTGGGATCGCTCCATACGGACCGGGGCAAAGGTTGGAGATCGCGGTGGGAATCACGCAGAGAGTACGGGGCGACAGGACCGCCGACCGATGCGGCGTCGCGGCCTTACGCAACCCCCCCGTCACTTGGGGGAAATCGGCCAGGGCCTGCCATGGGTACTGCTTCCGGACGTCTGACAGGGCAATGTGTGTTCTGCGCGGCTCCTCGGTGTTCTGGTACGGGGCCCGTGGACCGCATTTCGCCTTGCAGCGGTGTGGCGGGCAGACGGCGATTAACCGGCTCTAGAAGCACAGATCGGTTAATCCGCACGACTGATGGCGGAAATTCCGAACCTCCCCCATAACCATTCCCGCAGGAAGAAACCCGACAGCACGTACAACCGCCACAAAAGGCACCTCCCGCCGCTTCTTAGCCCGAAGAAAGCCAAGATAGGCAGAGTCTACGGACGAAGCGGACTTTGCCGAAGCGCGATGCGACTGCCGGTCCATGGGGATGGCTCGCGTCGCCTCCCCCTAGTTCCAACTAGACAAGCAGGCGTTCGCGTCCGGCGCGCCGGGCGCAGAAACTCACAGAATCTTTGGCAAAATGCCGGAAAACCGCTACACGCTGGGATCAGCCGCGTGCCGGATCGCTCCACCCAGATACGCACCGCTGCAGCCCCCCCGACGTGCTATCTTAGTACTGAAAGCCTCGCGACTCCTTGATGACACGCATTCCTGCAAGCGCGCTATGCAATACCAGCCGACCCGCGAATCTGTCGACAGGCACCCTGTCCCCGAATGGTATCACGACGCCAAGTTCGGGATCTTCATCCACTGGTCGCTCTCCTGCGTCCCAGCGTTTGCCCCTGCGGACCAGGGCAACATCTTGGAGATTCTCCGAAACCAAGGCCCCCGGGCCATGTTCACCCATCAGCCTTACTCCGAGTGGTACCTCAATTCCTTGCGGATCAAGGGCAGTCCCGCTTACCAGTATCATCTGAAGACCTACGGGGCCGACTTCGACTACTACCGCTTTGCCGACGACTTCAATCGGGCCCTGGCGGCCTGGCAGCCCGCGGCCTGGGCCGATCTGTTTCAGCAGGTCGGCGCCCGATACGTGGTGCTGGTCACCAAGCACCACGACGGCTTCCTGCTCTGGCCGAGCGCGCACCCCAACCCCAAGCGGCCGGAGTTGCACGCCTCGCGCAACGTCGTGCAGGAGTTGACCACGCAAGTCAAGGCGCGCGGCATGCGCATGGGCTTCTATTATTCCAGTCCCTACGACTGGACCTTCACCGACAAGCCAATTACCGACCTGGCGATGAGCCTGGCGCGCTCGCCCACGTCCCGCGAGTATCGCGAATACGCCACCGCGCACTGGCACGAACTGATCGACCGCTATCAGCCTTCCGTGCTGTGGAGCGACATCGGGTATCCGGTCGGGGCGAATGTCAACGAGATCTTCGCCCATTTCTACAACCGGATGCCCGACGGAGTGGTGAACGAGCGCTGGGCGCAGGCCGATTGGCTGCTGCGCACCCTGGTTCACATTCCCGGCATCCGCAAGGTGATTGACTGGTATGCGGCGCGCCTTTGGCTGCAGGGCCAAACCAGCGCGGCCGGCGTGCATCACGACTTCGTCACGCCCGAGTATGCCACTTTTTCCCAAATCCGCGAAGAGAAATGGGAGTGCGTGCGCGGGATCGGCAAGTCGTTCGGCTACAACAAGCAAGAGCAGCCAGACGACTTCCTCAGCGTTCCCGACCTCGTGCGCCTGCTGGTGGACATCGTCAGCAAGAACGGCAACCTGCTGCTGAACGTCGGCCCCAAGCCCGGCGGCGAGATCCCCGCGGTCCAGGTCGACCGGATCAAGGGCGTCGGCGCCTGGTTGGCGGTCAACGGCGACGCGATCTACGGCACGCGGCCGTGGACGCGGGCCGAAGGGCGCACCAGCGATGGCGGCGACGTGCGGTTCACGCGCAAGCAGGACGCGATGTTCGCGATCCTGATGCGAACGCCAACCGCCGAGCAAGTGACCATCCAGGCGCTGCAGGCGCGTCCCGAAATGCGCGTGGAATTGCTGGGCGGCGACCGGCCGTTGGATTGGCGACCGGCCGGCGATGGAGTGACCGTTTGCTTTGGCCGCCGCTTGCCCGACAGCCCGGCCGTATGTCTGAAGATGACCCCCGCGCCGACCGAGGGTTGACGCGTCTGGCACCCGGCACCGGGCAGCCTGGTGTTGACCTGGGCTTCCCCACTCCCAATGGAGATTCCTATGACGTCCGAGATCGAACAAAAAATCCCCGGTTTCCGGGAACTGATGGCCCAAGAGACGGCCCTGTTGCTGCAGCGCGAGGGACTCCAACCGCACCAGGTCGAACCCTGGGAGGACGGCTATCGCACGCACGACACGCCTAACACCTTCGAATGGTGGTATTTCGACGCCGAGTTCGACGACGGCGGCAAGGCGGTGGTGGTCTTCAATACCCGGCCGCAGACGCACCCTCAGGGCCCGCTCGCCCCTTCGCTGGTGCTCATCATGCGGTCGCCCGACGGGGAAAAGGTGAAGCTGATCCCCAAGTTCAAGCCCGAAGAGTTGACGGCCGACCCCGCGCGCTGCAACGTGCGATTGGGCAACAACCATGTCTGTGGCGACCTCGATCGCTACGAGTTGCACGCCGAGGTCGAGTCGTACCAGGTGGACCTGGTCTTCACGCGCCAGGTCCCTTCGTGGCGGCCCGGCGCGGGAATCAACTCCTCGGGAAAGGACCACAGCCAGTATTTCGCCTGGGTTGTGCCGGTGCCCTACGGCAAGGTGGAGGGCACGGTCGTCTTCAAGGGGCAGAAGCGGCAGGTGCGAGGCGCCTGCTATCACGATCACAATTGGGGCAACGTTTCGCCGGGCAGCGGCATCGACCACTGGTACTGGGGAAGGGCCCATGTGGGCGACTTCACCCTGATCTTCGTGGAAATGGTCAGCCGGCACGTATTTGGCCTCGGGGCCCTGAAACTGCACACGTTTCTGCTGGCCCGGGGGGAGGAAATCCTTGCCGAGGACGGAGTCCCGCTTGCGCTGACCACCAGCGATTTCATACCAGGGCCCGGCGGACGCTTGTATCCCGAAAAACTCGACTGGCAATGGCAGGGTGAAGGCGGACAGGTGGCGTTCTCGCTGCGAAACCCCACGATCATCGAATCGATCGACATGCTGGAAGGGACGTCCTGGTGGCAGCGGCCGCTGGCGCAACTCTTCTCCCACCCCCACTACTACAATTTCAACGCCGACATCGACCTGACCGTGGACCTCAACGGCGTGAAGACCAGGCAGCGCGGCCGCGCGCTGTACGAGCTGATGATGCAGCGCTAGTGCGTTCGCGCACACGCTGCCTCAGAACCTACCCCAGAACCGCGCAAGACATCCCGGAAGCTGCCAAGGGGCGCTCAGCCAAGGCAGGCCCGAAGAGCGGAAGGG
>CALARR010000272.1 GCA_937889015.1 uncultured Planctomycetales bacterium | reverse complement strand
ATCCACCCAAAATAATGGTGAGCAGGCCTTTTCCTGTGCGGATCGGTTCCAGCCCTCAGGTAGATCGCGCGAACACGTCCCCGGATGTCTCGGCTCGCATTTCCCATGTCGCCGCTGCGTCAGATCGTTGGCCTCGTTGTTTTGCTGGCCGTCGTCTTTGCGATGGCCGGACTGGGTTCGCTGGCCACCAGCCCGAAAATCCCGACCTGGTACGCGGGCCTGGCGAAGCCCTCGTGGAATCCGCCGAACTGGCTGTTTGGTCCCGTGTGGAGCGTGCTGTACGTCTGCATGGCGACGGCCGCCTGGCTGGTGTGGCGAAAGGGAGGCTGGGCCCAGGCCCGAAGAGCGCTGAGCTTGTTCGCCCTGCAATTGGCGTTGAACGGGGCCTGGTCGTGGCTGTTCTTCGGCCTTCACCGGCCCGGGGCGGCATTTGTGGAGCTTGTGGCCCTGCTCGCCGCGATCCTGGCGACGACCATCGCCTTCTGGGGCAGGTCGCTGGCCGCGGGCATCTTGATGCTGCCGTACCTGGGCTGGGTGGCATTCGCCAGCGTGTTGAACTTCAGCATTTGGCGGTTGAACGCGTGAGGTCGAGCCCAGGGACCGGCGCAGAACGGGCAGCACGGCAGGCCATTGCATCTCGGATAAGGGCCCATCCCAGAACCATCACCGCCACGTCGGGCGGCCCAGCGGCATAGGGCTGTGAATAGATTCTGGGACTGGCTTCAAGCAATGCTGTGAGGCCGACCATCGTGGCGCAGGTGATTCCACGACAGCACGCCGTACGGTTCAGCGCGGATCGGCCCATGCCCCGAGACGCCTGTTATCCGTCCTGGACCAACGACGGATTCTCCAACAGCGCTTCGAGCCCCAAGGCGATCAACTGGGTGCGAGGCAACTGAAGCTTCTTGGCCAGTCGATCGGCACGACTGAGCAGTCCTTTTTCCAAGGAAACGGAGATCACCTGCACCCCATCGCCCACCCTGGGACGTCCCGGCTTGCGTCGGGCCCGTTGCCAGCGCGATTGCTCCGCGGGGGTCAATTCGCGTGAATGGTCCACAACCATTTCCTGATCGAACTGCGACGTGGCCTTGGCCAACTCGCTGGCGGTCATCTGGTCGTAGTGCTTCTTGGATTGCTTGCGCGTCATGATCGTACCATCCTTCGGTAGCGGCGTTTCTCTCGAGCGGTCAAGGGGCGCGCGTGGATCACGTAGACCGCATCGTCGTCATCGAGCACAAACACGACTTGCAGCAGCCGGCCAGCAACGCCACGCCCCCACACGAGCCATTTGTCGTCCTCGATCCTCCTGGGAAAGGGCGCACGAGCCCCAGCAATGACCACCTCCGCCTCCGGCGGCGCGACGCCGTGGTCGGCGATGTGCTGCTCGTTCCAGTCGTTCCAGCGGAAATCCATACCGCCCGCCCTCAATTACTTATATAACATATTCACCGCGAGTCTAGCCGCGAATAGGGAATTTGGGAGTGCGATCATCGGGCGCGTGACAGGGCCCGAGCGTGCAGCGAGCCTACTCGCCGGGGGGGCAACGGACCAGAAGGGAGCACCTGGCGGCCCATCGGCTGGAATGGACCGCGCATAGAACAAGCCCGGAAGTCGTTAACTTTCAACAACTTCCGGGCTTGGTTGAGGTAGCGGCGGTAGGAGTCGAACCTACGACACGCGGATTATGATTCCGCTGCTCTGACCAACTGAGCTACGCCGCCAAAGTCTATATTTAGCAAGGGCTTATGCGTCAGCGCCTACCCAGCGTCCCCGGGGAAACCGTTGACACCGGCAGCACGAACTCCATGTCCAAGGATAGCAGACCAACGCCGGTTCGCAAGCCCTGCCCCGATTTCCCCCGCGCGTATCCTGACCCTGGATTGCCGAATAGTCTTGGGGTGCGTTAGGATGCGCGAGTTGACCTCCGCCAACCGGATGGGCGCATGTTCCACAAACTCAAGAGCTGGCTACCTTTTCGCACGCTGTCCGACGAGGAGTATCGGCGCGAACGTGACCGGCTGCTGGACCGCGCCCCCGTGCCCGTGTTCTGGCTGTTCGGCAAGACGGGCAGCGGCAAGACGTCGATCGTCAAATATCTGACCGGTGCGGAGCGTGCGGAAATCGGCAGCGGATTCCGGCCGCAGACGCAACGTTCCCAGCAGTACGACTTTCCGAACGACGAATCGCCCCTGGTTCGTTTCCTGGACACTCGCGGGCTGGGCGAGGTGCAGTACGACCCCAGCGAGGACATCGCACGTTTTGCCGCGGCAGCGCATGTGGTGATCGTGACGGTGCGTGCGCGCGATCACGCCTTGGCCGGGGTGCTGGAGCCGTTGCGTGCGATCCGCAA
>CALARR010000271.1 GCA_937889015.1 uncultured Planctomycetales bacterium | reverse complement strand
CTGCTCACCGGGTTGCTGGTGGGCCAGACCCTGCACACCACCGCGGCGGAGATCTATCGGGCCCTGATCGAGGCCACGGCCTTCGGCGCTTTGACCATCATTCGCCGCTTCGAAGAGTACGGGATGGCCGTGCGCGAGGTGGTCAACTGCGGCGGCATTGCCGAGAAGAGTCCGCTGGTGATGCAGATATACGCTGACGTCTGCAACCGGCCGATGAAGATCAGCCGCTCGCCCCAGACCTGCGCCTTGGGCGCAGCCATCTTCGGCGCGGTGGTCGGAGGCGCCCATCCTCACGTGCCGGCGGCTCAGAACGCGATGACCGGCACCAAGGACACCGTCTATCGGCCGCAAAAGGCGGCGGTCAAAGTGTATACCGAGTTGTACCCGTTGTATCGCAGCCTGCACGACGCTTTCGGCGTCCCGGCTTCGGACCAGAACCTGGCGCGTGTGATGAAGGACTTGATCGCCCTGCGTTCCCGAGTCCGTCAGGAGGCCCATTGATGCTTCGCTCACTGAAAGAGGCCGTTTTCGAGGCCAATCGCAGCCTGCTGCGGTCGGGCCTGGTCACCCTGAGCTGGGGCAACGCCAGCGGCTTGGACCGGGATCGCGGTCTGCTGGTCATCAAACCCAGCGGTGTGCCGTACACCAAGTTGCGGCCCAAGCTCATGGTCGTTGTGGATTTGCAGGGGCGCGTCGTGGAAGGGGACCTGCGCCCCTCCAGCGACACGCCCACGCACATCGAGTTGTACCACGCCTTTCCGACGATCGGCGGCGTCACGCACACGCACAGCCGCTACGCCACGGCCTTCGCCCAGGCGCACCGTGAGATTCCCTGCCTGGGAACGACGCATGCCGATCAGTTCTACGGCCCGGTGCCGATCACGCGGCAGCTTACCAAGGAGGAAGTGGCGGCCGATTACGAACGCCACACGGGCCGGGTGATCGTGGAACGCATGATGGGACAGGACCCCTTGGCCATGCCGGCCGTGCTCGTGATCGGCCACGGCCCCTTCACCTGGGGGGCGGACGTGGACGCGTCGCTGCAGAACGCGATGGCCCTTGAAGCGGTCGCCGAACTCGCCCTCTACACGCGTCACCTGCGTCCCGACATCGGCCCCATGGAGCCCTTTCTCCTGGAGAAGCACCACCAACGAAAGCACGGCGCGGCGGCCTATTACGGGCAGCAGCCGAGCACGGACCAAAATCAGCAGGCTGACAACCCATGACCTGTTGGGACGTCCCTGCGCGCCGCACGAAGCGCGATTCTCGTGCTCCGGATGAGGCTTGCGCACGGCCATCCCTTTCTGGGACCGGAAAACGGGACGCAACGGCACACGATTCGAGGATCAGCCGCCTTTACCGGAAAGCACGCTCGCCAGGAACAAAGGAATGACACTGCAATCGCTGGAAGTCTGGTTCATCACCGGCAGTCAGAACCTGTACGGCGAGACAACCCTGGCCCAGGTGGCCGCCAACAGCCGCACGATCGTCGAGGCGTTGAACCGTTCGGGGCGGCTGCCGATCCGTTTGGTCTTCCAGCCGGTGGTCACTACGGCCGAGTCGATCTTGCAGGTCTGCCGCGAGGCCAACGCGGCCCCGAATTGCGCGGGACTGGTCGCCTGGATGCACACCTTCTCGCCGGCCAAGATGTGGATCGCGGGGCTGGGCGCGCTGGACAAACCGCTGGCCCATCTGCACACGCAGTTCAACCGAGATCTGCCCTGGTCGACGATCGACATGGACTTTATGAACCTGAACCAGGCCGCCCACGGCGACCGCGAGTTCGGCTTCATCTGCGCGCGGATGCGAAAACCGCGCAAAGTCGTGGTCGGGCATTGGCAGGATGACGAGACGCTGCAGCGTTTGGCCGTCTGGCAGCGGGCCGCAGCGGGGCGGCACGAACTGCGGCACCTGAAGCTGGCGAGGTTCGGCGACAACATGCGGCAGGTGGCCGTGACCGAAGGGGATAAGGTAGAAGCCCAACTGCGATTGGGCGTGGAGGTCAACGGCTACGGAATCGGCGAACTGGCCCGGGAGGTCGAGGCCGTGACCGAGTCCGAAACGGATCGCCTCGTGGCCGAATACGACACGGTCTACGCGATGGCGGTCGCGTTACGCCCCGACGGCGCGCAGCGCGCAGCGTTGCGTTATGCGGCGCGCGTCGAGTTGGGCCTGCGTGCCTTCCTGGACCGAGGGGGTTTCCGGGCCTTCACCGACTGTTTCGAGTCCTTGCACGGCTTGGAGCAACTGCCGGGCATTGC
>CALARR010000270.1 GCA_937889015.1 uncultured Planctomycetales bacterium | reverse complement strand
ACTCTGGCCTGCATGCTGTTGTGGACGGCGATCAGTGGCGCCCCGGCGACGACCTGGGCCCAGCGCGCGCCGGCGGCCAACATCCTGCCGGAAAACACCGTCCTCTTCGTCAGTATTCCCAGCCCGCCCCAAGCCCTCCAGCGGCTGCAGCAAAGCGCGATCGGGGCCATCAGTCGCGATCCGCAACTGCAGGGCCTGGTCACGCACCTCTACGGCTCCCTGGCCGCGGTGGCCCAGGAACGCATCGGCCTCTCGACCGCTGAGCTCCTCGATCTCGCCCAGGGCGAAGTGGCCCTGGCCCTCCTGCCGGTGCCCGGCAAGTCGCCCGCCCTGGTCCTGCTGCTGGAGGCCGGCGCGCAGATCGAATCCGCACGCAAACTCGTCGATCGGCTGGGCCAGGCCTTGCAGGATTCTGGCATGACCGCCACGCGTTCCACCGTCGATGGCATACCCTGGATCGTGTGGGAAAGCGACGGGCCGCCTCAACGTCACATGGCTTGCCTGGAGAAGGATCAGAACATCCTGCTGGGCACCAATCCCGACGTGCTTCGCGAACTGCTTACGCACTGGAACGGCCGATCCGGCGGCAGTCTGGCCGACATCCACGGCTACGTCACGCTCCAGCCTCGCCAAGGCGACGAACCGCCCCAGGCGCTCTTCTATGTTGATCCCGTGGGCGTGTTCCAGGCCGTCGGCGAAGCCCAAAGCAGCGCCCGGATCGTGTTGGCCCTGTTGCCCGTGCTCGGGCTGGATGGGATCGAGGGCCTGGGGGCCACCGCTACCCTCGACTCGCCTCTGTACGACTTCCTCATCCGCGCCAACCTGTTGTTGTCGACCCAGCGCGGCGGCGCGCTGAAGGTCCTCGGCTTCTCGCGCTTCGATCCCCGCCCCGAACCTTGGGTCCCTGGCGATGTGGCCGACTACATCACCCTGCGCTGGGAGTTCCAACGCAGCTACGAGGCCCTGGTCAAACTGGTCGATAGCTTTCGCGGCGAAGGCTATCTGGCCAACTGGATTCGCCAACGCCTGGGCAAGACAGGAGTCGACTGGGAGAAGGATCTGTTGCCGCTCCTGGAAGGCCGCGTGAGCATGGTCACCCGCTTGCAGGAGCCGCTGGGCCCGCGCAGCCGCGCACGCCTGGTCGGATTGCGGATCAAAGACGTCAAGGCCGCGCAGAACCTGCTGGCACGCGTCGCCGACGAGCAGCGTCCCTTTTTGCTCGCGCACGAGTATGCCGGCCAGAAGTTCTGGCGCGTCACGCCCCCCACCCTCAGCGACCAGCCGCCCGACGAGTCCCGGCCGGCGCTCTGTTTTGGCCTGGCCGACGACTACTTGCTGCTGGCCGACCGCGTTGAAGTGTACGAGAAGGCCCTCGCCACGCGACTCGACGGAGCGCAATCCCTGGCCGAATCGCTGGAATTCAAACTGGTCGCCAGCCGCGCGCGCCGCGAGGCCCAGGGAGCCGAAATGGTCCTGCTGAACTTCAATCGGCCCGAAGAAATGATGCGCTATCTGTATTCCCTGGCCGCCGACGAAAAGGTCCGCCAGCGATTGCAGCGCAGCGGCGAGCGCAACGTCTTGCTGGGCTCGATGAGCGGCGCCCTGGAAGCCAACCCCTTGCCCCCCTTCTCGGTCGTCCAGCAATACCTCGCCCCCGGCGGCGCGGTCCTCGTCGAGGACGACGCCGGCCTGCACTACACGGCCTTCGGCCTGCGCCGCACGCCACGCTAACGCCGGTCGTTGCCCCCAAGCCCTCGGGCCCTCTCGCCTCTCGCCTTCCGGCTGGATACAATCCCCAATTCCCACACTGCACAAGGAAGCGATATGGCTCTCTCCAGGGATCCACACCAGGCGCGCTCCGCCTATCGTGCGCGAGACGTCGCGGCCTCGGTGGCCGCCCACTCCCTCAACGCCGCCGAACGCCACCAGCACGAACACGGCCAATACGTCAAGAGCGCCGTCTACGGCGGACTGGATGGCATCGTCACCACCTTCGCCGTCGTCGCCGGGGTGGCCGGGGCCTCGCTCAGCGCGGGCGTGGTCCTGATCCTCGGTTTCGCCAATCTCATTGCCGACGGGCTCTCCATGGCCATCGGCGACTACCTCAGCACCAAGTCCGAGCAGGAATATCACCGCGCCGAGCGCAGCCGGGAACAGTGGGAGGTCGAACACTATCCCGAAGGCGAAAAACGCGAACTGGTCGAACTCTACACCGACAAGGGCCTGCCTGAAGAAGACGCCCGGGCCATCGTCGAGATCATCGCCCGGCATCGCGAAGCCTGGGTCGACGTGATGATGGTCGAAGAACTGGGGATTCTGGCCTCCGACGAGTCGCCGATGAACAATGCGCTGGTGACATTCTTCTCTTTTGGTCTGTTCGGACTCGTGCCCCTGCTGTCCTATGTGGTGGTGCGCCTGATCCCCGGCCTGCCCGTGAATACCTTCGGCCTGGCCTGTACAATGACGGCTGCCACCTTGTTCGCCTTGGGCGCGCTCAAGGTCAAGGTCACCGGCCAGCACTGGCTGCGCTCGGGCCTGGAAACGCTGATCATCGGCGGCGTGACCGCGGCCGCCGCCTACGCCGTGGGTGCCCTGTTGGGCGGGATCGCCTGAACATCACGCCATATTCCAGAGGACGACCGATCCTTGGCACAACGCAACGCCATCACGCTCGACATTCGCGGCGGCGCCCCGCGCGCCAGCGTCACCTCCACTCGGCTCCTCTCGCTCGACGCCTATCGCGGCTTCATCATGCTGGCCATGGCCTCGGCCGGCTTCGGCATCCCGGCCGTGGCCAAGAAGCTCCCGGATAGCTGGTGGTCGGTCGTGGGATCCCAGTTGGAGCACGCGCCGTGGGTCGGTTGCACCCTCTGGGACCTGATCCAGCCGGCCTTCATGTTCATGGTCGGCGTGGCCGTGGTCTATTCCTACGCCAAACGCCAGGATCGCGGCGACTCCTGGCTGGCCATCCTCCGCCATGCCCTGGGCCGGGCCGTCATGCTGGTCGCGTTGGGCGTGTTCCTCACCTCGCTCAACGCCAAGCAAACCACCTTCCAGTTCTGCAACGTGCTCGCGCAGATCGGTCTCGGCTACCTGGTGGTGGTGTTGCTCCGCGCACGCGGACCGGCGGTGCAAGGCGCGGTGGCCCTGGCGATCCTGGGCGGCTACTGGTACCTGTTCTACCGCTATCCGGCCCCGGAAATCGGCCCCGGTTTCGACTACGCGCGCTATGGCCTGCCCAACGATTGGCCCTTGCTGACCGGGATCCAGGCCCACTGGAACCCGAACATGAACTACGCCACCCATTTCGACCAGTGGTTCCTGAACTTGTTTCCCACGGCCAGCCCTTTTGTCTTCCGCGACGGTGCCGCCGGTTATCAAACCCTGAACTTCGTCCCCTCGATCGCCACCATGCTCTTCGGTCTCATGGCCGGCGAGTGGTTGCGGTCTTCCCGTGCCCCGCGCGCCAAGCTCTCCGGACTGCTGATAGCCGGGGCCGTGCTGCTGGCGGCCGGAGTGCTCCTGGGACTGACCGTCTGCCCCATCGTCAAACGCATCTGGACTCCCTCCTGGACCCTGTTCAGCGGCGCCTGGGTCGTGTGGATGCTGGCCGGCTTCTACGCCCTGATCGATGTGGCCGGCTATCGCCGCTGGACCTTCCCCCTGGTCGTCGTCGGCATGAACTCGCTGGCCATGTATCTGATGTCCCAACTCCTGCGCTCGTGGACCTGGAGCATGCTCCAGATCCACCTCGGCTGGATCGTGGGCCGCACGTCGGTCCAAAGGGTCCTGATGTGGCTTTTCGGGCCCGACGGCTTCCCGGTCGTCTACATGCCGATCGTGAAGGCCGCCTCGGTCCTGGCCGTGTTCTGGTGCGTGTGCTGGGTACTCTACCGCCGCCAGGTACGCCCCCGTTGATCCCGCCCAGCGCCACGCCTTGAACCGCGTCCCCTCGCGGAACACAATAAGAACCTATCCCAGAACCGCCCCAGCCCAGTCGGGCGGCCCTGCAGGGCCGAACTGCCGACAGGTCTTGGGACCGGCTCTAGAAGCGTCCCTTTTTCCCACCCGAGGAGTTGTCTTTCATGACCGTCGATCGTTTGACTCTGTCGCGCCGCGAGGCCTTGGCCGCCATGGGCCTCTTTTCGCTCTCCTGCTGCCCGGCCTTCGCCCAGCCTGCGGCCGCCCTGCCCAAGGGCGGCATCGCCCTGCAAATGTACACCCTCCGCGAACCGGCCAAAAAGGACCTCGCCGGCACCCTCAAGCAAGTCCGCGACATGGGCTGGGAGTATGTCCAGTGGAGCGGCATGCCGGCCCTCTCCGCCGAAGAAATCCGCAAGGCCCTCGATACGGCCGGACTCAAGGCCGTGGCCGTCCACACCACCATGGAGAGTTTCGAGCAGGAGTTCGACGAAACCGTCCGCTTCTGGAAGACGGTCGGCGTGATCGACGTGGCCCCGGGCAGCATGATGAAGGACTGCAAGACCACGCTGGAAGGCTGGCTCAAAGGCGCCCAGCGGCTCGACACCCTGGGTGCAAAGCTCCGCGCCGTGGGCCTGCGCCTGTCCTATCACAACCACAGCTTCGAGTTCGAGACCTTCCCCGGCGATCCGCGCTGCAAGCTCGATATCCTCATGGAATCCACGCGTCCCGAGAACCTCTATGCCGAGTTGGACCTGGCCTGGGTCTTCCACGGCGGAGCTGATCCGGCGGCCTATTTGCGCAAGTACAAGGGCCGCTGCCCGATGATCCACGTCAAGGATCTGGTGCCCACGCCCGAGGGACGCCGCTACCAGTTCAAGCCCCTCGGCCAAGGCGCGTTGAACTGGCCCGAGATCTTCGTCGCCGCGCGCGAGGCGGGCGTGCAGTGGTACGTCTACGAGCAGGACGCCGGCGAGGGCTCGCCCTTCGACTACGTGCGTGCCAGCTACGAGTTCCTCTCGAAGCACGTCAAGTAGTTTTGTTGCGCGGAAAGCCGCATGGGGATCGGTCTCGTAGGCTGGGGCGAGCGCAGCAAGCCCCACCGGAACCAGGCCAAAGCGTGGTGCTGGGGCGAGCGCAGCGCGCCCCAGCACCACGTCTTCTCGACCTTCCGCAACCAAGCCGAAGCACCGCCCCTTGTGCCCCTGGCCCTCTATCCCTTTTGCCAACGCCACGTAGGGCAGGTTGATAACGTCGCGCGGTGCAGGTTGCCAACGTCACGTGGGGCAGGTTATCAACCTGCCTTGCATCGCGGCAGATTGCCAATCTGCCCCACAACCCCCCCACCCACGGCAACACGAGAGCACGAAATGAGTTGGCCGTTTCGTGTTTTCAGCATTTCGTGATCCACCTCCTTCCGGATCGGGCACGGAGGTCCGGCTCGGCAACGCCCTACGCGGCGGAAAGCGGAACCGAGGCTCTCGCCTCTGCCCCTGTGTCCCACTGCCTATGTGCCTGTGTGCCTCATCCCCTCATCCCCTCTGTCCCTTTGCCCCTTTGCCCCTTCCACTAAACACCCTTGCGTGCCACACCCGTTGGGGCTACAATGCCTTCGGCCAGGTGACTTCCGAATACCAGGAGCACGCGCGCCGCCGTGAACACTTCGACCACACTCAAGGTCGGCTACGCGTACGCGACCGGCGCG
>CALARR010000269.1 GCA_937889015.1 uncultured Planctomycetales bacterium | reverse complement strand
GCCTCTTGTAGCATCGGGGCCTCTTGTGGCATCGGGTAGCCGGGGGGCGATGGTGAGTCGTATCGGCTGGTGGGGATTCGAGTTGTGAAGCAGTCCGTGCTGGTGATCGAAGACGAAGAAGATATTCGCGAGCTGGTGAGCTACAACCTGCTGAAGGAAGGCTATCAGGTCGCCAGTGTGGCCACGGGCGAGGAAGGGCTGGCAGCCATCGAGGCGCGCGTGCCCGACGTGATCCTGTTGGATCTGATGCTGCCGGGGATCGACGGTCTGAGTGTCTGCCGGAAGCTGAAGGAAGACGCCAAGACCCAGCCGATCCGGGTCATCATGCTCACGGCGAAGGGCGAAGAGGCCGACATTGTGAGCGGATTGAACCTGGGCGCCGACGACTACATCACCAAGCCCTTCAGCCCGCGCGTGCTCATGGCTCGCCTGCGCGCCGTGTTGCGGCGCAGCGGCGAGAAGGGGCGCGAAGACGAGGCGGAAGACGAGCAGTCCTTTCAGATCCACAACATGCTGATTCATCCGGGCCGGCACGAGGTGCTCGTGCAGGGTCAGGCGGTGGATTTGACCTCGACCGAGTTCCGGATTCTGCACTTGCTGGCCCGGCGCCCGGGGTGGGTCTTCACGCGGCAGCAGATCCTGGACGGCATTCACAGCGGCCACTACGCGATCACGGACCGGGCCGTGGACGTGCAGATCGTGGGCCTGCGAAAGAAGTTGGGTCCGGGGGGCGCCTATATCGAGACGGTGCGCGGCGTGGGATATCGGCTTAAGGACGTGTGAATCGTGTGCTGGGAAGGGTTGCCGGGGCTCGACCGGCCGCAAAGGGCCCATTGCCAATTCGGACGCCGTGTTCTACGATCACAAGGACGATAGGGGGCTCTGCCGCTGCGGCCCGGGATTCGGGTTTCCGCGGTCGTGGAGCGAGGATGGATCCCACGGACGTCCCCGGCTGGCGTGGGGCGGCTCGGTGCGGCACGGCACGAAAGGGTAGAGGGCTATGTCGGTGCATCTGCAGCGGGAAATCGAACGGCTCAAGCGGCACCTCTTGTCCGTCTGCGGACTGGTCGAAGAGCAAGTGCAGGTCTCGGTGCAGGCCATGATCGAGCGCGACCAGCCGTTGGCCGAGCAGGTCATCCAGCGCGATGCGGAGATCGACCAGCGCGAGGTGGAGGTGGAAGAGGACTGCCTGAAGGTCCTGGCCCTGTACCAGCCCGTGGCCACCGATCTGCGGTTCATCGTGGCCGCCCTGAAGATCAACAACGATCTGGAGCGGATCGGGGACATGGCGGTGAACATTGCGCGCAAGGCGTTGACCCTTGCCGCGCAGCCGCCGGTGGAGATTCCCGGCGACCTGGCGGTGATGTCGGAGAAGAGCCAGTCCATGCTCCGCGACAGCATCGACGCATTGGTGAGTTCGGACGCGCGGATGGCCAAGGACGTCTGCGGCCGGGACGATGAGGTGGACCGCCTGAAGAAAGAGATGCGGCTGAAGGTCCAGGCCATGATGCGCAAGGATCCCGACCGCGTGGAGCTCTTTTTGAGCCTGCTGGCGGCGTCGCGCAATCTGGAACGGATCGCCGACCTGGCCACGAACATCGCCGAGGACGTGATCTACACCATCGAAGGGCGGATCATCCGCCACGGAGCCGGGTAGGCCCCCGGGCGCAGGCCAGCGAAGCGAATCTCGGCTATCCCCAAGACGCAGGAGATTCTTCGCTTCGCAGAATGACTCGTTCTCGGCCCTGCCAGGATGGCTTGCGACACGCGCGGCCTTATGTCGTTCCGCCCAGCATGCGCGTGATCTGCTTTTCGGCGTCCTGGCGTGAGAGTCGCGCCTGGGGAACGGGCAGATCGGGATCCAGCGGCTCTTCGTCCTCGTCCATCCCGCTGCGCAGGACCTCCAACTCGTCTTCCATGGCTTCCAGCCAGCCGGGCACGTCGAACCCCACGCCCGCCGGCTCCTCGATCAGCGGCTGGATCCCCTCCTGCAATTGCTGCAAGGAAGAGGCCTCGGTGCCCGCGCGCAGCTCTTCGATCGCCGGTCGCACCAGGGCGCGCAGCCGGTCGATGGTCAACGGCCGGACGAAACGTTCTTCCAGGCGTTCGGCCACGCTGGGCAAGCGCATGCCGTATTGGCGATTGAGGCGCGCGAAGCGTTTGAGGTGTTCGTTGGCGATGTCCGCGGTGCGCTGCGCGACCGCCTGCCGCCAGATGTGGGCCGCCTGGTCCTGACCGCTGCGGACCAGCACCTCGTGGGCCACGATCACCGGCCGCAGATTCCAGGCCACGCGATTGTAGCTGCTCTGCAAGCGGAGGAAGTCCAGGAGCGTGTAGAGCATCTCGCCCCGATCGGACTGGGTGGTCGTGCTGTTGTAGTCGATGTACTCTCCGTAGTTCTCTACGACCGCCTCGATGATGATGGAAAGCCATTCGACGGCTTCCTGGCGCGGCAGTCGGTGGTCGAGGTCGGCCAGCAGGCGTAGTTCTTCCGCTTCGTCCGGGTCTTCTTGCAGGGACTGCAGCCAGGCGTCGACTCCCTGGTGCAGGATCGCGCGGAGGTTGCCCAGGTTCATGAACTTCTGGGTGAACAGATCGTGGCCATACAGTTCGACGAATTGGCGCAGGGCCTTCCAGCGCGACTCGTCGGAGACGTTTTCGAGGACCGAGAGCCGCACGCGCCGGCTGTGATCCAGCCAGGATTGCAGCAGGGCCTCGACGGCCCGCTCCAGGCAGGCGATGAGTTCCAGGTCGGCGGGGTTGTCGGTGTCGGCGGCCAAGGGGGCGGTGGGGTACCAGTCGCGCGAGGAATCGGCCAGGCAGCGCGCGATCCCCCGGCAACCGATGTCGAACATCTGGTCGAATTCGGTGATCGCCCCCGGTCCCACGGCGTGATTCTGCTCCATCTCCTGGATGGTCTCGATCAGTTGGTACGTCTCTTCCAGCAACCCCAGGCGGGGCAGATAGGCCAGCAGTCGGCGCAACACGCGCTGCACGTTGCGGCTGGCCACGATCCGCTGGGGACTGCCGCCTTTGGCCAGGGCCACGTACAGCAAGGGCTGGTCGGCCAGGGCCTGGATCAAGTCGGGCCAGGCGGCGCGTCCCTCTTGGGCGTCGCCGCGAAACACGGCGCGGAGCACGCGTTGGGCGGCGTGTTCCCAGGCGGGCAGGTCGGCTTCGGGCTCGTGGCGGTCGATGGCCGCGCGCAGGCTCCGCGCGGCGTCCGCCGTCTCCACCGAGGTGGCGATCACTTGCTCCAGCACGTGCTCCTTCACGCTCCGGCGGCGGTCGTACTCCACCAGCGATTCCTGGTTGCTGCGCGGGGTGGGAATGGGATAGCGATCGATGGCCGTCAAGAGGGCGGAGAGTTGCTTGTGATTGCGGCCCGCCTGGTCCAGCCAGCCGGCCAGCACGCCCTGGCGTTCGGCGGCCTCCTCCGGCACAGCGCCCAGGGCCGACGCCACGCGTTTCCAGAGGTGGGCCAGGGTGGTCAGGAAGTTCAGGCGCGCGGCGATCCGTTCGGCCTCGTAGTTCAATTCGAAATCGGTGGCCGGCGCCGCTCCGCCTTGGAGCATTTCGCCTTCCATTCCGTCGTCGGCGCTGTCGCGGAAGGTCACATCCTCGTAGGCGGCGGCAAACAGACCGTCTTCCTCGTCGTCGTCGGCTTCTTCGGCCTGCGCCGCGTCTTCCAGTTCCAAACGCGGCACGAGCCAGTACTCTTCCGCGTTGGCTTCCATGTAGTCGAGCATCTTGCGCGCCAGGGCCCAGCGCGTTTGGGGCGCTGGCGTCGGATCGGGGCTGTCGGCCGTCAGCAGGTTTTCCATCCACCTGCGGGTCAGTTCGTGGAAGGAGTAGTCCATGTCCTCCAGGGGGATCTCGGCAGCGCGGCTGAGCCACTGGATCAACAGGGCCATGGCGGCCACCAGGTCTTCCTGTTCCAGAAGCGATTCGACCACCAGGGCATAGGCTTTGGCGGAGGTGAATTGCTCCAATCGGCCCCGCCAGAAGGCCAGGTCTCCGGCGGCCGTCCCCGCCGCGTGCCAGGCGCGCAACACGTCGGCCACGTGCTCGGCCGACTCCCAGGCCTGGCGACCGGAAAAGCCTTCCACGTCGCCGACCTCGACGCTGGCGTACTTGTCCCACCAGCGCGCCAGTTGCTGCATGCCGCGCGAGAGCTGTTGCGGCAGTTCCCGGTCGCCGGCGGCCACGGCCTCCTTTTGCAGCCGCGTGTAGAGGGCGAAGATCTGCCGCATCAGCTCGATCAACTCGTCCAGACGATAGTCGTGCACGCTGTTCTCGACCGCCGGAAACAGACTGTACTGCGCGCCGAAGCCCAGGATGTTCCAGGGGTCGGCCATGGCCCCGCACTCGATCGCGCGGTGCAACAGGTCTTCGACTTCGGGCAAGGCCGCGGCGGCCTCGGCCAGGTTTCCGGCATCGATCGCCAGCCGCGCGGCCGTGAGGCGGCAATACACCTGGCACATCATGCGCGCCGAGGCGACGGGCACGATCTCGGCCTGGCTCGCCGCCGCTTCGGTATAGCCCATCCACGAGTAGAACTGGGCCAGGTGCGTGTGCTGCACCTGCATGGCGCGGCGCCGCGCCAACTGCTGGTTGAGATGCTGGCGCGCTCCGCCAAAGGGCTGGCGCAGGTTCGTGGCCTCCTCGCGGAGGCGAGTGCCGTGCGCGCCTTGGAGGCCCTTCAACAGCCACTCGTAGAACGCATCCCGGTAGGCGGCAATCCGCGGCAAGAGCGTGGACAGCGTGACGCTGGAGTCGTGCATGCCCGGCCCACTGCCGCTGACTCCGCCGGCCATGAGGATCGTGCCGGCCAGGACGGCCGCCGCCTCGTACAGGATCTGATCGTAGGACAGTTTGCCGCGCTGCTCGACGCGCACCAGCATGGCGTCCAACGTGACCTCGTGCAGGATGAACCGCCGGTAGCGGCCGGCATTGTCGATGAGGTGCGGATCCCACTGGCCAAAATGGTAGTTGGGACGCTTGTTCACGGGATGATCGAAATCGTAGGCGCGCGGATCGAGGGCCAACTCGCTGAGCCAATCGGGGTGGAACCAGGCCTGGGCCAGGAGCCGGGGCTCCGTCGCCTGCAGAATCTCCAAGGCCTTGGAGACCAGGTCCTGGTAACGCCCCACGGCCACCCCCGCGCCGGCAATGAACAAGGGAATCGGCGCCACCCATTCGTGGGCGTAGGGCTCGATCTTCTGGGCCGTCTGCAGCACGGGCACGGGGCGATGTCCGATGAAGTTGTTCAACTGCCGCAGGCAGCCGCTGACCACGCGCTGCGACTCCTCCCAGGGCGGCCCTTGCTGCAGCACGGCTTCCAACACGCGGCCCATGAAGAAGGGCTGAAACAACCGCTCCTCGGTCTGATGAAACAACAGGTCCCGATGATGCTGGCGATAGCCGGGCAAGACGTACTCGAAGGTCAGATGCAGGGCCGCCTCGGCCTGCTCGGTGCGTGCAAACACCCCGCCCGCACTGCGAAGTCGCTCCACCGCGGCCCACAGCAATTGCCGCACCTCGCACCACAGGGGCTGCTCGGGACGCGGCCAATCGCGTTGATCCTGACGCCCCAAGACACCAAACAGGCGATTCAGGTTCCCCAAGAAATGGGGGTCCGGTGAACCCGACGAGAAGTTCAGATAGCCCACGATGTCTTCAAGGAGCTTCCAGGTTTCCGGGCTGACGTGCTCCAAGTCCATCTTATTTCCACTCTTGGGTTTCGAGGCCTTCGCTCCACCAGGATCGGCCGCGGCATCTTGCGGAGAAACGCCCCCCACTGCAGTGGAGCGGCATCTCCGGTCATCAACCGCTGCTGCTCATGGTAACACATGGCCGAAACTGGTCCAGGACACGCGCCCTCAGGTGGCGCGCCTGCGTCTTGACGCCCGGGGCCGAAACCGCACAATGGACGGGGACTGTCCCGGCAGGTCAGTGGGCGCGCCACCGGCTGAACGGGCGGGGCCCTAGACCCCCAGAGCCTACCATGCCCAAGTTCGCCGTGATCCTGCCGGCCGCCGGCCGCAGCAGCCGCTTCAAGGACAAGAACTACAAAAAGCCTTTCGCGCCGCTGGCCAATCGGGCCGTCTGGCTGCATTCGGCCGAGCGATTCCTGAATCGCAGCGACGTGGTGCAGACCATCGTGGTCATCTCGCCCGAGGATCGCGAGTACTTCAACTTCAAGTTCAGCTCCAACGTGGCCATCCTGGGTGTGGAGGTGGTGCAGGGGGGGGCCGAACGGGCCGATTCCGTGCAGGCCGCCCTGGCACGCGTCAAGCCCGAGGCCGAGTTCGTCTGCGTCCACGATGCGGCTCGGCCCTGCCTGGTCGATCCCTGGGTGGACAAGATTTTCGAGGCGGCGGCCAGCACGGGGGCGGCCATCTTTGCCATCCCCGTGGCGGGGACCCTGAAGCGCGTGGGGCCCGACCACCTGATCCAGGAGACGGTTTCCCGCGAGAACCTCTGGGAGGCGCAGACGCCCCAGGTCTTTCGCAAACAGTTGTTGCTGGACGCCTATGCACGCCGCGGCAACTTCGTGGCCACCGACGAGGCGCAACTCGTGGAGCGGATCGGACACAAGGTGACGGTCGTGCTCGGCTCGTCCTTGAACCTGAAAATCACCACGCGCGAAGACCTCAATCTGGCTGAGCAGGCCCTCAAGGCCCTGCCCAAACCCAAACTCGGCCCCATCCACCCCTTTGCCGGCGACGACATGTGGCGCTGAGCCCTGGGAAGTGCGTGGTAGAATCTGTCTGGCCGCTGATTGCTGATAGCTGATTGCTGATAGCTGATTGCTCATAGCTCCCAAGGAAGAATCGTGAAGGACATCGTTGCGGAACTGCGTTGGCGCGGACTGATCCACCAGACGACCGATGACCAGGGAATCGGGGCGTGGTTGCTCCAGCAGCCCCGGACCCTGTATATCGGTTTTGACCCCACGGCCGACAGCCTGCACGTGGGGCATCTGCTGGCCCTGATGACCCTGCGGCGGTTCCAGCAGGCGGGCCATCGGCCGATCGCCCTGGTGGGTGGGGCCACGGGCATGATCGGCGACCCCAGCGGCAAGAGCGAGGAGCGCAAGCTGCTGTCGGTCGACACGCTGCGCGCCAACGTGGCCGGCATGGAGGTCCAACTGCGGCGGTTCCTGGACTTTGATTGCGGCCAGCAATCGGCCCTGCTGGTGAACAACTACGACTGGATGGGCAAGTTCGGCTACCTGGAGTTCCTCCGCGACGTGGGCAAGCATTTTCCGGTCAACGTGATGCTCACCAAGGACTCGGTGCGCAGCCGCCTGGAACGCACCGACAGCGGGCTGAGTTACACCGAGTTCAGCTACATGCTGCTGCAGGCCTACGACTTCGTGCATCTGAACGAGTCCTACGGCTGCGAACTGCAGGCCGGGGGCAGCGATCAGTGGGGCAACATCACGGCCGGGATCGACCTGGCGCGCCGCTTCCGCGGCGTGCAACTGTACGGCATCACCTGCCCCTTGCTGACCCGGGCCGACGGCTCGAAGATGGGCAAGACCGAGTCGGGCGCCTTGTGGCTGGCGCCTGAGAAGACCAGCCCCTACCGCTTCTATCAGTACTGGATCAACCTGGAAGACGCTGAGGTGGGGCAGTGCCTGGCCTTCTTCACCGAGCTGGGCCAGGAGGAGATCCGCGGCGTGATGGAAGAGCACGGCCGGGATCCGGGGCGGCGCGTGGCCCAGCAGCGTTTGGCCAGCGAGTTGACCGTGATGGTCCACGGCCCGGAAGGGTTATCGGCGGCGCAGCGCGCGACGAAGGTCTTCTTCGGCGGCGAGATCGAATCGCTGGACGACGCCCAGCTCAACGAGATCTTCGCCGACGTACCCAGCCGCGAAATGCCGCGCACGATGCTGGAAGGCGAGGGCCTGGCGATCGTTGACGCCCTGGCCGAGGCCGGCCTGAGCAAGACCAAGGCCGAGGCCCGGCGAACGGTCGAACAGGGCGGGGCCTATGTCAACAACCGCCGCGTGGAAGGCATTCAGCGCCGGCTGACGGCCGCCGACCTGGCCAGCGAGACGGTGCTGGTGCTCCGCGCGGGCAAGAAGAACTACGCCCTGCTGCGGTTCCGAGGCTGAACGGTCGCGACCCGGCTCACTGCGGCTTGCGAATCACGCCCGGGTAGACGTCGAGCGTCAGATCCTCGACCAGGCCGGCCTGCAGGCGTTCCAGGGCGATCGCGCCCATCACGGCGTTGTCGGTGCAGAGCTTGAGGGGGGCCACAAACAAGCGCACGCCACGCGGGTCGGCTTCCTCCTGCAGGCGCTGGCGGAGCCGGGCATTGGCCGCTACGCCGCCACCCACGCACAGACGGCGCATGCCGGTCTGCTCCAGGGCCGCAAAGGCCTTGCCCACCAGACAGTCGACCACGGCCTCCTGGAAACTGGCGGCCAGGTCGGCCACCTGCTGCGCACTGAGCGGGGTGTCGGGCCCGGGCTTGCCCGGCCCGGCGATGGCGTAGCGCACGGCCGTCTTCAGGCCGCTGAAGCTGAAATCCAGGCGCTGCGGATCGCGAAGAAAGGCGCGCGGAAAGGCGTAGGCCGCGGGATTGCCCTCGGCGGCCGCTTTTTGCACGCTGGGCCCGCCCGGATAGGGCAGTCCGAGCATGGCGGCCACCTTGTCGAAGGCCTCGCCGGCCGCGTCGTCGATGGTGGCGCCCAGCAGTTCGAAGTCCAGCGCGCCGGCGCAGCGGTAGAGGCTGCTGTGCCCGCCGCTGACGATCAGCCCCACGCAGGGAAAGACCTCCTGGCCGCTGGAGAGCTTGCAGGCGTAGATGTGGGCCTGCAGGTGGTTGACGGCCACCAACGGGATTCCGAGGGTCGCGGCCAGGGTCTTGGCCGCGACCAGTCCCACCAGCAGCGAGCCGGCCAGTCCCGGCGTGTTGGCCACGGCGATCGCGTCGAGTTGCTGCAGGCTCACGCCGGACCGGCGCAGGGTCTGGTCAATCACCGGCAGGATGCGTTCGACGTGGGCGCGCGAGGCCAACTCGGGCACCACGCCGCCGTAGCGCTGATGGAGCGCGTCTTGCGAGGCCACGACGGAGCCAAGCACCTCCAGGCGGTCGGTGATGACCGCCGCGGCCGTCTCGTCGCAGGATGTTTCCAGGGTCAGCAGGTTCATGGAGGCGGAGCAGTGCGCGGAGGCCGGGGAGTCCAGGAGTGGCTCTAACGAAGCACTAGGGCTTGTCGACACGCGCGAATTCGGAGGTCAGGTAATCGAGGGCCATCTTCAGTTGGCGATCGACGAAGGCCTCGCCCTTCTTGGCGGCCGACTTGGCCGTGGCCTTGGCCG
>CALARR010000268.1 GCA_937889015.1 uncultured Planctomycetales bacterium | reverse complement strand
AAAGCGAGGTTCGTGGTCAGCGGCAGGCATGCACAATGTCGTTTCATTTCGAAGGCTCCGTGGCAAGCGAGAAAAGACGGCAGTTGGTCATTTCCAGGACGATCTGCACCGGACGGTCTGTCGGTGCTTTCGCTTCGGACTTCCAGCGCGCGGTCCAGCGCGTGGCGTCGGTGGACAGCGGTTCGCATTCTTCCAGGGCGAAACCCGGGATGGCGCGACCGTCGGTTTCGAGCAATGCCACGCGCAGCTTCCCGCAACTGGCGTCGGCGTTGACGATCAGGGTTGGCGCGCCCAGCCGCAGCGGCTTTGTTTCCACGCGGCCTCGCCCGGCGGCATCGAGCGATACGAACCCGTGCCGCCGCCACTCGGCCCGGCCAAGCGAAAGACGCTTCGGCGGCATGGGGCCGCCGTGCGTGGTTGTCAGTCCGGTGTAATAGACCCACGTCTTGTCGCCGACGTGGGCGCAGGTGCTGGTGACGCCGAGGATGGCGCCGCCGTCGTAGCTGCCGGGCGCGCCGCGTGGAATCACGTTCACGCGCGGCTGGGTGCGCTGCCACGCGCGGCCATCGACGCTGGTGGCGAGTTGCACATCGATCGGGCCGTCGTCGGGACTCTGGTTGGGAGTGAGTTCGCTCTTGGGCCGGCGCGCGGCGGTGACCCGAAACATGGTCGGCAGCCCTATGAACCCGGCGGCGTGCGGATAGACCGACATGTTGTAGACCTCGGTGCGCTGTTGCGGACCGCTGGCCCAAGCGTCGTCCTGCTCATCGGGCGCGAAGACGAGTTCCGGCTCGCTCCATTGCTGGAAATCGCGGCTGCGCGAGAGCCACACCACGCGCCGGCCGAAGTCGCGGATCTTCGCCGGACATTTGTGGTATGCCAGGTACTCGCCCGTGACCGGGTGTTGCGACAAGGTGATGGTGTCCGAGTATTTCAACACCGGGTTGGTCGCATAGCGCGTCCAGTGCAGGCCGTCGGCCGAGTAAGCGGCGTGGTAGGTCCCGGATTTTGCGCCGAGCATCTTGTAGCGTTTTGCGGGGTCGGGCTCGCGCGTGTCGAGCAGCACGCTGGGACTGTGAATCCGATGGACGATGTTGTTCTCGGCCGAGTCCTTATACGGCAACAGACCCAGCGACGGTTTGAGCCAGTTCACACCGTCCTGCGATGTCGCATAGAGCACATAATCGGGCGCGGCCATGTACCACAGCCGGAGCGGTGTGCCCGTTGCGTCGGCATACACCGAACCGTACACATACACGCGCGCGCCCTCCCAAGGCCGCTCCGGCTCGATCACCGGTGCGTCGCGCCTTTGAGCGATGTGCACGGCGCGGACGACGCCCGTGCTCGCAGCAATGCCGCTGTCGTCGGCGAACAGCAGCGGCAGGTCGCGCAGCGCGATCGGTGCAGGATCAGCGGCACACACCCAAGCCGGCGGGGCGAGCAGCAGGGCAGCGAGGAGTGTGAGGGTGCGTTTCATGCTTGGTGATTCCTTTCAGATTTGCCGGAAAGTCGCCACGACTTCCCGGGCATCGTCGAAATCGCGAGGCTCGTAGGTAAAAACGACTCCCGTCGGGAACCGGCGTCGCGCGTGACCGTTAACGAGTTCCTCCCGCGGTGGGCGATGGTTGGTGAACGGCACGCGCCGGGCCACAGTCTGCGCGTAGACGCGGTCTTCGTCCATCAGCCACGGCTGGCCGAAATCGAATCCCCGCATGCCCTCGGTGTCGAGCATGGGCTGGATCAGGTGCTGGCCGTTGCCGCAGAAATGCTGGGAACCGCCGCCCACGGCCAGCAGCAGTCGCTGATCGTGGGGCCGCACTTGGTCGGCATACATCTGCGGTGAAAGCATGATGGCCGAGTCGTTGCGGATGAGCAACCGCCCTGGCACCTGCCAGGCATGTTGGGCGTTGGCGAATGGGTCAAGCCGGTCGGTGGCGAACGCGCGGAACTTCCCCGCAACCTGGAGCATGACATCCACGATCCGGCTGAGCAGCTTATCCACGAGTTGCGGCTCCTCGTAGACGGCCGCGAACATGCCGCAGCCCCAAAGTTGGTCGGCCGTGTCGAGCGGCCCCTGCAAATCCGGCATCACAATCTGGATGGCCTGCCTCGCCTGTGGATAGGCCGCGAGTTTGTCGTGAAAAAGCCGGAGCGTGGCGAAGGAGCGAGCCAGCACGCCGCCGCTGTCCAGGTCCAAGGGAGTTCGCCCTTCCGCGACGGCGGCAATGGCCTCCGCCGAGCCGAGCGAATAGACCCACGGCGGATTGTCGTTGGCTTGTTCCCAGCGAGCGCCGAGCAGCGAGGCAATTTGGATCGTTCCGTGGTCGGCACGGATCAGCAACGGATGATCGTCCTTGAGCAACAGCCCCGGCACGACGGAACCCAGCAACTGATTTTGCATCATCGCAAGCGGATCGTTGTACGCCTCCCGGTGCGCGTAGAGCGTAAACGCATCCCACGGGGCCGGGAGTTGCAACCGAGCGGCGAAGGGGGGACGCACCACCAGCGGCGGCCGGTCCACCGGTTCGCACGCCAGCGTGGCGCGATAGCGCTGGTCGACCTCGCGGCAATGGTCGAGATCAACGTGCCGCTCGATCATCGCCAGCAGGCGATCCAGGTCGGCTTCTTGGCCATTTCTCATGGGCTGGGCGACGGTCATCACGCTTCCCCTCTTCACGGGTCCTGCCGCGGCGGAATGACCGGCAATGCCTGGCGGTCCACGATCGCCCCCATTTCGCGCAGCCGGGCTTTCAATCGCGGCACCGACACGTCGGCCGCCGCAATCTTGTCGCGCACCATCTGGGCCGCCGCCGTGCCGCAGGCCTCGCCCATGGCCATGCACGGCGCCATCACGCGCAGCGGCCCCAGCACGTCGCGCTCCACGCTGACCGCGCGCCCCGGACAGAGCAGGTTCGTCACCGGACGGGGCACCAGGATGCGATACGGGATGGGCGTGCTGAGCGTCTTCTGCACCTTGTCAATGTATTTGCCGGTGGACTCGTCCACCAGCGGCTGGACGCTCGGCCTGTGCGGGTCGGGCAGGTCCCAGCCATACATGCTGAAGCCGACCGTGTCCGGTAATTCCGGCCCTTCACGCAGATCGGCCACGCGCAAGCTGAAATCGCCCTTGATCCGCCGGGTTTCACGAATGCCCAGCAGCGCGGCGACGGCCTTCATCTGGGCGTTCTGGAAGCCGGGGAAGTGCTTGCGGAAGATCTTCAGCAACTCGAACGCTTCCTTTCTGCCTTCGACCAGCCCTTTGGTCCGCGAACGGCCGTCGATGCCGTTCACGCCCGGCAGACGCATCGTGTTGACCATGACCACGTCGGGCTGCACAAGCTGGACGGTGATGAAGATGTCGTAGGGGAACGGCCATTCGCCCTTCTGGCGGAGTTCCTGGATCTTCTCGCGGAACTTGGGCGTCTTGCCGGTTTCGATGGCCTGGCCCAGGACCTGATGATCCACGTTGTACAGATGGAAGGTCAGGGAGGCGGGGGTCATCAGTCCGTCCGCTTCGCGGCCCACCTGCACCTCGCAGCCGCTGAGGGCCGCCAGATCCGCGTCACCGGTGGCGTCGATCACCGCCGCGGCGCGCACGGCTTCCAGCCCGCTCTTGTTCTGCGTCACCACGTGGGTGATTTGGCCGTGGCGGACCTCGGCCGCGATGGCGCGCGTTTCCAGCAGCAGGTCGACCCCGGCGGTCAGCAGTTTCTCGTCGAGAAACTGGGCCATGGCAAACGGGTCGAGCGGGATGCCATGAATGAACCAGGGCAGCCAGCCGTGCGGCTGATACACGCGGTCTTTCGGCAACTCCGGGATCTTTGCGCAGCCGCGCGATGCGGCTTCTTGCGCGAGCGTTCGGAACAGCCCGCCGACGACCCAGTCGCCGTTTTGCGTGCGCCCGCCCAGCCAGTGCGAGACCAGGCCGGAGGTGGCCATGCCGCCCAGTTGCGACTGGCCTTCCACGAGCAGGACGTTGAGTCCCTCACGCCGGGCCGCCAGCGCGGCAGCACAACCGGAGGGACCGCCGCCGCACACGACCACGTCGTACGCCTCGGCGACCGGGATTTGCCGCGTGCAGTTCAGGGCCGCGGAGCTGCCTGCCGGAGCTGCACTGCCATAGGCGCAGAGCGCTAGCGCCGCCGCGCTGCCAGGTAGAGCGCTACGTTGAAGGAACTTCCGCCGGTCCATCTTCTGTGGATTCATGGCCCTGATATCCCCTTCTGCCAGATTGCCCGGTTAGGAACCTATCCCAGCACCATCCCAACCACGTCGAGCGGCCCCGCAGGGCCGAACTGCCGACAAGCTTTGGGACCGGCTCTAAAATCCGTGGCTCGTGTTTCAGCACCGCTGGACAAGCCAGCAGTGGCAGGCATGCTCACCATTCTCCTTTGCGGCCAAACTTGGCGATGACGTTTTCGCCAAACTGCTTGCCAGCGGCGCGCAGTCCGGCCAGGATCTCCTCCACGGAGCGGCCGGCCGCGTCGCGTGCCGCGGGAATCAGGGTCTGGCACTCGTTGCTATCCATGAAGCGCGCGGCCTCCAGCAGGTGCGGCTCGTCTTCCGGCGGAATGGCCAGAAATCCGTGCTTGTCGGCATGGATCAGTTGGCCCGGCTCCACGCGACGGCCGAAGACTTCGACCGTGCAGCCCCACCTGACGGGCGTGCTGAAGGCGTGGCCCACGCACAGTCGCCGGGCGAGGGCCTTGAAGCCCACGTTGGTCATTTCGTCCAGGTCGCGGATCGCGCCGTCGGTGATCGTGCCCACGCAGCCCAGGGCCTTGTGGCAATTGCTGTTCACCTCGCCCCAGAAGGCGCCGATCACGCGCGGCTTGTCCAGGTCCTGGACGACCACGATCTTGGGGCCGGGAATGCTGGCTACGTAGGCGCGGTACTGATTCCAGGCGTCGGGGTTCTGGCGCGGATGCTGCGGGTTGCTGGGTTCGAAGGTCACGGTCACGGCGCGGCCGACCATGGGGCCCATCTGCGGCATGAAGTCGCGGAGTTCCTCCAGGTTGAAGCCGTCCTGCGAGGCGTCGTGGCGCGTGATTTGTTCCCAGCCATTGTAGATGGTAGGCGTGTTCCAGCGTTTCAGCTCCAGCATTTCGGCGTGGGACAGAGGCGAGGCGGAGGCTTGGCTGTCGCGGCTCATGGCGAAGCTCCGGGCTTGGAGGAGGCTTTCCGAAAACAATTTCTGTTGTACTCGGAAATAAAGGATTGACAATAGGAAATTTTTTCGCAAGACTGAGTTTCGTCGGAGCCCTCCCCATGCGACTCGCGCGGATCGTCGACCTGGCCAACCAACTCGAAGAGCAGATCGCCACGCGCGGACTGCGGCCGGGCGATTTTCTGCCCGGCACCGACGAGATCGCCAGGAATCTGGGCGTCAGCACCAGCGCTGCCAACGGGGCCCTGCGCGTGCTGGTCAAGCGGGGCCTGGTGCATCGCCGGCAACGCCGTGGCACGATCATCGCCCGGTTGCCCAGCGACCAGGTGCGTTCCGCCCTGCACCGGGTGCACGTCGTGGTCCACAAGCGTTACCTGGAGATGGAGGGGCTGCTGTCCGACGGCTTGCTGATCGGCCTGCAGGGCGAGCTGCCCGGGGCCGAGATGCAGTTCAGTTTCATTCCGCCGGTCGAGGACCCCGAGTACGCCGACCGGCTGATCGCCGATGTGCTCCGTTCGCGCGAGGCCGAAGGGTTCGTGCTGGTGCGCGCGCCGTTGTTGGTGCAGCGCGCCGTGCAGACCAGCGGCCTGCCGGCAGTCGTCTTCGGCACGCTGCAGCCTTCGGTGCAGAAGCTGGCCTGCATCGAGCGCGATCAGTGTGCGATCGCCGACGTGCTCTTGGACCATCTGCTGCAGTGTGGCTGCCGCCGCCTGGCGACCCTCTTCCGCACCGAAATGGGGCCTGGCGATTTCACTTTCCTGGATCGCATTCAGGACAAGCTGGCGCAGGCCGATCGGGCGCTCACGGACCTGGTGATTCGTTGCCTGCCGGCCGATCGCGACGCCTTGCGGCATAGCCTGGCGCCTTTGCTGGATCGGGCCATGCGGCCCACCGGGTTTCTGTGCCGCAACCAGCCCTTGGCCGATGCCGTGGCCGCCGCGGCCCAGTCCTTGCGGTTGAAGGTGGGCCGCGACCTGCACATCGTGGTCTCCGACATCTATCGCAAAACCACCGATCCGCTGCCCCGTTTCCCTTACGCGCGCTCCATGCTCAGCTCCGAGGAGATCGGCCACCGCATCGGCCGCCGGCTGGTGGCCCAGGCGCGCGGCGAGAAGCTCACTCCGCACAAGGAATTCATTCCGATCGCCCTGGAAATCCCCGCCAACGGGCACCAATAAACGAATCGCCTCAAACCAGTGAATCACGCGCCATGGATTCACGCGAACGCGTCATGACTGCGGTGCAACGGAGCCAGCCGGACCGCGTGCCGCTGGACTTCAGCGCCAACCCGCCCACGTTGGAGCGGTTGCTGCACGACCTGCACGCCGCCAGCCACGCCGACCTGCTCGACCGGCTGCACGTGGACATCGTCGATTTGCGGGGCGTGGTCGATCCGGTCTATCGGGGACCGGTTCCCTTTCAGCGGGAGTTGGCCGGCGGCGTGCGCGAGAATTTCTGGGGCTGGCGCACGCGGGTCATGACCACGGCCATGGGGATCGAAGAGTGCTTCTGCGAATTCGTGTTGCGCGATTGCCGTACGCACGAGCAGTTGGCCGCACACCCCTGGCCGCAGCCGGATTGGTTTGATTTCCGCGGGTTTGCCGATCGCCTGCGGCCCTGGCGAGGGCGGGCCCTCATGGCCACCGGCGCCAGCGTCTGGCAGCACGCCACGTTTCTGCGCGGGATCGAGCAACTGCTGATGGACATGCTCGACGCCGCGGAACTGGCCGACTTCCTGATGGACCGCTTCACCGACTTCTACGTGGGCTACTTCGACCGCATGTTCGCCGCCGCACCGGGCCAGATCGATCTGCTGCGGATCGCCGACGACCTGGCGATGCAGCACGGGCTGCTGATCAGTCCTGCGCTGTTCGACCGGTTCTTCGCGCCGCGCCTGCGGCGCTTGGTGGACATGGCCCACAGCCACGGGGTCAAGGTCATGTTTCACTCCTGCGGATCGGTCGTGCCCTTTGTCGAGCGAATCATCGCGCTGGGGGTGGACGTGCTGGACCCGATCCAGGTGGCGGCCGACGGCATGGATCCCGCGGTGATCAAACAGCGATTCGGCAGCCGCATCTGCCTGCACGGCGCGATCGACACGCAGCACCTGCTGCCGCACGGGTCGCCGGCCGATGTGGCCCGAGCGGCGCAGGAGATGATCGGCATCCTGGGCGCCGGCGGCGCGTATATCCTGGCTCCGAGCCACGTGCTGCAGACCGACGTGCCCAGCGAAAACGTTGTGGCCCTTTACGATACGGCCTACGAACGCGGGGAGTATTCACGCTGAACTTCCTGCCCGACGGCGACAAGCGACGATTCCCGTCCCTTCCCAAACCCACCAACGCACCTGCCTCACCGGAAATCCTGCGATGCAAGCACGACTAGCAAACTCCACACGTCTCGTGGTGCGGCTTCTGAACCTCGGCGCCTTGATTCTGGCCGGCGCAACCACGCTTTGGGCCGCCGAGACGGCCCCCAGCGCCGCTCAGGCTGATGACGAGTTGGCTCCCATCGTTACGGTGGGCGGCCTGGAGATCCAGACGGCCCAGCCACCCCAGGGCCTGGTGCTCTGCAAGGACTTGGGCATTCTTGCCAGTCCGCTGGCCCAGGGGCAGATCATCTATCGCACGGCCACGCGGCTGTTGGAGACCCGGGCCACGATCACGCCCGGCGGTGACTGGTTGTTGATGTTCCCCGAGGGGCAGCACTACGGCTCGGCCAAGGGGCGCAAGGTGAACGACATGCTGGCCTTCCGCTCGTCCGACCAGGGACGCACCTGGCAAGGCCCCACGATCGCCTTCGGCCCTGAACAGAATCACCACGGGTTCATTCCCTTCATTCCCAAGGGATCAAGACGGATCTACGCCTTCGGCACGCAGCCGATCCCCGGCAAGTACGACTGGCAGCACGGCCAGGCGGAGAACGCGCCGATCGGCTATCGCTGGTCCGACGACGATGGCCGCACCTGGTCCGATGTGGTCCTTATCCGGCCCACGAATGATCCGGATTTCCGCGGTATGTCGGTCATGCGGATGTGCGAGACCGAGCGTGGCACGTGGTTGCTCGGCTCCCACGCGGCCGACTGGTCGGTCAAACCGTTGACCACGCGCCAGTACCTGTTGCGGTCCGAAGACCAAGGCCAGACGTGGACCGTCTTGCCCGACAAGCGGCCCAACGGCTGGTTTGCCGAAGGTTTCAGCCGGATGGACGAGGGGCGGCCCATCGCCCTGGGCGGCGATCGGGTGTTGGCCCTGTTCCGCACGCCGGAAGGGCACTTGTGGGCCGCGCGGAGCAATGACGACGGCCGCACCTGGACGCCGCCGGCCCCCACGCCGCTGGTCCATCCCGACGCCCCGCCCATGCTTTTCCACCTGGCCGACGGCAAGACGCTGGTGGCCTTCCATCACAACCGGCATTCGCAGCGCGAGTACACCGGCCTGCAGGCGAAGATGGAAGGCATGAAGGACCGGGCCGAGTTGTGGGTTTCGCTGTCGCGCGACGAAGGCCGCACCTGGAGCAAGCCGCGATTTGTCCTGGCCAACGCCCTGGCGCCCAACACGACCAACATGTGGCAGACCTACCAGTGTTCCTACGCCGACCTGCTGGTCGACGGCGACTCGCTGCACCTGTTCCTGCCGCATCGCTGGCGGTGCGTGTTGCACGTGACGCTCAAGGCCGGTGATCTGGAGGAATTGCCCACCAAAACGGAATTGACCGCAAAGGCCAATCCCAGTGTCCTCCCCCCCAGCCCCTCTCCCGCGGGCGCGAGCGAGGGGAGCCGCGCACGCCCATCTTCGCTAACGGTGGAGGCCGATGTCTGCATCTATGGCGGCACGTCCGGCGGCGTGGTGGCGGCGGTGCAGGCCGCGCGCATGGGCAAGCGGGTCCTGCTGCTGGAGCCCGGCCGGCACCTGGGCGGAATGACCTCCGGCGGGCTGAGCGCCGTGGACATCGGCGACCCGCGCTCGGTGGGCGGGATTGCGCGCGAGTACTTCACGCGCCTGGTCGGTGCCTACGGCAAGACCCTGGCCTGGGACAAGCCGTTCGTGAGCAAAGGGGGCGGGCCGGCAACCGGCGGGGCCTTTGCCATCGAACCGCACACGGCCGAACGCCTGTTCGACGCCATGGCGGCCGAGGCCGGCGTGCAGGTCTGCCGCGACGCTCGCCTGGCAACGCTGCGCAAGCAGGGGCCGCGGATCGTGGAGTTGGTCCTCGACGACGGGCGCACGGTGCGTGCGACGATGTTCATCGACGCCACGTACGAAGGCGACCTGATGGCCAAGGCCGGCGTGTCCTACACCCTGATCCGCGAAGGCAACGCCCAGTATGGCGAGACCTACAACGGCATCCACTATAGCGAGAAGTACCAACCACGACTGGAACACGCCAAGCCGGGGCCCACCGGCCGCACGCCCAGCGGCCAGGGCGTTTGGGACCGCGACCTGCCCTTGGACCCTTACGTGGTGCCCGGCGATCCGGCCAGCGGCCTGTTGCCTTTGATCCAGCCGGGAGAGCCGGGCATCGAGGGCGAACCGGCCCCGGGCGTGCAGGCCTATTGCTTCCGCTTATGCCTGACCACGCGCGAGGACCGCTTGCCGATCGCGCCGCCGGCCGACTACGACCCGAAACGCTACGAGATCGTGGCCCGCTTCATCGCCGGCTGCCTGGCCATCGGCGACGACATGGATTTGCGCTGGTTTTCCAAGCACGATCCGCTGCCCAACGAGAAGTGGGACTTCAATACGGCC
>CALARR010000267.1 GCA_937889015.1 uncultured Planctomycetales bacterium | reverse complement strand
ACGGCGTTGGGTATGGAGCCGACCTACTACTGGGACGGCCTCGACCGTGAGGCACTCGCCTGGTTGCGGCAGAATACGACTGCCGGCGATCAGATCGCCTTCGGCGCCCACTCGCCCGACAATCTGCGATGGATGCACCAGTGGGGTCTGCTTCCCTGCGCGGCCTTCGTTGCCCCGGCCACAACGGCCCCAGCGCTTCCCGCGGCGCGCTGGTATGTTCTGCAGCGTCGGCCCAGCGGCCTGCGCGACGCCGATCAGCGGTTGATTCAGCAGGCCCGGCCCGTGTACCAAAAGTTCATCCGCCGCAGGGGCTGGGGCGCATGGCGTCTGGACGTGCCGCTGGTGGAGATCTACCGGTATGCGGACTACCGGGACGCGGCGGCGGCCAACTAACCCACGGGGGTGGTATTCTTTGGGCCGTGAACCGCCGGTTTTTCCGCGACTTCTTGTCGTCTGTGCGACAAGAATCGCGAGTTTGGGGCCTCTGTGAGTCCTTTCCGGCCAGGACTGAGGTAGTTTTTGAGTGGAGCATTCAAGCCCCCCACTTTGAGCCTTGGTTTCGCCGTGTAACGCGCATTTGGGATGCGTAGACGGATTCGTGCAGCCGATCGAGCGTGTGGCGAGGCGGCAGCGCCGATCCGTAAGCAACTCATGGGCGTGAGTCAGTAACGAGACCGTTCTGGAGTCCGGTTGTGGCAAGCAGCGAATTAGCGAAGAAGAAGGTCCTGGTCGTCGACGACTCGACGTTGGTGCGGCAGATGATCTGCGACGCCCTGAACGAGGCGCCGGATATGGAAGTCGTCGGCCAGGCACGGAGCGGCCAGCAGGCCATCGAACTGCTCAACAGCGTCCAACCGGACGTCATCACGCTCGATGTGCAAATGCCGCAAATGAACGGCATGGTGGCCTTGGAAGGCATTCTCGCCTTGCGCCCGGTGCCGGTGGTCATGGTCAGTTCGCTCACGCAGCAGGGTGCGGCCACGACCTTCGAGGCCCTGGAACGGGGCGCCATCGACTACGTCCCCAAGCCCGAGTCCGGCAACCTGACCCAGGCCGCCTTCCGTGAAGACCTGCTGCGCAAGGTGCGTATGGCAGCGGGGACCGACGTGGAGCGAATCCTCAAGATCCGCCAGCAACGGAAGCTCCGTCGCCAACAGCGACCGGCCGCCAGCACGCCCAAGTCGGTGCCGACGCTCACCCGAGACTCCCTGGCCGATCAATGCCTGGCGATTGGCATCTCCACCGGTGGACCGCCGGCGCTGCGTGGTTTGTTCGAGGCCCTGCAGCCGCCGATGCCGCCGATCGTCGTGGTCCAGCACATGCCGCCCAACTTCACCGGCCCCTTGGCCTGGCGACTGGATTCGATCTCCGCCTTGTCGGTCAAAGAGGCCGAGACGGGCGACGTGTTGCGGCCCAACCTCGTGCTGGTGGCCCCCGGCGGCCGGCACCTACGGCTGGTGAAGGTCCGGGATGAAGTCCAGGTCAAGATTTTCGACGCCCCGCCGGTCAGCAGCCATCGGCCTTCGGTCGATGTGATGATGACCAGCGCGGCGGAAATCTATGGCTCCCGCTGCCTGGGAGTCATCATGACCGGCATGGGGCGCGACGGCGTGGACGGGTGCCGCGCCATCCGCGAGGCCGGCGGGTTTGTGCTCGGGCAGGATGAAGCCACTTCGGACGTCTATGGCATGAACAAGGCGGCCTTTGTGGAAGGGCATGTCGACGCCCAATTCGCCCTCCAGGACGCCCCCACCTTGATCGTGCGCCAAGTGCGGCGGCAGGGTCGTCGGGTAGCTGTCCACTAGGACTTCTTCTTCCAGGAAGCGTCGACCGCCGGCTGATGACCAGAGCGGAGCCCCCGCCAACCTAGGGGGACCGGTGCACTCGATGCCAGGGGCTTCCCTGCCTCAACCGCTGCTGGTATCCTTCCCTGGGTCGTGATACGATAGGTGTGGGGTGGCCGTACAGGCCAGTTGGTCACCGTGCAGGCGGTGGCCTGCTTGCGGCTCAGAGGAGCGATGCCGGGAGGCCGGTTTCCCTGGATACGGGGTGGAACGGCTGCGACATTACGACATCTGAACCCAACAACTTCTCGTCTCCCACATTCGTGTGCGTCGGCTCGGGAGGACTTCTCTTCCCGGGAATTTCGGTGTTTCGTTGCGTCTGGCCGCGCGAGCGGCCCTGGTTGCGGGTCTGCCCATCGCCCCCTCTTGTGTCCTCGGGGGCGTCCCTGTCGGGGACGAACGTGTCCACTGCGAAGCCCAAAGTCGAAGTCTTTCTGGAACTGCTGCGGCGCAGCGGATTGGTCGAAAAGGACCGTCTGCAGTCGGTGATCGCGGCCGTCAAACGCCGCGCCGCGTCCGGCTCGCCCGTCGAGGTAGACGCCGTCATCCAGTCTCTGGTCGAGGCGGACCTGGTCACGCGTTGGCAGTGCGACCGCGTGCTGGAAGGCCGTTATCGGGGCTTCTTCCTCGGCAAGTACAAGCTGCTGGACCATCTGGGCAGTGGGGGCATGAGCAAGGTCTACCTGGCCGAGCACGTGCTCTTGCAGCGCCGCGTGGCGATCAAGGTTCTGCCGCACGAACGCGTCAAGGACGCCTCGTACCTGGCGCGTTTTCAGCGCGAGGCGCAGGCCGCGGCGGCTTTGGACCACCCCAACATCGTGCGCGCCTACGACGTCGACCACGACGGCGATTTCCACTACCTGGTCATGGAGTTCATCGAGGGGCGCGACCTGCAGCGGATCGTGCATGACGACGGCCCGCTGAAGTACACGGTCGCCGCCGAGTACATCCGCCAGGCGGCCCTGGGCCTGGCCCACGCGCACCAGGCGGGCCTGATCCACCGCGACATCAAGCCGGCGAATCTGCTGGTGGACGGCAACAACACGGTCAAGCTCCTGGACCTGGGCCTGGCGCGGTTCACCGGCGGCGAGGAAAAGGCCTCGCTGACGCTCTCGCGCGACGAGAACGTGCTGGGGACGGCCGACTATCTGGCCCCCGAGCAGGCGCGCGACAGCCATCGCGTGGATCTGCGCGCCGACATCTACAGCCTGGGGTGCTCGCTGTATTACCTGCTCACGGGCCGTCCGCCGTTTGCCGAGGGGACCTTGCCGCAGCGGCTGATGGCCCACCAGCGACAGGAACCTCCCAGCATCTACGACCGCCGCCCGGACGCCCCGCCGGAACTGGTCGACATCTGCCTGCGGATGATGGCCAAGAAGCCGGCCAAGCGTTATCAATCGGCCGAAGAGGTGGCCCAAGTGATGGAGGAATGGCTGGCCGCCAACCGTCGGCCGGGCGATTCGAGCGCGGGAGGCTCCTCGGGCCGCATGGCGGCCGTGTCGGCGGCGCGCGGGTCATCGGCCTGGGGCGCATTGGGCGGCAGTTCCAGCGGATCCTCGCCGCGGCCGTCGGCGATCACGGGGCGGCCGCGCGCGGCCACGCCTTCCGCATCGCTCTCCGATCCCAAGACAGCCCCGACGCAGACCGGGCGCGAGGAGCGGCCGGCATCGCTATCCAATCCGCGGGACAAGAAACTGCTGGTGGCCAAGTCTCTGCAACCGGAGACGGACACCGATTTCCTGGCCGAACTGGAAGCCACTTCGGTCTTGCCCCAGGTTCATACGCGAACCACCGTGCGCACGGTGGGGCAGCCCCGGCTGAGCACGCCGCTGTGGCTGTGGGGCGCGATCGGCGGCGGCGCGCTGCTGGCCGTGGGCATGCTCTCGCTCTACGTGTACCTCGTCACCCACCGCGGATGAGCGCGATTGAGCATTCGGCCTCTGGCTCACCAAACGCACGCCCCCATCAGTTTGCAGGACCAGCGAGCGAAGCCATCCGCGACGGCTATGGACTCCGATGCAGCCAATGAACCATGTTCAGGCCGGATTCCAGCCGATTTCAACTGGAATCCGGTGTTCCCGTAGCCGCGGCGCGATCCTTGGCAATCCAGGACTTGATAGGAGGTGGCAACGGATGGACACTCGCTACCTCACGCTTGCTTCGTCTGCCTGGAGGCTGTCGCTCAGCAACGCCCAATCGCTGGTGCAAGGCCAGCCGGCCCCGCTGCACGTCTTCTCGCGCTGCCAGCAATTCAGCTTGCGCCCTGCGAATGTTGCCCTGGTTCCGATTAACACCTCATTCAAACTGTTGAGCCAAGTGGATTGGCGCTGAGGGACCGCGAAGCTCAGTCTCTTCTTCCTTGCCCGCCGTTTCATAGACCCTCCGGCCGAACTTATGGAACAAGGCGGGCGTGACGATCTGGTCGAGCAGCGTCGAACTGAGCAGACCGCCGATCACCACGATCGCCAGGGGGTGGAGGATTTCCTTGCCCGTCTGCCCTGCCCCGAGCGCCAGCGGCACCAGGCCAATCGTGGCCGTCAACGCCGTCATGAGGACCGGCGCAAGCCGTTCCAGGCTGCCTCGGATAATCATGCCTTCATTGAACTGCTCGCCTTCGTACTTCATCAGATGGATGTAGTGGGAGAGCATCATGATGCCGTTGCGACAAACGATGCCCGTCAGGGTGATGAAGCCCACCCAGTGAGCCACCGAGAGGACCACGGAACCGAAGAGTGCCGAAGGCCACTGCCAGAGGGGCACGCCGTCGAAGACCGCGAAGCCGGGCCAATAGGCGATCAGCAGGGCGATCACCGATCCCATCGCGGCCAAGGGGATGTTTACCATCACTTGCAGGGCCGCTTGCCAGGAGCCCAAGCCCTTGTAGAGCAGCAGGAAGATGCCGGCGATGGCGAAGCTCCCCAGGAGCATGAGTCGGCGGTTGGCGTCCTGCCGGGCCTCAAATTGCCCGCCGTACTCGATGAAGTAGCCTTCTTTCAGGATCGGCCGGATCTTCTCGTCCGCTCCTCGTTGGATATCATGGACGACGCTCACCAGGTCGCGGCCGGCCGTGTTGCACTGGATGACGATCCGCCGCTGGACGTTCTCGCGATTGATGGTGTTGGGGCCCTGGGTGGCCTCGACATCGGCCACGGTGCCCAGCGCGACGCGTGAGCCGTCCGGTGTGCTCAACAGGGTGGCGCGGATCATGTCGATATTGCAGCGTGCCTCTTCGTCGAACCAGACCACCAGGTCAAACACGCGCTGTCCCTCGAGGACCTGCGAGACGGTGCGCCCCTGCAAGGCCGTTTCCAGGGCCTCGGCGACGTCGGCCGGCGCGAGCCCGTAGCGTGCCGCCTCCAGCCGGCGGACCGTCACCCGGACTTGCGGGATATCGACCTGCGGTTCGATTTGCAGGTCCACGACGCCTGGGACCGCCGTCATCATCTCGGCGATGTCCTGGCCGCGGTCGCGCAATTCCTCGATGTCGCGGCCATAGAGTTTCACGGCGATCTGCGAGCGGATGCCCGACATCATGTGGTCCAACCGATGGGAGATCGGCTGGCCGATGTTCACCTTCACCCCCGGGACCTCGCGGACAATCTCGCGGATCTCGGCCATCACTTCGTCCCGCGGCCGACCGGCCTTCTCGACGCCGAATCGGTGCAGGCCGGGGATGGCGCGCAGGATGGCGAAGTGGACGCCGGGCTTGGGGCTATTCGGTTGGATCAGGCCCACGTCGATCTCGGAGAAGTTGACATTCTCGGCGTGCTCGTCCAGTTCCGCCCGGCCGGTGCGGCGGGAGACGTGCTTCACTTCGGGAATCTCCATCAGCAGTCGCTCGATGCGTCCGGCAACGCGGTTCGACTCCTCCATGCTCACGCCCGGCGGGGCCATGGCCGCGATGGTGAGCGAGCCCTCGTTGAATCGAGGCAGAAACTCGCCTCCCATCCAGAGGATGCTGGAAATCGAAAGCAGCACGAGCACGGCTACCGTTGCCAGCACGGCCGCGCTGTGCCGCAAGGTGAACCGCAACAAATGGCGGTCGCCCCACTTGAGCCAGCGGAGCAGGAAGGGGTCGTCCTCGCGCCGGGTGAAGTCTCTCTTGAAGAGCAGGTACGATGCCAGCACCGGCGTGACGGTAAGCGACACGACCAGCGACGCCAAGAGCGTGGTCAGGTAGGCCAGTCCCAGCGGGGCGAACATCCGGCCTTCGAGCCCCGCGAGCGAGAAGAGCGGGAGCACGACCAACACGACGATCAGCGTGGCGTAGACGATGCTGTTGCGGACCTCGCAGGAGGCGAGAAAGATCACCTTGAGTGGATTGTCTGGGTTGGGCTGTCGGTAGTTCTCCTTCAAGCGGCGAAAGATATTCTCGATATCGACGATCGAGTCATCCACGAGTTCGCCGATGGCCACCGCCAGCCCACCGAGCGTCATGGTGTTGATCGAAATGCCAAAGTAGCTGAAGGCCAAGGCCGTGATGATGATCGACAGCGGAATGGCGGTGAGCGTGATGAAGCTCGTGCGGAGATTCCAAAGGAAGATGAATAGCACGACGATGACCCAAATCACCCCGTCACGGATAGCCTCCTTGACGTTGTCGATCGCGGCGTCGATGAAGTCGGCTTGTCGGAAGATGTCGGTGACGACCACCACGTCCTTGGGCAGACTGCGCTGCATGTCGGCCAGCATCTTTTCGATTTTCTCCGTGAGCACGAGCGTGTCGGCCCCGGGCTGTTTTTGCACGGAGAGCGTGACCGAGCGATGATCTTCGATGCTCGCGTCGCCGCGTCGCACCGGGCCGGCATGGCGGACTTCGGCCACCTGGCGCACGGTGATCGGCACCGGATCGCCGGCGCGGACCACGGTGTCGGCCACTTCGTCGAGCGTGGTCGCCCGGCCCACGATGCGGATCAACGACTCGTGGGTCTTGCTGAGGAGAAAACCGCCGCCGGTGACGATGTTCGACTTCTTCACCGCTTGGGTCAGCTCGTTGAGCGTCACATCGTGCTGCGCGAGCCGGTCAGGCGAGGTGAGCACCTGGTACTGTTTCAATTCGCCACCCATCACGCTCACCTGGGAGACGCCCGGGACGGCCAGAAGCCGTTGGCGGACTTCCCAATCAGCGATGGTGCGAAGCTGCATGGGCGTCGTCTCGCCCGTGCTCTTCATGCCCACGAGCATGATCTCGCCCATGATCGAGGTGATCGGGGCCATCACCGGTCGGGCTTCTTCGGGCAGCCGCTCGCGCACCAGTTGCAGCTTCTCGGAGACGATTTGCCGGTCGATATAGATGTCGGTGCCCCAGTCAAACTCGACCCAGACGATGGACAGCCCGATGCCGGAAGCCGATCGCACTCGCCGCACGTCGCTGGCGCCGTTCATCGCCGACTCGATGGGGAAGGTGACCAGCGTCTCGACCTCCTCCGGCGCCAGTCCGTGCGCTTCGGTCATGATTGTGACCGTGGGACGGTTCAGGTTAGGAAAGACGTCGATGGGCAGATTCGCCGCCTGACGGCCGCCGTAGAGCACCAATACGACCGTCACCGCCAGCACCAGCACGCGATTCTTGAGACAGAAGGCGATAATATGATTGAGCATGGATCATTCCCTGCGCCGGCGGCGCATCGGCACTATTGTTGGACGGCCTCGACGCGAGTCAGCCGCGCCACCTTGCCCGACGCGGGGCCGCGCGCCGATTCGGCCATCAGGCTGATCCGGGCAAGCATCCCGTCTTTCAGCAAGTGATCGGGATTCTCCACCTCGATCCATACCGGCAAGACGCGCATCTTCTCCTCCATCTGGGGCGCGATCCGCACCACCTTGCCTTTAGCCTCCAGGTCGGGATAGGCCGCGAAGCGCACGCATGCCATTTGGCCAAGCTGGACGCGCGGAGCGTCCTTTTCGTACACATTTCCCTTGACCCAGACTCGCGCCAAGTCGTGGATCTCGAAGAGGGTGTTGTGGCGGTTGATGACCTGGCCGGGGACGACGTTGAAGGCCGCAATCCGGCCGCCTGCCGGAGCGCGCACCGGGACCACCTGGATCAATTCGGCACCGGCACCAGCCTGCGTCAGATCGGTCTGCTCCAGCTTTCGGATAGCCTCGGGCTCCACGCCGAAGAGGATGAGTTGTCGCTTGAGGGCTTCGGCCCGTTGCGACAGGGTTTGCAGTTCGCTCTGCTTCTCCCAAATCTGTCGTTTGGGTGTCACGCCTTGGCCACTCAGCGTTTCCAGCCGTCGAAGCGACTTTTCGGCGAGCTGAGCCTGCATCCATGTCTGGAGCAGTTCGAGTTGGATCGAACGGAGTTCCAGACTGTCCACTTCCAGCAACACATCCCCCGCTGCGACTTGTTGCCCCGGCTTTGCGTTGATGCGGCGCACGCGACCTTCGATTTGAGAGGTAACGACGGCTTGACGGTCGGTTGGCAGCTCAATCGTGCCGTGCGCGACGGCAATCACGCCGTTCTCGTGCTTGGCCTCGGCCTGTTCCTCTGGCTTGGCAGCCACGCGGGCCTTGTGGGCGTTGCCCAGCAGGGCCGCCAGCAAGGAATTTCCCACGACCACCACCTGATCGCCCGGGTAGGCTCCGTCGAGGACCTGGACGAGGTTGCCTTCGGTCAGGCCCAGCTTGACCCGGCGATTCTCGTACTTGCCCGGCATGCGCTGGACCAGCAGGTAGTTGCCTGTACGGCTGTTGACGACGGCGTCGACGGGGCAGGCGATCGCTTTCTGCACAGCCTCGACGGCGATTCGCACTTCCCCCGACATCCCTGGGCGCAGCCGGCAGCCGGGATTCTTCACCGCGACCACCACGCCTTGAGTGCGACGTTGCGGGTCCATCTTCAGTCGCACGTGATCGACTTGCCCACGGAACTCCTCGTCCGGCGTCGCCACAAAACCGGCTACGACCTGCTGCCCACCGGCCAGAAACCTCGCGTCCGACTCCAGCACATCGCCAACGATCCACAGCGATGTGGGATCAACGACGTGGTACAGGTGGTCGGTGGGGCTAACCACTTGCCCCAAGCGCACGTCGGCATGGGCGATGACACCACCGATCGGGCTGGTGATCGACACGTAGGCCAGGCGCTCGCCTGTCTCCTGCACGTGGCGAATGGTCTTCGCATCGATTCCCAACGCCGCGAGTTTCTGGCGCGCTATCTCCAGAGCAGCAAACTTCTCTGCCAGCGAGGCTTCTGCCTCCAGGAGCCTCTTGCCCGCAATCACCCCCTCCCGCTCCAATGTCTCCCGCTGCTTAACCAGCTTGCGTGCCAGATCCACCGCTGTCTGAGCCTGAAGCAAGGACGACTGGAGGGTCTCCAGTTCCACGCTGGCCACGCGAGCCAGTTCTTGCCCCGGGGTTACGGTTTCCCCCGGCCGAACCCGCACCCCCTCGATCTTGCCGGGAACGAGCGAGGTGATCATCGCTTGCGCGTACCAGGGAAGTTCGACCTTCGCATTGACGGTGACGATCCGATGGATGTCGCTCAAGCGGACTTTCGCCGTCGTCAGGCCGATCGCCTCACGAGCCTTATCCGAGAGCATGATCGTGTCGCCGGCGATGGTCACGCCCTTGGTCGGAAGCGGCGCATGGTTCTCATGTGCGAACGATTCGCCAATCGCCGCCAGCACCGCCCAAGCCACGAGGGAGCGGACGGCGGACGTGCGGACCGTCGCCAGGTTAGTCGGCAAATGCACGTGGATATCTCCTTGCGGATGGACTACGAGAGTCACCCAGCGGTACACCTTGTGTGACCGTGCCGGGGCCAGGCCCCGGCACGGTCACCGGCGGCGGTCACCGGGAGACTTTCTCCAACTGGGTGATCTTCTGGTCGATTTCCCCGGCCACGGCCTTGAAGTTCGGGTCCTTCTTGTTGTCGATGTTCTGGTGTACCTGCTCGAAGAGGGTGCGCAAGTCGTTGGCCGTCGTTGTTACAGTCTCCCACTTCTCACTAGGCACGCCCGAATCGCGCGCGATGCCGGGAATCCACTGCAGCAGCAGGTCCGCCTTGTCCAACGCCTGATGGGCCTTGTAAGGGTTCTGAGGAATACCATTCTTGGTCTCCTCTTCCGTCGCCTGGCGGAACTCCTTGAGCTTGGCAACGGCGCCGGGGAACTTGGCCGTCTCTTTTCGCAGTTCGGCCTTCTGCTCCTCGGTGATCGGAACGTCGTGCGGGTTGTAGTCGCCTTTGGCTTCCGCGGCAGGCGTGGCGACGTCGCCCTTGGCAGCCGGATCCTGTTTTGCCTGACTGCAGCCGACTGCGGCGACAAGCAGCAACAACGCAAGGGAATCGCGAATCGACATGGAATACTCCTCAGGAACTGTGGATGAAGGGAGCGTAGACACACACTTTGCACCAGAGCGCAACCCAATCGCCTTGCGGCAAACCTGTTGCAGGAGAGCACATCAAGAGCCTACCCAGAAGCATCCCAGCCACCTCGGGCGGCCCAGCAGGACTGAGACGCCGGCAGGCTCTGGGACCGGCTCCAAGAACCTACCCAGGATTGCCACAGTCAGGTCGAGCGGCCCAGCAGGACCGAGACGCCGACAGGCTCTGGGACCGGCTCCAAGAACCTACCCAGAGTTGCCATATTCAGGTCGAGCGGCCCAGCAGGACTGAGACGCCGGCAGGCTCTGGGACCGGCTCCAAGAACCTACCCAGAGTTGCCATATTCAGGTCGAGCGGCCCAGCAGGACTGAGACGCCGACAGGCTCTGGGACCGGCTCCAAGACGACTATCGCGTCACGCGACAGTCAAATGTGCGGCAAGAATCACGCCAAGAGAACGCCCGAGCGCTCGTGGCGCGCACGATCGCACAGCGGATGCGATGTGAGGGGAAGCCGAGAACTCGTGACGGTGAAACGAACGGCCGCGATGGCCGTCGGCACCGCGTCAAGCTCAAGGTGCGTGGGCGACTTGTCGAGCCCTGTACCCAAGTGAGACTGGTCGAGCGAGGTGCGACCCACGCGCACGAAGAGCAACTCCGGGTCGCTGGGCTCCCCACTCTCGTCGCCGGACGAACCGTCGACCGGAAGTGTAAGCCGAAAACCGAGCCACTCGAAATGGAGGTGGGTAGCTTCCCCCCCAGCCACGATCGCGGCCGAGGACTCCGAATGGGCGTGCGCGCGCTCGTCTGCCTGATGCACGTGGTGATGCACGTTCGCAGCCTCGAGTCCAAGGTCCGCGCGGTCGTGCGCGTGCGCGCGATCATCCCCTCCCGCATGGGAATGCTGCACCGCAGGGGGCACTAAGCTCCAAACCAACACCGCGGCTGAAAGCGACCAGCTCAACGATGTGCGGAGCAGCATCTTGGTCATTGGAAGTACGAACACTTTCGCGGTACGAAACGCCAACCTATTGAGGCCCCCCCAAGGCAGAGCGACACTCAGCCAGGCCGGTTCATAGACCTTACTTCTTCTATTATCGGCAAACTCGCCATAAGAATCCAGAGGTGCCCGGTGCTTTCGGAGAAGAGGCCGGCTGCGGTCGCTCAGCGCTTCAGCACTTGCAGCTCATCGGCTGGCAAGAGCGTGTTCAGGCTTCCGGAGCGAAAGCCCTCCAAGTCCAGAGAGACGAAACGGAAACCCACCGACTTGAGGTGGTCCAGCAAAGCTTGACGCAGCGCGGGCTCCAGCAAGCGCGGCAGATCTTCCGCGCGGACCTCGATCCGCGCCAGGTCGCCGCGATGATAGCGCACACGCAGCGGCTGAAACCCGCGCTCGCGGAGGAATCGCTCCGCCTGATCGATCATCCGCAACCGTTCGGGCGTGACCTGCTCGCCATAGGCGATGCGGCTGCTGAGGCAGGGGGTGGCCGGCTTGTCCCAGATGGGAATCTCCCAGTCCGCGGCCAGCTCGCGGATCTCGGCCTTGGTGAATCCGCACTCCGCCAAGGGGCTACGGACCTTCTGGTCCTTGGCGGCGAGCAGCCCGGGACGATGCTCGCCATGATCGTCCAGGTTGGATCCGTCGAGCACGACCGCCACCTGAAACTGGCGCGCAATCCGCTCGAGTTGCGTGAACAACTCGGTCTTGCAGTGATAGCAGCGGTCGGCCTCGTTGCGGCGATAGTCCGGATTGGAGATCTCGTCGGTGTGGATCACTTCGTGGCGGATGCCGATGTGCCGAGCCAGTTCGCGGCACTGCTCCAACTCGCCGACGGCCAGGCTGTCGCTGACGCCGGTGACGGCCACCGCGTGTTGACCCAGCGCCAGTTGCGCCGCCTTGGCCAGCACCGTGCTGTCCAGCCCGCCGGAAAAGGCCACCGCACAACTGCCCGCCTCGCGGAGCCACTGCAGAAGACGATCGCGTTTGGCGGCAACCTCGGGCGTCATAGGCACGGCCGTGCGGATATGCGTGGGGACAAAAAAAGGTCCTCCGCCGTAATGCCGTGGCGATGCGGTTTTTGAGAGCCCGTGAATAAAACGGGGGCACCCGGACCCAGGGTTGTGTGATCCGTCTCCGGACAGACAAGCCGCCGGTCATACGGCTATACACGCGGCCCAGGTCGTTGGTTACGAGCACCCGACGGGCTATCGTATCGGCTCACCAAAAATGGGCATCGACAACACGAACATGGAAGAGGACCCATGGCCACGAGCGAGATTGCTCCCGCACCACAGCCACGGATCATCCTACCGGCTTCCCTGTCGGACGGCAATAACGAATCGGGGCCAGTGGGAGTTTGCCGGCCACACCCGGGGGGAGTGCCCTGCGGGCGCGTCACGGCGCTGCGTGTGACGAACCGCGCATTTCACGCATCGCGTGAAACCTGTTGCAGGGCGGCCGGCAGGAAGCGAATCAGGTCGCCGGCCGTGAGGGACACCTGGCCCAACTCGGCCGCGGCCAGATCGCCGGCCAGCCCGTGCGTGTACACCCCCAGGCGCGCCGCCTCCCAGGGCGTGAGTCCCTGGCCGGCCAGCGCCGTAATCAGGCCGGTCAGCACGTCGCCCGATCCGCCGGTGGCCATGCCCGGATTGCCCGTGCTGTTGCAGGCCATGCGCTGACCATCGGTGATCAGCGTGCGGTGCCCTTTGAGCACCAACACCACGCGCCACTGCCGCGCCATGCGGACCGCCAGCGCCTCGCGCTGTTCAGCCGAGGGCTTCGTTCCCACGAGGCGTACGAACTCGCCGGGATGCGGCGTGAGAATCCGCGGCGCGCCGGGCGATTCGAGCGACTGCGGACGCGCGGCCAGGGCATTGAGTCCGTCGGCGTCGACGACCAAGGGCCCGGGCCACTCGCGGTAGAGCCGGCTGACCAGGGCGTCGAGCCCCAGCGAGCGTCCCAGCCCCGGCCCCAAGCCGACCACCGTGGCTGCCGACGCGAGTCGCACGATTGCGCGGTAGGACTGCAGACGGATGCGCCCGGCGCGGTCCGAGGCGAGCGGGATCGTCGTGTAGGCGGGCTCGAATCGAGCCACGCAGTCCAGGCACACGTCGGGCACGGCCAGGCGCACCAGGCCCGCCCCGCCGCGCAAGGCGGCCATGCCGGCCAGGGCCACGGCGCCGCTCATGCCGCGCGATCCGCCGACGATCAGGGCCGTGCCGAACGTCCCCTTGTGCGCGTCGGACGCCCGCGGCGACAGACGCGGCAGCGGTGTGGCGGAAGAATCCTGTACGCTAACTTCCGCGTTCATGGTGCAGCGATCGGCTTCAACGCGTGGCACGAATAGCCTACTTTCCGCTTTCCGCTTTCCGCTTTCCGCTTTGGCTCCTGGCGCGGGCCACGTTGCGTGCGATCAGGCCTGCCACGTATCCGCCTTTGAAGCCCGCGTCGATGTTCACCACGGTCACATTCGACGCGCAACTGTTGAGCATCCCCAGCAGCGCGGCCACGCCGCCGAAGCTGGCGCCGTAGCCCACGCTGGTCGGCACGGCGACCACCGGACAGGCCACGTATCCACCGACGACGCTGGGCAGGGCCCCTTCCATGCCCGCCACCACGACCACCGCGTCGGCATCCTGGAACTGCGGCAAGTTGGCGCGCAGGCGGTGCGGACCAGCCACGCCCACGTCCTGAACCAGGTTGACCAGGGCCCCGGTCCAGAGGGCCGTTTCGCGAGCCTCTTCGGCCACCGGCAGGTCGCTCGTTCCGGCGGTGATGATCGTGACGCGTCCCGGCTCGCCGGCGTCGCTTTGTTCGGCGTGCGGTTGCGGCACACGGAGCGTGCGTCCCTGCGGATTGTAGCGTCCCCCGGGAAAGCGGCTCAGCAGGCGTTCGGCCTTTTCCGCCGAGACGCGCGTCGCCAGCACGTCCGCCTGGTGTTCCAGCAGGGCCTGGATGATCTTCTCCAGGGCGGCCACGGTCTTGCCTTCGGCGAAGATCACCTCAGGGAAACCGCAGCGGCGGCGGCGGTCCAGGTCCACCTGGGCCTCGCCCACATCGGCAATCTGCGGAGCGCTAAGACAGTTCACAAAATCCGCCACGGAAAGCTGGCCGGTTTGCAGCTTGCGAGCCAATTGTTCTAGTTCATGGGCGTGCATACCTTCTATGGTAACCCAAGCTCGGGCCAGGGGAAACGGGCCGCAGCGGCGCGCGTTCGCATCCGCGATTCCTCGGCCAAAACAGCCACCGATTTGCCGGGCTGTGGGCAAACGCCCTGAGCAGACGGCCGCGGACCGCAGCAGACTGATAGACGCTGTCCGCTCCGTCCGGATATAATCTCCCCAGTAAGACGACCGCCTACCCGCCATTTTCGGGGCCTACGAACCTTTCCCAGAACCGCCCCAGCCACGTCGGACGGCCCAGCGGGACGGAGCTGCCGACAGGTTCTGGGACCGGCTCTAAGGCCTCTTGGCCGCGTCTGCGGGGGGTTCACCCTTGACCAACCAAAGGAGTGGCCAGTGGACCGCTTTGCTCAACGCCGTGACCGACTGCGCAGCGCCCTGCGAAAAACGGGTGCCCACGGCCTGCTGGTCACCAACTTCGTCAATGTGACCTATTTGACCGGCTTCACCGGCGATGACAGCTATCTGCTGCTGCACGACAAGGGCGAGCTTCTGCTGACCGACGGGCGGTACACGACGCAAGTGGCCGAGGAGTGCCCGGGGCTGGAAATCGCGGTCCGCCGGCCTGGGGTGGGCATGCTGCAAATCGTGGCCAAGGCGATCAAAGCGGCCCGGTTCGCGCGGTTGGCGGTCGAGGCCGACTCGATGACGGTGGGCATGCACCAGCGATTGGTGGAGGGCCTGCCCCAGGTGCAGTTGATGAGCAGCTCGGGTCTGGTCGAGCACCTGCGGCAGCGCAAGGATTCGGGCGAGATCGAGTTGATCCGGCAGGCCGTGCGTCATGCGGAGAAGGCCTTTGCGGTGCTCCGCGCGACCTTGCATCCCGACAAGACCGAGAAGCAGGTGGCCGACGAGTTGGAGCATCAGCTCCGGCAATTCGGCGCGCAGGGCTGCAGTTTCCCGACGATCGTGGCTGCCGGTGCGCGATCGGCACTCCCACACGCCAGGGCCACCACCCAACGCCTGGGGGGACACGATCTATTGTTGGTGGACTGGGGAGCCGACGGCGGGCTGTACAAGAGCGACTTGACGCGCGTGCTGGTGACCGGTAAAATCTCGCCCAAACTTGAACGGCTGTACAGAGTTGTGCTTGAAGCCCAGCAGCAAGGCATTGCTGCGGTCCGGCCTGGAGCGCTGGGCCACGACGTTGACGCCGTGGCGCGGAGCGTGATTGAAGAGGCCGGTTTTGGTCGATATTTCGGCCATGGTCTTGGGCACGGGTTGGGCCTGGAGATTCACGAGGCCCCGCGGTTGGCCGCCAAGAGTCAGGTTGTGCTGCAACCGGGCATGGTCGTCACCGTGGAACCTGGCATATACCTCCCCGGATGGGGTGGCATACGCATCGAGGACGATGTGCTCGTGACTCGTACCGGCCATGAAGTCTTGACCAGTGTGCCCAAGCAGTTGGAAGAGTGCGTGGTCAACTGACCGGGGTCCGATTTGAAAGAACCTGCCTGCCGCGGCGCAGGACCGCGCAGGCGTCACGACGCCTATTGATCTTCAGAACAGGAATGCAACACGCGCGGCGTTTTCGCCGAGAAACCGGGCTTCCGTTGGTCGCCCTGGTTGCATTGCTTGCCTGAGGTCCAATAGACAGCGAGCGAGGAATCATGTCCGCAGAAAAGAAATCGCACGCCACGGAACCAGCTTCCCCAGCGGTCGGCGCCTCCAACCAAGACATTTTCGACGTGCGGAAGATCCGCCGTCTGGTCGAGTTGATGAAGGAATACGACCTCAGCCAGGTGGATCTGCGCCAGGGAGACATGCAGATCCAGCTCCAGCGGGGTCTGGCGGCGACGGCCGAGCACAGCCTTCGCCCGGTGGTCGTGGCCGCTCCGGCCGCGCCCGCTGCCGACAAGCCGGCCGCGCCGGCCAAGCCGGCGGGCGACGAGGCGCACATCGTGCTCATCAAGAGCCCCATGGTCGGTACGTTCTACGCCGCTCCCGATCCCGATTCGCCCCCCTTCGTCAAGGTGGGCGATCACGTGGGTCCCGAGACCACGGTGTGCATCGTCGAAGCCATGAAGGTCTTCAATGAGATTCCTTCCGAAGTCTCCGGCAAGATCGTGAGCGTGTTGGTGGAAAACGGCGAGCCGGTGGAGTTCGGTCACGCCTTGTTCAAAGTCGATACCCGAGGCTGACAACTCGACCATCAATGTTCAAACGCATTCTGATTGCAAATCGGGGTGAGATCGCCCTGCGGATCATCCGCGCCTGCCGCGAGCTGGGCATCGAAACGGTGGCCATCTTCAGCGAGGCCGATCGAGGCTCGGCCTACCTGCGCCTGGCCGACGAGGCCTATTGCGTCGGCGGTCCCAAGGCCGCCGAGAGCTACCTGAAGATCGATCGGGTGATCAGCGCGGCGGAGATCGGCAACGTCCAGGCGATTCATCCGGGCTACGGTTTCTTGGCCGAGAACGCCCATTTCGCCGAGGTCTGCCGGAGCTGCAACATCGAGTTCATCGGCCCCGGGCACGAAGCCATGCACATGCTGGGCGACAAGAACAACGCGCGCCGCCTGGCACGCGAAGCGCATGTCCCCACCGTGCCCGGCAGCGACGGCCTGGTCGCCGACGAGGCCGAGGCCGTGAACCTGGCGCGGAAGATCGGCTTCCCCGTGCTGATCAAGGCTTCGGCCGGCGGCGGGGGACGCGGGATGCGCGTGGCCATGAACGACCTGGCCTTGAAGTCGGCCCTGCAACAAGCCAAGGCCGAAGCCGAGGCGGCCTTCGGCAATGGCGACCTGTACCTGGAGAAGTACATCGAGCAGCCGCGCCACGTGGAAGTGCAGGTCCTGGCCGATCTGCACGGCAACGTCGTGCACCTCTGGGAACGCGACTGCACCATGCAGCGCCGGCACCAGAAGCTGATCGAAGAGAGCCCCGCCCCTTCCTTGCCCGAGGCCACGCGCCGCGCCATGTGCGAAGCCGCGGTGCGCCTGGTGAAGAGCGCCAACTACACCAACGCGGGCACGTGCGAATTCATCGTCGATCGGCAGGGCAATTTCTACTTCATCGAACTCAACGCACGCATCCAGGTCGAGCATCCGGTGACGGAGATGGTCACGGGCATCGACCTGATCAAGTCCCAGATCCGCGTGGCGGCCGGCGAGCCGCTGCCCTGGAAGCAGGAGGAGATCGTCACGCGCGGGGCGGCCATCGAGTGCCGCATCAACGCCGAGGACCCGGACAAGAACTTCCGGCCCACGCCGGGCCTGATCACCAGCCTGATCCCGCCGGGCGGTTTCGGCGTGCGATTCGACTCGCACGTGCACGTGGGGTACAACGTCTCGCCGCACTACGATTCGATGATCGGCAAGCTGATCGTCCACCAGCCGACGCGGACCGAGGCCATCGCCACGATGCGGCGTGCCCTGGCGGAGTTCCGCATCGAGGGGGTCAAGACCACCATCCCGCTGCATCGCGAGATCCTCAAACATCGGGCCTTTGCCGAGGCGCAGGGCGACACCACCTTCATCGAACGTACCTGGGCTACGTGACGGATGGCCGATTGGGGATGTCGGATGTGAGATGTCGGATGCGGCGTGCGCGGCCCATGCCGAGAGTCCCCGTCGGTCGTTGTGACTCGACGTTTCCTGTTGCGCCTCAGATGGTTAATGCCATGTCGGCGTGCACCGCGCGTCCGGCTTCCGATGGAAGACGCCCGTCCCGTGTGGCATTTCCTTTCTGAACATCCCTGGGCATCCGGCCTCCCCATCCAACATAGCACACCTTCCCGGACGACTTGGATCGGCTAAAATAGGCGTTTTGTACCTCAGGCCATACCGTCCACTCGTCCACACCGGACCAACCATAAGCGATTGGAGTCACTGATGAGCAGCAGTCTTTCCCGTCCTCCCAAATTGGATTCCACCATTCGCCGCGTGGCGATTCTGTTTGCCGGCGGGCCGGCCCCGGCCGCCAATGCCGTGATTTCCACGGCTGCCGTCTCCTTCCTCCGCAACAACATCGAGGTCGTCGGCATCCTGCACGGCTATTCGCACCTGGTCGAGTTCGGGCCGGATCATCCCATGGAAGAGGGCCGGGACTACATCCGCATCACGCACAAGACCCTCAAGCGCAGCCGCAACAGCCAGGGCATCATGATCGGCACGGCGCGGACCAATCCGGGCAAGGATGTGTCGCATCCCGATCACCTGAAGGACCCGCAGCGCTCCGCGCTGCTGAAGACCGCTTACGACGCCCTGTGCTCGCTGGGCGTGGACGCGCTGATTTCCATCGGCGGCGACGACACGCTGAAGACCGCCAACAAGATGAAGCTCTTCCAGGAGCAACTTCCCGCCGGCAGCCACCGCATCCCGGTCGTACACCTGCCCAAGACGATCGACAATGACTACTCGGGCATCGATTTCACCTTCGGCTACTTCACGGCCGTCGAGGTCCTGGCCGCCGAGATCCGCAACCTCCTGGCCGACTCCGAAGCGGCACGCAGCTACTTCGTCGTTGAGAGCATGGGGCGCAGCGCGGGCTGGCTGGCCTATGGCGCAGCGATCGCCGGCGAGGCGAGCCTCGTGATCAGCATCGAGGACATCACCGGCAAGTACGAGGGCAAGGAAGAGTCCGTCGACCCCAAGACGGGCGCCAAGAAGATCCGGCGCGTGATGAACCTGGACGAGGTCGTCCGCCGCATCGTGGCCACGATGCGCGTCCGTGAGGAAGCCGAAGGCAAGGAATTCGGCGTGGTCGTCATCGCCGAAGGCATGGCCGAATTGCTCTCCAACAAGCACATCGAAGGCGTGCCGCGCGACGAACACGGACACATCGCCATCTCCAAGCTCAACCTCAGCCGCCTGTTCGCCGACCTGGTGTCCAAGGAGTACAACCGCCAGACCGGCAAGAACCGCAAGGTCACGGGCCTGCAGATGGGCTACGAGGCGCGCTGCGCCCGGCCCCAGGCATTCGACGTGATGCTGGGCAGCCAGCTCGGCGTCGGCTCCTACCGGGCCTTGGTCGAAAAGCGGCTGGACGGCGTGATGGTCTCGGTGACCGGCCAGTTGGAGTTGCTGTACGTGCCCTTCGAAAAGCTGGTCGACCCCAAGACGCTCGTCACGGTGGTTCGCTACATCGAGCCGGGCAGCGATTTCCACCGCTTGGCGCGCTTCCTGGAAACCTACGTCAACGAGTAAGTCAGGCGGCACGACTGCGCACAGAACTCACGGCCCCGGGGCTTTGGCCGCGGGGCCGTGTCCTGCGCAGGCTGGGCCCCTTGACGCCCCCGGTCGGGCGTTGAATTATGGGGCGCTGGATGTGTGCCGTGCGAAGCGACCGCCGGGAGAGAACATGGCAGCAGACGACACGATTCGAGCCCTGCGCGAGGCCTTGGCCCTTTCGCCCGACAATCTGCCGCTGCGCCGGCACCTGGCCGAGACGCTTCTGGCCGCGGGTCGCTCGGGCGATGCGGTGGCCGAGTATCGCCAGGCCCTGAGCCTGGCGCCCCACGATGTTCAAGTCCGCCTGGGATTGGCCAACGCCTACATGCTGGCCGGCAACGCCTCGGCGGCCTTCGTGATCGTGGAGGAGTTGCTCAAGCAGCGGCACGCGCCGGCCGCCGCCCAGCTCTTGTACTGCCGCTTGCTGCTGGGCAACCACCAGCCGGACCGCGCGGCCCACGCCTATCGCGAGGCCGTGGAGAGCGATCCCGCGTTGGCCGACCGCGCGCTGGCCGAGCAACTGGGCCTGGACCCGCGCACCGGCCGGCCCCAAGCCGCGGACGAAGACGAGGAGCAGTCCGACGGGCGCATTCGGCTGCCGATGGGCGCGGAAGGGGAACGCGATTTGCAGCTTGACCTGGAACGTCCCAAGGTGACCTTCAGCGACGTCGGCGGCATGGAGGAGCTGAAGGAAGAGATCCGCCTGAAGATCCTGCACCCGCTGTCGCACCCCGAGTTGTACAAGGCCTATGGCAAGAGCATCGGCGGCGGGATCCTGATGTACGGCCCGCCCGGCTGCGGAAAGACCTACCTGGCGCGCGCCACGGCGGGCGAAGTCCAGGCGGCCTTCCTGGCCGTGGGCATCAACGACGTGCTGGACATGTGGCTGGGCAACAGCGAGCGGAACCTGCACGAATTGTTCGAGACGGCGCGGAGCAACACCCCCTGCGTGCTGTTCTTCGACGAGGTCGACGCCCTGGGCGCGCGGCGCTCGGACATGCGGACCAGTTCCGCCAAGCTGCTGATCAACCAGTTCCTGGCCGAACTGGACGGCGTGAAGCACTCCAACGAAGGCATCCTGATCCTGGGCGCGACCAACGCCCCCTGGCACCTGGACAGCGCTTTTCGGCGTCCGGGACGATTCGATCGGGTGCTGTTCGTGCCGCCGCCCGATCGGCCGGCGCGCGCCGACATCCTGCAACTGTTGCTCCGCGACCGGCCGGCGGCCGACATCGACTATGAGGCGTTGGCCGGCAAGACCGACCGTTTTTCCGGGGCGGACCTGAAGGCGGTGGTGGACCTGGCCGTGGAGGGCAAGCTCCGCGAAGCCATGAAGAAGGGGCAGCCCCTGCCCATCCAGACCAAAGACCTGCTGAGCGCGGCCAAGACGCACCGCCCCACGACTCAGGATTGGTTCTCCACGGCGCGCAACTACGCCATCTACTCCAACGAAGGCGGCTTGTACGACGACGTGCTCCGCTGGCTGAAGATTCAATGAGCGCCAACCTCGAACGCGGCCGACTACTGCTGATCCAGCGCCGCTACGACCTGGCGGAAAAGTGCCTGCGCCAGGCAGTGGCCGAGGACCCCGACTGGCCGCTGGCGCACGGCCTGCTGTCGGTGGCCCTGCAGGGCCTGGACCGGGACGCCGAGGGGCTGTTCGAAGCGCAGAAGGCCGTGCACCTGGCGCCCGACGAGGCCTGGTGCCACTACGTCCTGGCCGGCAGCCTCCACAGCCTGGACCGGCTGCCGGAAGCCGAGGAGGCGATCCGCCAGGCCATCGGCCTGAACCCGAACGATGCCGATTATCATGCGCGCCTGGCAATGCTGCTCTACAACCAGTCGCGGTGGGCCGAGGCCCTGGAAGCCAGCGAGGCCGGCCTGCGCCAGGATCCGCAGAACGCCGACTGTCTCAATTTCCGTGGCATGTCGTTGACCAAGCTGGGCCGGCGGGAAGAAGCACGCGCGGCCGTGCAGGGCGCTTTGGCCCTCGATCCCGAAAACGCCTGGTCGCACGCCGTGCAGGGCTGGACTTCGTTGGAGTCCAGCCAGCCCAAGCAGGCCCTGGAACACTTCCGCGAAGCCCTGCGCATCGACCCGGATCAGGAGTATGCGCGGCACGGCATGGTCGAAGCCCTCAAGGCCCGGCACCTGGTGTATCGGCTCATGCTCCGCTGGTTCCTGGGAATGGCCCGGCTGAGCGGCAAAGCCCAATGGGCCGTGGTGATCGGGTTGTTCGTGGGATTCAATTTGTTGGGCACGCTGTCGCGCGACTATCCCGCCCTGGCCCCCTTTGTCACGCCGCTGCTCGTCGTGTACGTACTGTTCTGCGTGCTCACCTGGATCGCCGTGCCCCTGTTCAACCTGTTGCTGCGATTGAACCGCTTCGGCCGCTACGCCCTGTCGCGCGAACAGATCGTGGCCTCGAACTGGTTCGGCGGCATGCTGGCCGGGGCGGTGGTGTTGGTGCTGCTGGCGCTGGTGATCCAGTCGGCCCTGGTGCTGCTGCTGGGGATCTGGCTGGCCGCGATGCTTGTGCCCGTGGCCCTGGCCCTGCAGCGCCACGGCTCGGCCAAGCGCAAGCTGTGCTGGTTGTCGGCCGCGTTGGGCGCAGCCGGGTTGGGGGCGGTGTGCTTGCCGCTGTTCGGCCTGCGCGGCGAGGCGCAGACCCTGCTGCAACTGTTCGTCGTGGCCTGGTTGCTCTTTCCCTGGGCGGTCAACGTCTTGCGCGATTGACGGCCGACCGGGCATGCACGCTACGGCTTGCTTTGCAGGGTCTCTAGCAGCTTGGCGGTCAGCTCTTCGCACTGGGCGAGGTTCATCTTGCGATCGCCGCGATACCAGTCCTTCCAGGAACCTCGCGTGGTGAGTTGCTGCGCGCGGCGGACGCGCGCCATGCCGGCCTGGGCCTCGCGCAGGTGGCCGGCCGCCGCGGTCCGATCGCCGGCCAGCAGGTCGCAGCGCGCGGCCAACACGCCCTGCAGCCACTCCAGCAGGCCAAGCTGGATGCCCTGCTGCGCCACGAGGTTGTTCTCGAACAGCATGCGGCCCGCGCCGTCGAGCTGCGCTAGGATCGCCTCATGCTGCATCCCGGCCGCTTCCACGGCCGCACGTTGCCGCGCGACTTCCGCCAGACGCTGCTGCAATGCCTTCATATCGGGGGCCTTCTTGCCCTTGCGTTTGGCTTGCAGGCCCAGTTCCGCCTCCAGGGTGTTCTTGCCCGCCGACCGGATCTCGCCATCGATCAAACCGCGATCACCGTGAATGGCCACGCTGGTGAAACTGGCAAAGTACTGGCGATAGGCATGCTCGACGGCGGCGGCCGCCGCGCCAAACCGCGCCTCGCACCACTGGCGCAGGAACTGATCCGGGTCATAGTGAGGAAAGTCGCGCAGCAGGCGCGACGTGGCGTCAACACCCAGCACGAACTCGCGCACATTAGCCACGTTGAGCACGGCATAGTGGTTCGAGCCACGCTGCACCGCCTGGCGGAAGATATCGTGGGTCTTTTGCGGCGAAACGCCTTGGGCCAGGTGCGGCCCCGTGCCCCACAAGGCGTGATGATAATAGATGCCGTAGGGGCGGTCCGGCTCACGCGTCACCTCGTAGAAGTCGCGTTGCAGCATCCACCCCGGGCTGTTGTCGGAGAAGATGGCCGCCACGCCCGGCGGAAAACGGAGAAAGCCCTTCTGGTGCAGATCGGCGCCTTCCATCCACAGCGTGGTGGTGGCGGGCGGATTGGGGCGCCGGTCCACGCTCTTGATGATCTCCCACTGCAAGGCCATAGCGTCGGAAATCAGCTTGCCGCGCCCTTCGTCGGTCTTGGGCGCCTCGGGATCGCTGGCCCACAGCGGCCGGTCAGCGATGCCGCGCAGCCCCAACTGCCACACCACGTTGGGAAACCGGGCCCAGCGCGCCGCATAGTGCCGCCAGACCTCTTCGTACTCTTTGGGATAGCGGAAGAACGAGAACGGCACCTCGCGTCCCTTGGCCTTCCAGTAGTTGATGAACGTGAACCCGCTCACGCCCATCGGCTCCACGTGGTGCATGCTGACCAGCAGGCCGCGGCGGCTTGCGTCCTCGATCAGCCGGGCCTCGGCCGGATTGCAGATGTCTACGAACGAGGCGGGAATCACCAGGTTGTACTGCAGGCGGAGCATGGCCTCGAACACGTGCCGGGAGGCCTGCGGACTGGTCACCTGATGATAGAACGGATAATCGATGTCGCGCTTGCCGCCGTCGTCGTACCACTCGGTCAAAAGGTCCTCATCGTTGATGAACCAGCCCCGATAGCGGAAGGTGGGTTCGCCGGTCGCGAGTTCGACCTTGTCCCAGGCCAGCCGCGCGCGTTTCTGCGGCGGCCGGTCGGCCCAGAAGTACAGGGGATCGACGCCCAGGTATTGCTCGCACAGGGCGTAGATGGCGAACATCGTGCCCCGCGGTTCGCTGCCGGTGATGAGCAGCGCCTGGCGCACCGGCCCAACGCTCACGGCGCGCGTGCGCACCTGATAGGCCTCCCATTTACCGGTCAGGGTCCCGGCGGCCTGGGGGTCGAAGCGCGCCAGCAACTCGGCCGAGGCGGGTTGGTCCACGCTGGCCACGATCACGCTGCTGGCCGCACAAACGTCCAGCGAATCGACGATCGCCGGCCGGCGGCCCACGATCTTCTCCACGTCGCTGGCCAGGTCCTGCGCGGCCAGACGCACATACTCCGGCTCGCTGGCCGGCACGAGGATCGTGGCCGCCGCCTGGGGCGTGGCCAACTCGAACTCGGCAGACGGGGCCGTCGTCACAAGGGCAAACAGGGCGAGCAGTCCCCAGAGCATCCGCATGATCGTGTCTCCTTGTCGGGTCTTGTATTACCGACGATTCCAGGGCGGCTACAGGGGAGTCGCCCCCAGCTTGGCCCCAGCGGAGGTGGGCCACTCAGGATCATCGGCTGGACTGGCATCCATATTGGCGTTCAAGAGCGTGATACGCAGCGATGCAGGCACAGGGTTTGGAAAACCGGGGACGCCTTTATCGCGTTTCTTCTCCGAGGTCACTTAGAGCCGGTCCCAGAACGTGTCGGCAACGCAGTCTCGCTGGGCCGCCCGACCTGTCTGGGAGAGTTCTGGGATAGGTTCTTATGATCACTCTTGCCGTCCGAGCGATCCGGGACAGCCGAGCGGTCGCCCCTTACGCGAACGGCTTTCAGCGGCACGTCCGCGTCCTGAACGACCGGGCGTGCGGCTTCGCTCAAGTCGTTCCCCACGACGGCAATGCCCCGGGTGTCCTTGCCGCTAATGCCCAGGAACGCCGGCGTGCCTGGCGGGGCAAAACAGCTTGTGACGGATAGCTGCTGGCAGTTGTGCAACTGAATCACGGGCTCTCCATTGGGAATTCCGGCCGGTGTGCGGCGCAACTTGTCTACCACGCCGTCGGACGTCTCGTTCACCGAGAGGGCGCTACGGGGGAACGCGGCGAAGACGTCGTCCTCGACCAGCAAGCGGAGGTTGTCCACCACCAGGCCGTCGACAAAGGCGAGCGTGAAATAGGAAGGCTTCTGGGCGTAGATCGTTTGGCGATCGTCTTTGGGGTTGGACGATCCGCCGCCATGCTTCTTCCGCTTGCCGTAATCGAAGGCCTTCGTCACTCGGGTAGTGATATCGCGCAGCACGAGATTCCGGATCGGGCTCTCGCGCATCCCCTGGAGCAGGCTGCCGTTGTCGCTGTGGATGTGAATTCCCCGAAAGGTGACGTCGCGAATGCCGCCGATCGGCGATCCCTCGTTGCGTTTCTCAATATCGGCGTAGATGGGGTAGGCCGAGTTCTCGATGTATTCCAGGACCTGCGACGTGTCTTCGATGGTGGTGATCGAGATGTCGGAGAAGGTGACTCGCTCGGCCGTCCCGCCATCTTTGATGTACAGGCCGATCCCGACCGTCGAATTGCGGATGGTGCAGTTGGACACGTGGATATCGCGGAAGTCCCCGTGCGACCCGGTCCCCAGCTTGATGGCCGTGGCCACGGATTCCACCGTGCAGTTGCTGACCACGACGTTCTCGCACGGATAGCCGCCAAACGACTTGAGGCAGATGCAGTCGTCGCCGGCGGTGACGTTGCAGTTGGAGATGTGGACGTCGCGGCACGAGTCGACGTCGATCCCGTCGGTGGTCGCCCGGTAGTATTCGTTGCTGATGGTGAGTCCCTGGAGGAAGACTCGCTGGCAGCGCATGAGATGGACCGTCCAGGTCTGGCTGTAGCGGATCGTGATCCCGTCGATGGTCACGTTCGAGCAGTCCCGCAACCGCATCACGCCGATCCGCCACTTGAAGAAGTCCTCGCTCTGATCGCTCTTCACACCCCGCCGCCGCTTCCAGTCACCCGTTCCCTGCCCGTGGATCGCCCCGTCGCCGCGGATCGATACGTGTTCGGCATTGTCGGCCACGAGCAGGTAGGGATTCCCCTCCGCCAGGCGGCCTGCCTCGACCACCTCATACTCACTGCGATCGGCGGTGGCCCAAAGCGTTGCCCCGTTCTCCAGGCAAAGGCTGACATGGCTCTTCAGGCGTATCGTCCCCGACAGATAATCGCCGGGTGGAAGAGCCACGGTGCCCCCGCCGGCCCGGCTGCAGGCGTCGATCGCGGTCTGGATGGCCTTGGTATCCGAGGCGACCTTGTCCCCCTTGGCCCCGTGATCGCGGACGTTAAAGACAGCAGCCTCCGCGACAAGCGGGCAGAGGCAGAGAAACACGGCCGGAAGGACTGGTGCCTGATTGCAGCGCACGGGCGGTTCCCCCTTTGATGCTCGATGTATTGCCGACGGTCCCGGACGCCCCACGGGATATCAGGAAGAGCGGGCTTCCGCCGTGCACGCCTCAGTTGATTGACGACGCAGGACCCGATGAACGGGAATGGGGTGGGGTGGGATTCTTGACGTTGCACCTTCGGTCGACCCCATGATGGACGCCTTGCGGCAAAATACAAGACTCCAGGCCCAAACTGCGCACGGAATCCGCCAAGTCGTGCGCAGAGCGCGCAAATCCCAGTCAGATTGGCCAAACACAGTCTGAACCTGCGCGCCCTGGCCGTGTCCAGCAAAGAAGGCGATAATGCGCGCTGCGGCACCACACTACTTTGGCCTGTCATAACGGTCGACGCATGTTCCTCTCCGGTCTGAAACATTGGTGGAATCGCCCCTGCGGGGTCCAGGACCTGATGGCCTTGGCCTTGCCGCTGGTGCTTTCGACCAGCTTCTGGACCATCATGAACTTCACCGACCGGATGTTCCTGCTTTGGTATTCCAACGCGGCCATGGCAGCCGCCATGCCGGCGGGGATGCTTAGCTTCACGGTCCTTTGTTTTCCTTTAGGGGTGATCACCTACACCAGCACGTTTGTGGCTCAGTATTTCGGGGCCGGCTGTCTGCGGCGGATTGGGCTGGTCACCTGGCAAGGAGTGTTG
>CALARR010000266.1 GCA_937889015.1 uncultured Planctomycetales bacterium | reverse complement strand
CACGAATGGCAGCGTGACGATGACTTGCCGTAGTCTGCCGACACGTCCGTTGGGGACCAGGCGGCACGCCAACCGAAACTTCTCGTCGCTCTTCTGTTGGGCCCCAACCTGCACAATCCGTCCCGTCTCTTGAACCACACGGCGCAGCAACTTCCCTTCGTCGATAGTCAGTGTAAGCGGCTTTTCGGTATACACATCCTTGCCAGCCCGACAAGCGGCCACATTCACGGCCGTGTGCCAATGATCCGTCGTGCCGTTGACGATGATTTCGATATCTTCCCGCTCCAAGAGTCGACGATAATCCTGATAGACTTCGGTCTTGACGCCCAAGGCCGCCTGGGCCTTTTCGACCTGCTGCAAGTCGACGTCGCAGAGCGCTACCACATCGCCGAATTGTGCGGCTTGCTTGGCGATCGAACGCCCTCGCCCGCCCAGACCAATCGCCGCCACCAGCGGACGATCATTCTTCGCGGTGAATTTCTCTGCCACGACCGGTTGCCCATCAAGCCAATAGCTCGCAAACGGCCCCAGGGCGGTCAAACTGGCTAACGAGACATTGAACTCACGTCGAGTCGAACTGCGGTGGCACATGGCTGGTGGCACGCTGAAGCGAGAATCAGGGAATCGAGCCCGACAAATGGTGTCACGGATACGACGCTCGAGTTGAAGTGTACCACGAAGGGACCGCTCTCCCAGCCGGCAAGTCTTGACGATAATGGTCTTTTGTAATGACACTCTTGCTCACACGGCAAGAGTTCCGCGCCGGGCCCAGGACCAAGAACAATCGAGCGCCGCGCAAACGAGAAAGCAGAGGAAAGAACCGCGGCGGGAGAGACGATTACTGCAACGCGTTCGCGCTCGAAGTGCGCATCTTGGTCCGTGCCCGGCTGAGAATAGGACCAATGGTGTTCTCGGGCACGCCCACCGAAATGCTGATCTGCTGGTAGCTGTTGCCTTCTAGGTGATACATGCGCACCACCTCGGCCTCGGTCGGATTAAGGCCGTCCAGCAAACGCTGCACTTCTTCAGAACTACTCAACCGCTGCTCGACCGGCAGGGCAGTGTCAACCAAAGCCTGTACACCCCCCTGCACCGCCCCTTCGCCCAAACGGGCCGTCGCCCTGTGCTGCAACAGCTTCCTCACCGCGATTCGCCGAGCAACCACAGTCAGGTAAGTCGCCAGACTGCTTTGCCCACGGAAATGCCGCAGCAGGGCGTAGTCCTCCTTCACGACATTCAGAAAGATCTCGGCGCACAGATCGTCCCGGTCCTCAACCGAAAGCCGTACGCTACGGGCCTGAGCGGTATGGCCGATCACATGCAGCACCAACCCCATGAAGCGATCCACAAAGTCTTCCCAGGCACGAGGTTTGTGCTCAACACATCGCTCCAGGAGATTGCGGTCGATCTCGGAGAGTCCCACGCGTGATTCCCCCCAATTGTCGGTGCGGGTGGGGCCGTCCTTGCCGCTGACAAACGCCTTTGAGAAGGCTTGCGATGCCTAAGATAGGTCTTAAAACCTATCGCTCGATTCTATCATCGCCAGGCGGGAGGAAGCAAGCTTTGCATCCGAAAAAAGAGGGGGCGGGAATGCCAAGATCGAAGCACATGACCATCCGACGCTTTTTGCTGGCCACAGAGCAGGAAGTCGGCGAGTGGGCTGCGGTGCGGTGCTATTCTGCGGTCGGCAGGGTTGACACTTGGGGGGAGCGCGACTAGGATTCCTACCAGTCCTTCCCCCCAGGGGATGGTGAACCACGTTACGCGCACTGTCCTTCCGAATGGCTGGCTGAAGCGTTTAACCCAAGGCACTGAACAACGCTGGCCCTCGGGAAATAGGTACTTTTGCGGCAGTCGATTGCTGAGACCGGCGGTGCCGTACTGCTCCTGGCCGTCCAGTTTGCCCCTCCCTCGGAGATGCTGCGATGACCCACGTTGTCTGCCAGCCCTGTTACGACTGCAAATACACCGATTGTGTGGTGGTATGCCCCGTAGAGTGCTTCTACGAGGGAGAGCGCATGCTCTATATCCATCCCGATGAATGTATCGACTGTGAAGCCTGTGTGCCCGAGTGCCCTGTCGAGGCCATCTTCCTCGATGCCAATGTGCCACAGGAATGGCAGAACTATGTCCAACTCAATGCGGAAATGGCTCCCCAGTGTCCGGTGATTACCGAAAAGAAAGACCCCCTGGCCGAGGCCTGAAATCTGCGGGACGGCCCAGGCACGGGATCGTGCTAATCACGAGCACCGATATCCCAGTGCACGCCTTCTAGCCAGTTCCGCCAACTCTCGTATTTCGGGTTCTCCAGTTTCATTGCCAGCAGCGGGTTCCGCTTCGGCTTGCCTGGTCGGCGAACCAACTTCATGCGCGCTTCGTGGGGAGTGCGGCCGCCTTTCCTGATGTTGCACGCCAGACAGGCGCAGACCACATTCTCCCAACTCGTGATCCCGCCCCGGCTGCGCGGAATGACGTGATCGATACTCAACTGATGGACGGGCAGATGCCGGGCACAGTACTGGCAGCGATTGCCATCCCGGGCCAACACGTTGCGCCGGCTCAAATGCAACTCCCGCTTCGGTAACCGATCGAATGCCAGCAGGCGGATCACGCGCGGCACCTGCAGATCGAAGTTCACCGCGCGGATCCAGTCCTCATGTGGATGACGGCAACTACCACGCAACTCGCTGATTTCCCGCCAGGACTGAAAATCATAGTTGGCGAAGCGGCCTTCTTCCAGGTGAATCACTTCGGCCAGGTCGCGAACAAGCAGACACAGTGCCCGCCGTACACTCACTACGTGTACGGCCAGATACAAGCGATTGAGAACTAGGACACTGGCCGACAACGAACTTGACTCGCCGCCGGAACTCCCCACCGGCCGGCCACAGTGCGTCCCTGCGGTGCAACGGCTACTCGCACCACTCCCTTCAACCAGCACAGTCCCAGAAGATGCCTGACCCATGATCCAACCCGCGGCGCGAGCACAGTACATGAGGAAGCTGGCACACTAGAACTATTTTAGCCCCCACTCCTCATCGCCGCCAGAGTCCCCGCAACCGCCATGAACAGCCCCCTGCCCCAAGAATGCAGCGTCGAACGCCCTCATAGTCATCATCATGCGTTCTCAGCGGACTCCTTGGTTCGCCCGTTCCGACAGTTTTGTACACCTAACACGCGTGAACCGCGACGACGTGCTTTGTTCCATTTCGCCGCGTGACCTAGTCCCCAGAAAGTAGGCGTCGCACAAGTAGTCCGATACCGCGTACTCCTGACCCAACATTGGCGAGTTCGTCCTGGAACCTATCCTATTGCGTCTCAGGTAAGTAATGCCGTGAGGCCGACCATCGGGAGGCCGGTTCTTCAGGGTAACGGCCGGGACAGCGACGACATTTCTTTTCTGACACTCAATAGAACCACAGCAGCTACCTCGGGCGGACCTGTAAGACCGAATTGCCGACAGATTCTCGGACCGGATCTTGGAAGCCAATCGATCAACGGAAGCCCGCTCTGACAGGTTGCCCCATCGCTCCGTATGCGGCAGTACTCGTTTCCTGACCAAGAAAGTTTTCCCCCACTTTCGCAACGCAGCACGAGAAACCAGGAAACCTGGGGTGAATGCGATGGCCAGAGCAGCAGCGAGAGCCAGAATCACCCTCACCCACGAAACTGTGGTTTCAGTGTGTATGCAAGTTGCGCGCCCATCTCGACACTTGCACCGATCGCGCGCAGCAATTGCCCTGCAGAACCCGTCGTGCCGCGCGCGGTATGATCCGAGTCCGCAAAAATTCGCGCCACACGCCTTGCCACGATTCAACCTTTGTCATTAGGATGAAGATGTTCGAGGACACCGTGATCAAGGTGTCGCCGTAGCACGATGTACGGAGTCGATGCATGATTCGCTACTCATGTGACCTGTGTGGACGCAATCTCGATCCACGCGACGACCTGCGCTACGTAGTCAAGATGGAGATCTACGCAGCGCTGTCCCCTTTGGCGTCGGACGAAGGCGAAGATGACCGCGATCATCTCGAAGACGTACAGGACGTCATCGAACGAATGGAAGACGCCGAAAGCGACCAGATTGGCGAGGACGTCTATCAGCAGTTACGGTTTGATCTGTGCCCAGAGTGCCGTCGGCGATTCGTCAAGAGCCCCTTGGGACGCGAGATCGCCAAAATCTGCGACTTCAGCGAGAACTGATCGCGGCCTCTGATCCAGATCTGGGCCACCGATTGGGAATCGTGACACATCGGCCGCCCTTCCCACGGCCGCTTCGGGCACGCCCGTTGCCAGCATTCTGGCGGTAAAAGTCGAACCGTCGGCCACTCGATTCGTGCTGCCGGAACGGTTCAGCATCGTTCGCCATCCCTCCCTGTTTTCTGCCCTCCCGACCGGAAGGTGTGATGTGTCGTCCCGTTCGTTCTCTCCTTTCTTCAGTCGCCGGCGCAGCGCCCGCAAGCGCCCCCAGAGAGGCCCGCTTTCGTGGCGACGATGGGGTGTCCTGTTGGCTCTGGGCCTCTTGGCCCTTGTCGCACGTGGCCTGAACACGCCCCAGCGCGAGCGTGAGGATCACTCGGCCGAACTCGTCGCAGGGCCGCATCAGGTCAAGCGTGTGGTGGATGGCGACACGCTTGAGCTATCCAATGGTGCGCGTGTGCGGTTGATCGGTGTCAATACACCGGAGACCGTCAAACCCAACGCGCCAGTCGAGCCCTTCGGACCCGAGGCCAGCGCCATGACCAAGGAATTCGTCTCCGCCGGCGAGGTCCGCTTGACATTCGATGGGGATCGAATGGACAAGTACGGTCGCCATTTGGCCGTGGTGTGGGTGGGCGAACAGATGCTCAATGAGGAACTGCTCCGCGCCGGACTGGCGGTTGCCGAGCCGCAATACCGTTATTCCGCCGAGTTGAAGAAACGCTTTCTCCGAGCTCAGTCCGAAGCCCAGGCCGCGCGCCGGGGAATCTGGTCTCGCTAGGGACGTGCCACACCACGCGTACGGCACCGCCTGCTCAGGTCGCACGGAGGCCAACACGGCACTCGGCCTTAACCTGCCCCCCCCGGCCTGCCGCGGTCCCGGAATCAATCCACCTATCTGCCTGACAATCATGACCTTACGCCATCCTCGCCAACACCAGTCCCCGGCTGCAGCAACTTGTGGGCCCGCCTCGGCGCAGATACAATCAACTCTTTAGCCTGTCGCGATGGTTCTGTCTGGGAAGATAACGGGAGAGAAACGTGACTACGAGTCAGACGCTGAAGATTGCTGTGATCGGGGGTGATGGGACTGGACCAGAAGTCGTCCGCGAATCGGTAAAAGTCCTCAAGGCCGTCGCCGCCCTAGAAGGCTTCCAGGTGGAGTTTCACGACTACGACTTAGGCGGCGATCGCTATCTTCGCACCGGTGAAATCCTCCCCCCCAGCGTGCTGGCCGAATTGGGCGATTTTCGCTCGATCCTCTTGGGCGCCGTGGGACATCCCGATGTCGCCCCCGGAATCCTGGAGAAAGGCCTACTGTTGGCCCTCCGCTTCCACTTCGATCAATACATCAATTTGCGTCCCGTAAAACTCTTCCCCGGCGTGGAGACACCCCTGGCCGGCAAGGGCCCCGATGACCTCGACTTCGTCGTGGTGCGGGAGAACACCGAAGACCTCTACTGCGGCGTAGGCGGTTTTCTCAAGAAGGGAACGCCCGACGAGGTCGCCTCGCAAACCGCCGTCTATACACGCAAGGGTTGCGAACGCTGCATCCGCTGGGCCTTCGACTATACCCGGAAACGCAATAGCAAAAAGAAGATGTTGACCTTGGTGGCCAAGACCAATGTGCTGACCTACGGTCACGACCTGTGGTGGCGCACCTTCCAGGAAGTCGCCCAGGACTATCCGGACGTAAAGACCGACTACAACCATGTCGACGCCTGCTGCATGTGGATGGTCAAGAATCCCGAATACTATGACGTGATCGTCACCACGAACATGTTCGGCGATATCATCACCGACCTGGCCGGTATCTTGCAGGGCGGCATGGGCGTAGCGGCCGGCGGGAACATCAACCCCCAACCAAACGGAACAAGTATGTTCGAACCCATGGGCGGCAGCGCGCCGAAATACACGGGCAAGAACATCATCAACCCCATCGCCACGATCAACGCCGGTGCCATGCTCCTGGAGAACGCTGGGCAGGAAAAGGCCGCTGCGCGAATCATGAAAGCCATTCAGCATGTCACCGGCACGAAGATGAAGAGTCAGGCCGCCGGGAAGATGGGCTACTCGACAACTCAAGTCGGCGACCTCGTGGTCGAAGCCCTGTGACCCCCTAGCGGAATACGCATTGCTCGATAGCTGAAAGCCCGCTCCGCCATGAGCCGCATGCAAGGAACCCTGTTCGATCTCACGGGCCGTGTGGCGTTAGTCACGGGCGGAAGCAAGGGCATCGGCCACGCGATTGCCGCGGGTTTCGCTCAGGCTGGGGCCGACTTGTTCCTCTGTGCGCGATCCGAAGAACCCCTGTTCACGGCGGCCGACGAAATTCGAGCGGCAAGCGCGGTTCGCGTCGAGACCCTCGTAGCGGATATGGCGCGCCGCGCCGATGCCATCCGCGTGGCCAAGGAGGCCGTCAAACGCCTAGGCCACGTCGATATCCTGGTCAACAACGCCGGTTGGAATGTGCCGCAGCCAATCGACCAGATCCGCGACGAAGACTGGGACCACCTGCTGGAACTGAACGTATCGAGTGTCATGGCGCTCACGCGCGCGATCGTGCCCGGTATGAAGGAACGCGGCTGGGGGCGTGTAATCCATATCTCGTCGATCATGGCGCTGGCCAGCACGCCCGCGCGCAATGCCTACTCCGCCACGAAGTCAGCCTTGCTGGGATTGGCCAAAGCCAGCGCTTTGGATCTTGGCCCGTTCGGAATCACCGTGAACTGCATTGCGCCCGGACCGATCGCTACGGAAATGCCCATGTCGATCCTCAGCAAGCAGCAGCAAGACGCCTTGGCAAGCCGGACGGCCTTCAATCGCTGGGCCCGCCCCGAGGAGTTGGCCGGTCCAGCCCTGCTTCTGGCCAGCGACGCCGGCAGTTACATCACCGGCACCGTCCTGGTGGTCGATGGCGGCGTGTTGGCCCGAGTCTTCTAAGCTGCCGACCGTCTTGTCCCTCGCCCCTTATTCGCGCCCTGCCATGCCCCGCCTTTCCACTGGTGTCCCCGGCCTCGATGAACTGCTCGGCGGCGGACTGCTGCCCGGGACACTGACCGTCGTGGTCGGCTCGACTGGTATTGGCAAGACGCAACTGGGACTGCAATTCGCTCAGGCAGGACTTACGCAGGAGGGTCGCTCGGGCATCGTGTTCGACATGAGTTCCCGCGGCGATTCCCAGAACCACGCGGTTTATGTCCAGCGCATGTTCGGCCGCGAACTCACGTCATTGCCCCCCGCCGACCACGTCCCCCTGGAACATTTCTTCCGGCCCGACGGGCAACTGGGCGAGTACCTGCATGTCTTCGACCAGACCGGACGGCGAGTGACGCGCAACGACCTGGATTTCGACGGCTGGCAGGAGTGGCAAGGCCAACTGGCCCGGCGTCTAGCAGTGTCGATCGCCTTCTTCTACGGTCATCTTGTACGCGGCGTGCGACGAGCCGTGATCGACGGCATCGAACCAGTCGATCGCCCCAGCGACTCGATCCAGTTCGAACTGTTTGAGTATCTGTATCACCAAATTCTGCGCAAGGACCCGGAATGGGTGGCCCGGGATTTGTTCCGCGAACAGTTCCGGGCCCATGCCCATGAAGTTGCCGAACATCTCTACGATCCGACCGAGGTGGGCTGCCTGCTGCTGTCCACCTCACACGAGACCACGCTCGATGGGCTCTTGGAACGCCCCCTCGACGAAGGTGACGTGCTCAGCAACGCCAACACCGTAATCTACTTGGGCAAGATTCGCGACGGAAACCGCTTCTCCCGGGCCTTGTACGTGGCCAAGCACCGTGGCAGTGCCTGCCAAGACGAAATCGTCCCCTACAGAATTGACAACACTGGCCTCAGGCTGGAGGTTTAGAGCCTGCCCCAGAACGATCACCGCCACTCGCCGTCGCGTACTACCTGACGAGGAACCGCCCCAACCATCGGCCCCCTGCCCGTCTCAACCGGCACGTTCCTCTTTTTCAGTCACACGGATCTGTCGTTCTTGCGACATCCGCCCATGATCTTACACCCCGACCCTATCCTTTTGAAGTTACCAGAAGTCACACGTTCTGCCACAAGGAGCCCTTTGTGAGAAAGACTCGCTACCCTCTGCCGCTGGTCATATTCGCAGCAATCACGGTCCTGTCGTTGGCGAGCGGTTGGTCCCGCGCCGCCGAGTCCGCGGCACAAGAGACGTCTGCCGAAGCCCTGGCACGCCTGACCGCAGGCAACCAGCGATACGTTGCCGGCCAGAGCCTCCACGCTCATCTCGACGCCCAGCGCCGAGCCGAGACCGTCAAGAATGGCCAGCATCCGTTCGCTACGGTGCTGAGCTGTTCCGATTCGCGCGTACCGGTCGAACTACTCTTCGACCAGGGCGTCGGCGATGTGTTTGTGGTCCGAGTGGCTGGCAACGTCTGCGATGTGGATGAGATCGGCTCGATCGAGTATGGAGTCGACCACCTGGCCACGCCATTGCTGGTCGTGCTGGGCCACACACATTGTGGGGCGGTGACCGCTGTCGCCAAAGGCGAGGTAGTCCATGGCAGCATTCCCGCCTTGGTAGACAACATCCTCCCGGCCGTAAAGAAGGCTCAACAGGCCCATCCCGATTTGCACGGAGAGGCCCTGGTACCGGCCGCGATCGAAGCCAATGTTTGGCAGGCGATTCAGGACCTCCTGCGGCATAGCCCTGCCGTCTGTCAGCGATGCCGGCAAGGCAAAGTGAAGATCGTCGGCGCGTTGTATGACTTGGAATACGGTCAAGTGAAGTGGCTCGGAGAACATCCCCAACAAGGAGAACTCTGCAACCAGACTGCCGTTCCAGTCCACAGCCACCACTGATTTGACCACGACCACGAGTGGCCTCTCGACGCCCGGTCACAGCCAGGACGCCGGGCATCGCATGATATCGCTCAAGACCAAGCTCTAGAGACGCATCAGGATGTTGGTGAGACGGCCCATGAAGCCGCTCCGTCCCTGGCCGCGTATCGGGCGACCAACTCCAGCAGGTTTCCGCGGTCTATCGGCTTGGAGAGATAGTCGTCACAACCCGCCTGGAGACACTTCTCCCGGTCGTCCGCCATGGCATGCGCAGTCAAGGCGATGATGGATCGGCGATAGCCGCGTTCGCGCAATAGGGCGGTGGCCTGATAACCATCCATAACGGGCATCTGAATGTCCATGAGAATCACGTCAAACATCCCCTCGGGATCAGCCAGGACTGCGTCCAGGGCCTGTTGACCATTCTCGGCAATACTCAACACCGCGCCAGCTTTGTGCAAGACAAGGCTCATCAGACGCTGATTGTCGCGACCATCTTCAACCAAAAGGATCCGCCGACCGGCAAGCGATTGGTTCTCGATCGGGGCCTCCACTGGGCACGCCTGGGCACCCCCTGTGGCTCCGACGGACGAACGCGCCACACAAGGAATGCCTTCCAGGGGCCCAGTGGCCACGCTGGCCCGGAAGCAACTTCCGCCCCCCAAAACACTATGAACCAACACAACGTCGCCCCTCAGGAGGCGCGCCAGACGCCGGCTGATGGTCAAACCCAAACCCGTGCCACCAAAGCGCCGCACAGTTGATCCGTCGCCCTGGGCAAACGGTTCGAACAGAGTTTGAGCCTGCTCGCTGCATACGCCGATGCCCGTATCCACCACGTCAAACTCCAGTCGCGGTTCCTGCGCACGCACCATGCGAACATCAAGACGCACCGCACCTTGCGGCGTGAACTTGATGGCGTTGGCCAGAAGGTTCAAGAGGATCTGCCGCAGCCGGGTGGGATCGGTGTGGATCGTCTCGGGGATCAGCCCTTCGTAGTGCGCAGACAAGTCGAGCGACTTCTCCTCAGCCCGAATCCGCACCAACGCCATTAGTTCGTCGACGAGCGAGAAAACACAATAAGGCTCCGGCTCGACGCGTAGCCGCCCGCTCTCGATTTTTGACAGGTCGAGGATGTCATTGACGACTTGAAGCAAGTGCTGTCCATTGCGGTGGATGATGGCTGCCTGTTCGCTAGTCCTGATGTCGCCCGGTTCGTGCATCAGGTCTTCCGCAAAGCCGAGGATCGCCGTGATTGGCGTGCGGATTTCGTGGCTCATATTGGCCAGGAACTCACTCTTGGCTCGGGTTGCAGCCTGCGCCAGCAGGCTGCACTGTTGCAGTTCTTCATTCGTTGACCGCAGCTCCTGCCATTGAGCCTGGGTCTGTGCGAAGTAGTGCCGCAAACTCTGTAACGTGATACGGAAATTGTCGGATAGGGCCTCGACTTCCTCGATCGCGCTGTGCGGCCAGTCGATCGACTCGTTAGCCAACAACCGTTGCGGAATATCACCGGTGATTTGCGCCAGCCGACCTAGTGAATCACTTGTCCGGAAACTCGCCAGCCGAGCCAAAGGCAACGCAATCAGCGTCACTACCAGGATCAAGGCAAGATTTCGAAGCGTCTCTTCTTGAGCCATATTGCGTCTCAGGTAAGTAATGCCGTGAGGCCGACCATCGGAAGGCCGGCTTTCCTGGGCAACGGGCCCGACAACTGCGACATTTCCTTTCTGACATCCAATGACCGCGTCCCAATGACTATCGAACGCCGTAAACAGAAGCACCGGTAACACCATGGCTAGCGCCAGGACGACAAAAGAGATCTCGTGCAAACTGGCCGATCGCCGCACAGCAAGAGACCGTGGTAACGAGACCGGAAGAGGCACGACCAGCAACAAAGCGGCCAGCAGTGCATTCACGATCCCGTTGGCGCATTGCTTGAGCAGGACCAACAGGGCGCTGGCGTTGTCCAGTCCAATCAAGTAGCGATTGCATACCCACACCAGCGGCCCTCCCAATAGCCCCCAAAACAAGGCGTCGGCCAGAACCAGACTCACCGGCCTGGAACGCCTAGTGAAGAGGCCAACCGCCAACGCCTCGCAGCAGAAGACCACCAGTGCGTAAGGTTGTCCCCATAGCACCAGCGTATGCAGGTTGGCGAGGAAGGCTGAGATCACTCCCCACATCGGCCCGTACAGCCCCGCTGCGGCCAAAGCCGCTACGCTGCCTAATCGCCAGTCAACTCCGGGCGAAAGAGGAATCGCCCAACAGTTGCCCGCCAAGCCGATGATGGTCAACAGGGTCACCCCCGGCAAAGAAACCAACCAGGCTCGCAATACGGACGCGTTGGGTGGCAATTGTTCGTCGTGTTCCAGGCGATGCAGCAACAATTCTGCCGTCAGTTCACTCCGACCGGCCGCAGTGTCCAAGCGAGGAGAGGCCCAAAGCCCTCGGCCAGGGTTACGATGCCTGTATGGTCTGTTCTGACTATCCATCGTCGAATGCTCTGCAAACAAAAGACACGCAGCAAGAGGCCGCCAGACCAAAATTCACCGTGCCATCTCCTGAAATCCACACTGACCAATCGCCCACTCCACGATGTCGCATATCGCCAATCCGTAGGCCACGATGCCCGTAACCTGTCAAGATCGCTGCACAAGCTTAGGTCTTAACTACAAAGAACTTATGACAACAAAACGACACCACCCACCGGAGTTACAACCGCCATAATGACCGTCAAAACGTGTAGCAAGCAACCGCAGTCATTCCACGCCGCGAGCCATATCGACACCCCGCACAAGAGTGCATCTCCATTTGCGGTTCGCCGAGGAGAATTTGAAGTCCTCGTACGCCCCCAGACCACATCTCCTCGCCCGCCCATCGCCATGTACACCAGGTGTAGCTGTGTTCCCGACTCGCCTCGACGGCAGCCCGGTCTCCCGTGTGGAAGACTCGCGTCGGACTGAGTAGACTGAGGAAGTACAATTCGCTTCGGGGTGAACCGATTGACTTGGAGACCGCGATGCTCCCCTTCAGCAAATGGTTCCTGGCGACCCTTGGCGGCCTAATGGGCTGCCTGGTCGTGACTGATTTGTGCCTCTCCGCAGGAAGGAAGTCCTCCACTATGGTGACGGTGCGCGTGATCGGTCCCGATGGAACCATGACCGGGCCAAGGGAAGTCCCCAAGTTGGTGCTCCCCGACGCCGAGTGGCAGACCCGTCTGACTCCGCAGCAATACCGCATCACACGTGGCAAGGACACCGAGCGGGCGTTCTGCGGTGGTCTGCTCGACAACAAGGAGGCTGGACTCTACCTGTGCGTTTGCTGCAATTTGCCGCTATTTGAATCGACGGCCAAATTCGAGTCCGGCACGGGCTGGCCGAGTTTCTTTCAGCCGGTAGCGCGAGAGAACATTCGTGAGTTGGCCGATCGCAGCCACGGGATGGTGCGCGTGGAAATCCTCTGTTCGCGGTGCGATGCGCACCTGGGCCATGTGTTCGAGGATGGTCCCCCACCCAGCGGACGACGCTACTGCCTGAACTCCGAGGCCCTCCGCTTCGCGCCCCAGGATCAGTTGAAGACGATCGGCGAAAGAACGGCGAAGAGTAAGCCAGCGGACGTCAGCCCTGCGTCCAGAAGTGACAGACGGTCCGAAATCGTTCTCGGCGGCGGATGCTTCTGGTGTGTCGAGGCTGTGTTCGAGCAACTCGACGGAGTCCTCGACGCCGTTAGCGGTTATGCCGGTGGATCGCCGCAAACAGCCAACTATGAGGCCGTCTGCACCGGCAAAACAGGCCACGCCGAGGCGGTCAAGATTGTCTACAACCCCGAGCGCCTTTCGCTGGAACAACTGCTCAAGGTCCACTTCGCCACCCATGACCCTACCACCCTGAACCGCCAGGGCGCCGATGTCGGCCCCCAGTACCGATCGGTCATCTTCTTTGCCAGCCAAGAGCAGAAAGAGATCGCTCAAGCTTTCCTGGAGGACCTCAAGGACGCCAAAGTCTTCCGCCGGCCGCTAGTGACCACCCTTGAGCCGTTAAATGGCTTTTATCCGGCCGAGCACAAGCACCAGGACTTCGTCGCCTGCAATCCGCAACAGGGATACGTCAAGTCGGTGGCCCTGCCCAAAGTCGAGAAGGTGCGGTCCAAGTTCCGCGATCTACTGAAGAAAGATCAGCCTGGTTCGTCAACCACGCAGAGCCCCTGACCCCTCCACGCAACGGAGGGAGCGCCCGACCAGAATCCAGCCTCACCGAGAACACGCATGGTGCCGTGCGAGATAGGTGATCAGCCTCTGCTCGCAAGTACCCCGATGATCAGCAGGCCGACAAAGCCCAAAGCCACCAGCAGGTTGAAGATCAGGCCAAGGACCGCGCTGATCCGACTGCGGTGAGGATGCACCAGGCCAGCTACAGCGAACGCCAAGCCCACTCCGCTGAGCCCCACGAAGCCAAACATAGCCAATCCCAGCATCACCGCCTGACTCGACCCGTCCGCCACTCTCCGCGAGGTCGCTGCAAGCACGCCAGCAACCACGACCAGACCAAAGGTGCCCACCCCGGCAACCATCGACAGTACCAGCGAGGCAATCCCAAAACCGGACTCCCTCGGCCGGAGAGGTTCAGCCGGCGACACCGCCGAGTAACTGTTGGGTGGCTCGTACGGATTGGGCGGCGTTGTCGGTCCAGAGGTCATGCCATCGCACCTCGCCTTTTCGCCCAGCCCGTCGTCATTCAGTGTCCGTTGTCTCACACCGTATTGCCAGCAAGCCTCGACACCGCTCAACTCGCGACTCGACCGATAAACTCACCAGTCCGTGTATCGACCTTGATCATTTCGCCTTCGGATAGATACTCGGGCACTTGCACCACAAGGCCCGTCTGAAGCTTGGCCGGCTTGGTGCGCGCCGTGGCCGAGGCGCCCTTGATCGCCGGATCGGTCTGTACCACTTGCAGTACCACGGCCACCGGCAATTGCACGCCCACACACTCGTCGTTGTAGATCAACCCCACAATCCCGTCCAGGTCTTCGGTCAGATACGGGGCCTCATCGGTCATTTGCTCGGCCGGCAAGGCATAGCTCTCGTACGAATTCTGGTCCAGAAAATGCAGATGCGTGCCATCGGCATACATGTACTTGACGGGCCGCTTCTGGAAGTCGGCGACGTCCAAGGACTCGCCGCCTCGCAGCGTGATGTCAACCTTCTGCTTGGTGATCAAGTTGCGCGCCCGGAACTTGTAGAACGTCTGGGCTCCGCGAGCTGACGGACTCTGCACGTTCACGGCTTCGATGATGCAGGGCGCGCCGTTGTGGTTAACGATCAAACCGGTCTTAATGTCCTTCGCAATCATGGATCAGAGAGTCGAGAGTATGGGTTAAGGGGTAGTCAGACAATCGTGCCCGACTGGGGATCGACAGCCACACCGTGAGTCAGTCGCGACAGAGCTGCCAAGACAATCAATGCGGCCCCCGGATCGAGCATCTCGTCCTCATCGTCTTCTTCGCTGTCCTGGACGACCAGTTGCTCAAAATGCAGCACGTCGAACCGCGCATTGGCCTGCTTGATCTGCTTGAGCTTGCCATGGTCGCCTGGATCGCAGGCAGCCAACTTCATTTCTTTCACCAGTTCACTCGTCTGCTCTTCGACCTCCTCGCCTTCCAGATAACAAATGTCCAAGGCGGCGAAGTCTCCCGGAGCCAACACGGTCACCGACTCGAAATTCCCTCGCTCGTCCCCTTTCAGGTTCTGAACCAGGTACCGATCTCCCAGGGCCGCCAAAGCCCGTTGCACGCGCTCCGTCGAAGGGCGATTCTGAACGTCAAAAAGCACGAAATAGGTTTCGCGCCAGCGGTATCGGTCGTCCTCAAACATCGACATGGCCGTTACTCCGCATCATCTCCCCACTTGACCGTTCTTACCACAGGACCCTGTGCCCTTCAGTTGGATTGTGCCACCAGCGGCGCTCGTTCACACCCCATGGGGCGGCTGGCCGGGGCCGGCATCCTGCCGATACCACTGTTCCAGGGCTGCGAGGACCATGTCGCGTTGCTCGCTCGTGGCCCAAACCGATTCGTGCTGCTCCAATCGAACCTCGTATTGGCCTTCGCGCTGGCACTCGTCTGAGCCACAGAAGTGCGGCAAAGCCGATATCCACACAACACGCCACAGAGGGACCTGTTTATCGTCGATAATACAGAAGGGGCTGCTCATGGACAAGGAACACGCGACACGGGCTATCTGGCTCCCAATTCCGCTGAGCGCTGGGCTGCTGCTTGCACTGCCGCCATCGCTGCGGCCCGAAAACCGCCGTTCTCCAGTGCCTGGAGCCCGGCAATCGTCGTCCCACCGGGACTGGCCACACGATCCTTGAGTATCGCCGGATGCTCGCCGCTGGCACTGACCATTTCGGCGGCCCCAAGCACGGTCTGCACGGCGAGAGCTGTCGCCACGGTTCGCGGCAACCCAACTCGCACACCACCGTCGCTGAGCGCCTCGATCAACACATATACAAAAGCTGGTCCCGATCCCGACAGACCGGTCGCGGCATCCATCACACCCTCATCCACTTGCCAGGCAATCCCCACCGACTCGAGCAGGCGTTTGGCAACTTCGCCATCCTCTGCTCTGGCCCGGACACCTAGACAATAGGCGCACGCCCCGCGATTGACCAGACACGGAGTGTTCGGCATGACCCGAATCAACCGCACATCCTCGCCCAAACCTTCCTGCAAAGCGTTGAGGCGAATTCCGGCAGCAATAGACACCACCAGCCGATCCGGCCCCAACCTTCCGCGAAGTTCGCCCCACAAACCAGCCATGTGCTGCGGCTTGACGGCGAGAAATATCACATCGGCCTGCGAAATTACCAGCAGATTGTCGCTCCCAGCCTGCCCACCCGTCGCCTGAGCGAAACGTGCTCGGGCCTGGGGTACCGGGTCGCTAGCCATCAATCGTTCCGGCTGCACCAACCCCGCCCGAACAAATCCCTGGGCCAAGGCTGTAGCCATTTGCCCGGCGCCGATGAATCCAATGCTCTGCTGTGCCATACGTTTGTTGGGGTCTGCGCTGCCCATATCCGTCTTCCGACCGCAGGATCCCTTGGGTCTCAGGTAAACAATGTCGTGAAGCCGACCCACGAGAGGCCAGTTTCCAAGGCTTTCGCAAGCAATCGCTACGGCATTACTCTTCTGAAGACCCAAGAACTACCCAGAACCAATCCCAGCCACGTCGGGCGGCCCAGCGGGCCCGAATTGCCGACAGGTTCTGGGACCGGCTCTAATAGTCCCCAGCCAATTCAGATGCCAATCTGCGGTGAATCGGAACCCCTGGCCGCATCGCTGTCAATGGAATTGCCAGCAACTTGTCTCCATTACAGTAACACTGGCAGGGCGACGCTGCAAGCGTGCCCCATCCCAAGGCAAACTGTTGTTGGGGCTGGAGATTACGCTCGGCGTCCAATCCACAGCACTCCGGCTACGAAGTACATGGCCGTGAGGTACACGAGCCACGTCTTGAACGGCTCGGTGCCAAGGCATCCACTCCAGACGGCCCAGGCCAGAACCAGCATCGCCGCCAGGCATGTCATGGCTGCGCCGCACGCCACCCATTGCACTCGCCTTGACGCTGGAGCGTCACGACACGCGGCCTCCGACCCTGTGACAGTGGACATATTGGACACGGCACATGCCGCGACATCCGACGCTCCACGTTGCCCGGTCAGGGCCATCAACCCCATGTAGACCACGCCCGTCAGAACCCACGCTGGCATGGCAACAAAGAACAAGTGCACATGGGCCACCTGCCAGAGAACCCCAGCCACCGCCAGCCCCGCAATCCATGCCAAAACGGCCGGCCAATGGAAAACCACTCCCTCGCGCTCAGCCTGGTATTGCGTCCATCCGAGACGAGGAAAAACCCAATGCTCTGCCACCACAATTGCACCAACCGGCGACAAGAGCAGCCCATACACCCCCACAAAATCCAACAGTCCCGTAAACACAAATGGAAAGCAGGCAATCACCGTGGTCGCCACCCCCACGACCAGCGTCACCAGCCATCGCGACCAATTAGGTGTGATGACCTGCAGTGCCAACCCAGCTCGGTACAGGGTTGGATTGGCAGTTGTCCAACCCGCTAACACTACGGCCAGCGCTCCCGTCGGGCCCAAGGCTGCATAGGCCACAGACCCCGAATCAATTTCGACCAGCGGACGCTGCAAGACCACCACCGCGGTAGCCCCCATGATTCCAGCGCAAATCCAGGCCAGATAGTGCCCTAAATACATCCCGAAGGCCGAGTAATAGCCGTAGCTGGCGTGTCGCGCATAGCGGAAGAGGGCCATGTCGGCCAACCCCAGATGCGTGGCCAGATTGCAGATCCAGGCGAAGGCGGCCACGTGCCAGAATCCTAGCCTGTCCCCGTCAACACTCTGCCCCGTCCAGATGCGATCGTTTGCCAGATGCCATAGATCGGCCGGATTCTGCACAGGACCCAGCAGTGGAAGCGTGCCCACGGCCCCCACCACGAACATCACCATCAGCCATGGAGAGCAGAGAGATGCGAACTGAGCCAGGCGTTCGAACCCCGCGATGGCCAGGGTGACCACGACGACTCCAACCCCCAATACCACGCACACGAATCGTGCATCACTGGGATACCAGTGGATTTGCTCAGGAATGCCAAAGGGCAACCGCACTGCCGAGGCTGAAACCGTGATCATGGCTCCGGCCAGAATGCAGAACAACAGTGCATTCAGCAAGTTGTAGACGAACATCATCCCCGGCCCGGCAATCCTCCGCAGATACCAGTAAAGCGTCAGCCGAGTGTCAACAGCGATCGGGGCGCAAACCAACGCCCAGGACAACACGGCCAGGAGATTGCCCAGCAACAAGCCGACCAGCACGTCGAAGGCCGAGGCTCCAAAATTTACGAACAGCGTCCCGATCACAAACTCGGTGGCAGCCACATGCTCACCCGCGAACATCCCGGCGAAATAGGCCCCCCTCTGCTGCTGCGATGGCTGGATCGGCTCTCTCTCATACTCATTGAGTTGATCCAATCGCTGTAAGAGCGTCGTCCCGATTCTTGGTTCGGTCATGGAGCAATGCGTTTGACAGGAACCTGGTTGCGCAGCGATTGCCATACTTCGTCGCCCCCCCCCGGACGCCTTCCCCTCGTGGACAGCCCCGGGACCGGGAAAACGTGAAAACCTGGGCAATCGCCAGACGTTTGCGGAGACAAGACGCACTGGACAGCCGGATAGTAGAGAGCCCCAACTGACCTCTGCCAATACCCAGCCTGAGTGACAGGCCAAATCACTCTGGACGCCGACCGCAGCTTCTGCGACACTCCCCCATCGTTTCCCTGGCCGCACTGAGAACCTACCCTAGAACCATCACAGCCACGTCGGGCGGCCCTCCAGGACCGAACTGCCGACAGATTTTTGAGACTGGCTCTCAATATTCCAATCGCCGACGACGCCCCCTGAGGCAATTTGCTTCGAAGCAGGAGGTTCCCTATGAGACCGATGTGCAAGGTGCTGGCTGGCTCGATTTTGGCTAGTCTGATCGCCTGTCCTTCGACCCGCGCTGAGGACTGGTCCCTCTGGCCCGCGGCCAGCACCACAGGCACAAAAAAATCTTCGAGCAAGAACGAGCCTGGTTTCTTCGAGAAGCTTGGCTCAGGCACGAAGAAACTCTTCACCCAGACCCGTGATACCATAACCCCTAAATCGGCCCAAAAGAAGAAGCCGCAGTCTGTACCTTGGCTCAAAGAGAACAAGCCAGCCGAGAAGAAACCGGGGTTCTGGGATTCGCTGTTCGCCAAAAAAGAGCCTGAGAAGCCGAGGACAGCCTCGGAATGGATCGCCCAACCGCGTCCTGAGTAAACAGCGGACAACGTCAACTCTGCTCGCGCAGGATGCAACAATTGTGGTTCCCCAAGCGGCACGGATCGTCTGGCAAGAATCCGACAACGCGCTTTTCATCTGCAACGAATCGCTGCAGCCATCGATTGAACCCTCCCCCGGAAGGACGCTCATTCCCCGCAAAACCACCCCCCCTCGATCTACACAACGACAGCGAGTCGCACTTGCCTCGCATCGTCGACCAGAATTGCCCTGGAGACACGAACCTGCCGCTTGATTGCTCGTGACTCCAGGACGGGGATTGGCGGCCGTCCCCCCGCCCGGCCATTCGGAGTGCGAGGGCCGCAGTTCGAGGCCCCATTTTCCGCGACATCAGCCCACTACAGGGTGGCTACGAGCGACGTGGTTGGTATACTAAAAGTCGGTAATTCTTCGTGGCCAGAAGTGGTTCTTGGAGCCCGAGCACGTGCAATTCTTGTGGCGATCAATGATGCTGGTCCTGTTCGCGCTGGTCAGCGTGCCGCTGGCCGGTCAGGAGACGGGCATCGGCCGCAAACATCACCCCTGGGGACGATGTGCGCCAGGAGCCTGGAAGATCGTGCGTGTCCTCACCAAGTCACTCGATGATCGCGGTGAGCCAGGCCCGTCCAGCACCACCGAAACCAAGACCACCCTGACCGACATCGGCGATGCGGGCGTGGTCCTGGAGGTCAAGGTATGCGTGGAGTTGGGTGGAAAACACTTCGACTCCGAACCGCAGATCATTCGCCAAGGTTACCATGGCGAGCAAACCAACGAGATGCTCAAGCCCAAGGACCTGGGCACCGGCACACTGACGATCGACGAGCAGAAGATCGCTTGCCGGATCGAGAAGATCGAAACGCTCAATGCCAACACCAAGACCGCCACAACTACCTACTTCTCCGATACCCTTGCACCGTACGTCTTGAAACGCGAAAGCGTGACGACGGATCTGGACGGCAAGACCGTCCTGGGCGAAACCCTGGTAGAAGTGACTGCCTTGAACATGCCCTGCGACGTGCTGGGTGAAATCAAATCGGCAGCCGAGGTCAGAACCGTCTACAAACACACCAACGGCACGAGCATCACGCTAGCCTTCGTCTGCGGCGATGTGCCTGGTGGAATCGTCTCGCACACATCCAAGGAACTGGACAAAAGCGGGCGTCTGGTGCGGATGAGCGTATTGAAGCTGGTCGGCTACAGCTTCGATCCCGAGGAAGAACGCACCGGTCTGTTTGGACGCAAACGTCCCACTCGCTTTCGGAAGACGACCTCACATCTGCTGCCGGGGGCCAGTCCGCCCGAAGGCTGAGCCTCCTAGCGAGCCCAACACTGCCGCCGCCAAACCAAGCCAGAGCCTGAGAATTCTCTCTGTACTTCCATGCCCCTCGGCCACCAACGGGAGGCCCAGATAACCGGGCTTCGCGGCCAATCTGCGGTTGCTGCCGGGCCCGCAGTTCGTCGCCGATACAGGGCCCGATCTGACGACGAATCCCAGTGGCGACGACCTTAGGCCGAGACTGGGGGATCGGCCTGTGGGACGGTGCTAAGGCCAATCACGGCCGGTCCGCGCGGCGTGGGCGTCTTGGCCGTTGCAGGGATCCTGAGCGTAAACGCCGTCCCCTTTCCCACCGAACTGTCGACGCGGATTCGCCCCTGATGAGCTTCCATGATGTCGCGGCACAGCGACAGCCCGAGCCCCGTGCCTCCCTTACCGCTGGCGTCTGGTCCACTCTTTGTGGTGTAGAAGGGCTCGAAGATCCGCGGCAGCTTGTCAGCCGGGATTCCGCAACCATAGTCCCGGACCAACAATTCGATCATATCGCTCTGGGAATCGTGGCCCAGCCGAATCAGGATTCGCCCTCCGTTGGGCATCGCTTGGCGCGCATTGATCAGCAGATTCAGCAGCACCTGCTGGATCTGATTGGCGTTTGCCGAACAAAGCGGTACGTCCTGAAACTGCTTCTCGACTGTGACGTGGTACTTGTTCAACTCGCGTTCCAGCAACAGCAGCGTATCCTCCACAATCTGTTTCAGATCCGTAGACTCCATCGCGGCCGAACGATTACGAGCCATGCCCAGAATGCCGTTGGTGATCCTCGCTGCACGATTGCTGGCACCGAGGATCTTGTCGAAGGCCTTCTCACGGGTCGCCGCATCCTTGTGCCGTAGCCCCAACTTCGCATAGTTGATGATCGTCATCAGCACGTTGTTGAACTCGTGAGTCGTCGTGCTGACGAGTTCGCCCAGGGCGGTCAACTTCTGCATGTGGGCCAACTGCTGCTTGAGCGCCTCGACCTGTTCCTGCAGGCTGTTTTGATCGCTGCCGCACGTGGCCATCGCTACTCCTCAACTCAGGGAAGGATTCTCACCGGGCGTTGGGTACAAGGTCGATTCAAGGGCACGGCGGGTCGCGCCCTGGCGAATGCCCCCAGGCATCCGTAGCGCTGCCAAGAGAAACTGCGCCGGGCCGGCAAACCTCCCCGCTTACCGCATCACGACTGGTCTTGCTGTCTTTCCAAAAGGCTGCGTCTTAACTCTATAGAAACCAACACCTTAGGCCCTTGGACCGTAATCGTCGAACTCGGCTCGGCAACTGAAGTGCAAGCGGCTATAATCCGCCCCCGCCCAAATTTGCCGGCTCCCGCACGGCCAATGAGCCGCTGTCAGCCAACTGCACCCCGTCTTTGCCAGTCTCTTAGGGCCTCACTGCGGTGATTGGAGAACCTGGGATGCATACCGTCGACTTGTTGGAGCAGTCGCTGGAGCAGGCCACGCGTCTTGGGTATCGAGTCCGCCGTGAATGGTTGGGGGGCGTCGGTGGCGGGGCCTGCGAGTTGAAGGGACAGAAGATCCTCTTCCTCGATCTGGCTCAAGGTCCCCTCGAACATCTGGAACAGGTTCGCGAGGCCATCCAGCGAGAAGAATCGCGGAATGCCGAATGACGAACAGGCGCCGACAGACAAGAACGCCGGTCAGGTCTCAGGCATTCATTGCACCTCACAAGCAGCACTCATTCCGCGTCCTCGTATAACCTCCGACGTCGGATATACTCCACCACTTCCGGCGGAGTGCGGTAGCGAATGCTCTGCCCTCGACTCACGCGTTGCCGAATCTCGCTACTGCTGATACACACGGGCGGCATCCGTACCTGTTCCTGAGCAATAGACTCCAATCGCTCCGATGTTGCGATACCGTCGAGCGTCTCTAACTGAATCGGATCCTCGCCAGCGCGACTAACCACAAGCGGAGTCGCCAGTTGACAGACTCGGCTGGCCCGACGCCAGTTGGGCAGATCGTGAAACATGTCGGCGCCCAGCAGAAAGAACAGTTCGGCATCTGGCCAACGTGAGTGGAACGTCTCCAGCGTGTCGACAGTATAGTTGACCCCACCCCGATCGATCTCGTGACGGCTGACCCGAAAGGCCGAATGACCGGCAATCGCCAATTCGACCATGGCCACCCGATCCTCGGGGGGGGCTGCCAAGCACCCCTGTTTGTGGGGTGCGATCGCCGCAGGCACGAACAGCACTTGGTCCAGCCGGGCTTGCTCCCAGCAGCACTCAGCGAGCAACAAATGCCCGTAGTGGATCGGATCAAAACTCCCGCCGAACAGTCCCAACCGCATGGTGAATCCGTCCCTGACTTGTCAGCTCGGCCCTGGGTGCGGTAACCTCAAGCGTCTCTTTGCCACTTTAACCACTTCGCTGGCGCTCGCCAATGTCCCGCCAACAGCGGACCCTGTTTGACACCGACCCCGCCCCCTGGGAACTCGATGACCAGTCGGCGCAACTTGTGGCCACCGTGGTCTACCCCACGGGCCCCGAACAGGAATTCGACTACCTGGTGCCAACGGGCTTGGCCGAACAAACGGAACCCGGCCGTCGGGTGCGCGCCCCGCTGGGAAAGGGAGATCGCCTGTTGACCGGCTATTGTGTAGCGGTCCAGCAGCGGCGACTCAGTCGGCGGTTGAAACCGATTCGTGAGGTAATCGATCGCCGTTCTTTGCTTTCCCCATCCATGCTGCAACTCACACACTGGATCGCCGACCATTATCTGTGCAGTTGGGGGCAGGTCCTGGAAAGTGTGATTCCAGCCGGGGTTCGAGTCCAAGCCGGCACGCGCGAGGCCCCGTTGTTGCGCATCGAACCATCCGCACTCCGTGAACTGTCGCGATTGTCGTTGCCTGCTAAGCAAGCGGCCGTGATGCAGGTGCTGGCCCAGTCGCACAAGCCCATGACTCCCACCCAACTGGCCCGCATCGCCCATTGCACTCAGGGCCCCATCAATGTTCTCCGGGAAAGAGGCTTGATTCATGTCGAACGGGGCCGAACCGACGTGCAAGATCAGGCCTCGGCGGCCGTGCCTCGGCAGCGGCGATTGACGCTCAACCCTGATCAACAGGCGGCTTATCAGACTTTGCTCGATGCAATTCGCAGCGGTGAACATCACACACTTTTGATCCATGGCGTCACCGGCAGCGGCAAGACCGAGGTCTACATCCAAGCCATTGAAGAAGTGGTACAGCGCGGGGCCCAAGCCATTGTACTGGTGCCGGAAATCAGCCTCACGCCACAGACCTTGGAACGCTTTCGCTCGCGCTTTGATCATGTGGCGGTGCTGCACAGCCATCTCAGCGACCCGGAGCGGCACTGGCACTGGCAACAGATCGCCGACGGAAAAATTCAGGTCGTCGTGGGGGCACGGAGCGCCATCTTCGCACCCACGCCGCGTTTGGGCCTGATCGTGCTGGACGAAGAGCACGAAAGCACCTTCAAGCAGGAAACCGCGCCCCGCTATCACGCCCGCGATGTGGCTCGGGCACGGGCCGAGCTGGAGAAGGTGCCGCTCGTGCTGGGGTCGGCCACGCCCTCGCTAGACAGTTGGCACCGAGCCCACTCCGGTCCGTCGCAGTTGATTGAGATGCCCCGCCGTGTGCTCGATCGTCCCTTGCCCTTGGTGGCCACAATCGATCTGCGCAATGAGGTCCACTCGCGACACTCGCGAGGCGCTATTTCCCGTCCGCTGCACCAGGCCATCACCCATGCCTTACAGGAGGGTGGCCAGGTAATCCTGTTGTTGAACCGCCGAGGGTTTGCTACGCACATCCAATGCCCGGCCTGCGGTCACGTGGTCCGCTGTCCGTCCTGCGACATCGCCTTGACTCATCACCGTACACAGGACCTGGCCTTGTGCCACTACTGCGACCATCGCGAACCGGCCCCAGTGGATTGCCCCAAGTGCCGATTTCCTGGTATCAAGTACGGTGGACTGGGCACGCAGCGATTGGAGGCCGAAGTGCAGGCTCGATTTCCGGGCATCCCTTGCTTACGCATGGATACCGATACCATGCAGGGCCGCGGAGCGCACGAAAAGGCACTCACTGCCTTTCGGACCGGAAAGGTGCGGATCCTGCTGGGTACGCAAATGATCGCCAAGGGCCTGGATTTCCCCAACGTGACGCTGGTGGGCGTGATCAACGCCGATACGGCGCTGCATCTGCCCGATTTTCGCGCCGCCGAACGCACGTTCCACTTGCTGACCCAAGTTGCCGGGCGCACGGGCCGGGGCGAGAAAGGCGGACGTGTGCTGGTACAGACGTTCAATCCCGAACACCCGGCGATCCAGGCCGCGACACGTCACGACTACGAGGCCTTCGCCCTCCAGGAGTTGCCGATCCGTCAAATGCTTGGCTATCCGCCGTTCACCGCGATGGTGCGATTGGTGATTCGCGGTCCGGCCGAAGCGTTGGCCCACGAGTTTGCAGCCCGCGTGGCTGAGCTCTTGCTGGCCGCACTGGAGGAGGCCCACGTCGATTCACGTCTCTTGGGTCCGGCCCCAGCCCCCTTCGCCCGATTGCGCGGTCTGTATCGTTTTCAACTCCAGGTCCAAGGCCGCGACGGTCAGCAGCTACACAACGCAGTCCGCAAAGTGACCGCCAAGCTCCAACCACCCGAGGAAGTCCAATGGATCGTGGACGTGGATCCCTTGGACATGCTGTGAGGGGAAAGACGAACAGGTTTGCGTGCGGCCCTTAAACTGCCTCCACGACCTGCCAAGCGCGACCCTCGCGACGGACGCGGTGATAAAGCGAGTCGCGTTCCACTGGCTCGCACCCCGCCTCGCGAATCAACCCCTCCAGATCGTCGACCGAGAGGACTTCCGGAGCCCGGGAGCCCGCGTCGTGATGGATCTTCTCCTGCCGTACGGTGCCGTCCAGGTCGTCGGCCCCATAGGCCAACGCCACCTGGGCCGTGCCCACCCCCAACGAAATCCAGTAAGCCTTTATGTGCTTAAAGTTGTCCAGCACCAACCGACCCACGGCCAGAGCACGCAAATCGTCCAGTCCCGATGGCTTCTCCAGATGCGCCAAACGCGTGTTCTCCGGGTGAAACGCCAGGGGAATGAAGACCTGAAACCCGCCCGTCTCATCCTGCAACTGGCGTAACCGTAGCAGGTGTTCCACACGTTCGGCGGCCGTTTCAACATGTCCAAAAAGCATCGTGGCGTTCGATCGCAGGCCAAGCCGATGAGCAGTCCGGTGGACGTCCAGCCAAGTGTCGCCGTCGGCCTTGGCGGGGGAAATCTGCTGGCGCACGCGTGGGGCAAAGATCTCGGCCCCACCCCCGGGCAGGCTTCCCAGCCCAGCCTCGATCAACTGCTCCAACACAGCCTGCACGCTGAGGCCAGCACGCTGGGCCATGGCCATGATCTCTACGGGTGTCCATGCCTTCAGGTGCAGACGAGGAAAGGCGCCGTGCAGCAGGCGGATGATGCCTCGATACCAGTCAAACCCCTTCTCCGGATGCACTCCGCCGACGATGTGCAACTCGGTGCAACCGGCCTCCTCAGCCACACGGCCTCGGCACAGAATCTCCTCCTCGTCGAGCACGTAGGCCTTCGCGTCGCCCACATCGCAACTGTAGGCACACAGCGGACAACGATAGACGCACACGTTGGTTGGGTTCAGATGGGCATTGATGTTGTAGAAGGCCCGGACGCCGTGCCGACGACGGCGAACCACGTCGGCCAGTTGTCCAACACAGTGCAAGTCCACCGCAGGATCGAATAGGAACAGGGCTTCAGCCGCATTGAGCCGCGTCCCGGAATGGACTTTTTCAGCAATCGCTTCGAGTTGCATAGACGTTGAGACAATCGGCTTTTCGTGAGTCAGGCACAATGTGCCTGACGGTTACAGGTTGAAAGATGCTCAGGCACAGCGTACCTGACCTACGAAAGAACCATCAGATCGACCACCCCCAACAGCAGCAATCCCACGCTCACCACGGCATTGACCTGAAAGAAAGCCTGATTCACGCGGGTTAGGTCATCGGGCCGTACAAGCCAGTGCTCGTAAACCAGTAGCAGGGCGATGACGCCAATGCCCGTGAGCCAAATCACGCCGAAACGTGGATAGACCCAAGGCATGGCTAGCAACAGAAGCACCATGGCCAGGTGACAGGCGGCAGCAATCCTCAGGGCCCGGGCGACACCCCAATGGGCGGGGATACTGTAGAGACGCATGCGTACATCGAAATCGAAGTCCTGACAGGCGTAGATCACGTCGAACCCACCCACCCACAGCAGCACCGCAACTCCGAGGATCACCGGTGGCCATGCCAACTCTCCGCGCACGGCAACCCACGCCGCCAGCGGGGCCAGCATCAACGCCGCGCCCAGCCAGAAATGGGCCCAAGCTGTAAATCGCTTGGCAAAGCTGTAGCCGAACAGAAACAGCAATACGGGAACCGCGGCCGCCAACGGAATCCAGTTGCCCGGTAGAAACAAAAGCGTGCCAGCCACAAATCCCAGCGAGCAGACGATCGTGAACAATACGACGCTCGAGGTACTGAGGACACCAGCCGGCAGATGCCGCATGCGGGTGCGGGAATTCTCCGCGTCCAGCCGTTGATCAGCCAGGCGGTTGAACGACATCGCGGCACTTCGCGCAAAAGCCATACATACCAGAATCCCCAGCAAATCCTGCCAGCGAAAGGCCACCGGAGGGCTGGCCGCCCAGGCCATGGCTGCCGCCAGCAGCGCAAACGGCAGCGCAAATAGCGTATGGCTGAAACGGATCATCT
>CALARR010000265.1 GCA_937889015.1 uncultured Planctomycetales bacterium | reverse complement strand
GGGCCGACGTGGTGGGCATGTCCACCGTGCCCGAGGTCCTGGTGGCCGTCCACGCGGGGATGCGTGTTCTGGGCCTGTCGGTGATCACCGACATGTGTTTGCCCGACGCGCTCAGGCCGGCCGACATCCACGAGATCCTGGCGGCGGCCGCGCGTGCCGAGCCCAATCTGCGCAAGTTGGTGCTGGGCATCCTGGCCCAAGAGGCGGCGGGCGAGGGTTAGAGCCAATCCGTCGCGGCCCCATGGGAGCCCGAATCGCAAGGCCATGGGGCACCAACCGTAAGAGTGACGGTTGAAATTTTCCCCTCCAAGTGTTCTATTTGCGGTTTCGTCCCCGGTCGCTCTTGCGCGGTGACCGACGCCGTTCCTTCCTCCCCTCTTCAGAGAATATCCACTGCGATGTTTCGCCCGGTCGAAAGCAGCGTCTCGTTTCCCCAACTCGAGCAGCAGATCATCGAGTTCTGGCGTCAGCAGGGGATCTACGAGAAATCACTCGAGGCGCGCGCCGCAGCCCCCTCGTTTGTGTTCTACGAGGGCCCCCCGACTGCGAATGGCCTGCCGCATCCGGGCCACTGCCTGACGCGTTCCATCAAGGACCTCTTTCCGCGCTACCGCACGATGCGCGGCTACCGTTGCGATCGCAAGGCCGGCTGGGACACCCACGGCCTGCCGGTGGAGGTTGAGGTCTGCAAGGAACTGGGCATCCATTCGAAGGAAGAGATCGAGTCCTATGGCGTGGAGCCGTTCATCCAGAAGTGCCTGGAGAGCGTGTTCCGCTACACCCAGCAATGGGAGCAGTTGACCGAACGGCTGGGCTTCTGGATTCATCTGGACGAGGCCTACGTCACCTATCACCAGAGCTACGTGGAAAGCGTGTGGTGGGCCCTGAAGAACCTCTTCGATCGAGGTCTGCTGTATCGCGGCCACAAGATCGTCTGGTGGTGGGCGCAGGGCGGCACGGCGCTCAGTTCGGGCGAGGTGGGCCAGGGCTATCGCGAAGTGGCTGATCCGAGCGTCTACGTACGTTTTCCTTTGGTCGATCCGCCCGGCGAACTGCGCGATACCGATTTGCTGGTCTGGACCACCACGCCATGGACGTTGCCCAGCAATCAGTTCGCCGCCGTGAAGCCGGACCTGGAATACTCGGTCGTGCGCGTGGAAGGGGAATCGCGCAAGCTCATCGTGGCCTCGGCCCTGGTGGAGACGATCGCCGCCAAGCTGAAGAAGGAGTTCCAGGTCGAGTCGACCCTCACCGGCCTGGAGATGATCGGCTGGCGTTATCGACCGCCGTTCGACTATTACTACAAGAAGCAAGGCCAGCAGACCGGCCGATTGCGCGACGGTGGCAAACAGCACATCGCCTGGCGCGTGGTGGCGGCCGAGTTCGTGACGATCGACTCAGGCACGGGCCTGGTTCACCAGGCGCCGGCCTTCGGCGAAGTGGACTACGACGTGCTGCTGGCCGAGCGAGCGCGGTTTGAGGACGCCGAGGGCCCGTCGCTGATCTGCTCCGTGGCCGCGGACGGCAAGTTCACTGCCGAAACGCCGCAGTACCAGGGCCGTTGGGTCAAGGACTGCGACCGGGAGATCATCCGCCAGCTCAAGAGCGAAGGTACGCTTTTTCACCAGGAGCAATACGTCCACGACTATCCCTTCTGCTGGCGCGCGGAAGAGGATCCGCTGATCCAGTATCCGCGGCAGAGTTGGTTCATCCGCACCAGCCAGTTCAAAGACCTGATGCTGGCCAACAACGCGCGGATCAACTGGCTGCCCGAACACATTCGGGAAGGCCGCTTCGGCAACTTCCTGGAGACGAACGTGGATTGGGCCCTGTCGCGCGAGCGCTTTTGGGGCACGCCGCTGCCGATCTGGGTCTGCGAGAAGACGGGCTACATGGAGGCCGTGGCCAACTATGCCGAGCTGTTGGCCAAGCCCGGCGTTGGGGGCACGGAAGTCTGGGAGGCGGCCAAGCAGTCCCGACCGGACCTGGCCGAGGATCTGAAGATCCACAAACCGTATATCGACGCCGTGACCTACGACTCGCCCAAGGCCGCCGGGGCGCGGATGCGCCGCGTGGGCGACGTAATCGACTGCTGGTTTGACTCGGGCGCGATGCCCTTCGCGCAGTGGGGCTATCCGCATCAACCCGGCTCGCGCGAGCGTTTTCGATCGCAGTTCCCCGCCGACTTCATCAGCGAGGCCCTCGACCAGACTCGCGGTTGGTTCTACAGTCTGCTGGCCATCAGCACGCTGCTGTTCAGTGAAGACGAGGACCAGAAGCAGGACGATGCGACCACGCCGGCCGTCGCCTATCCGCATCCCTACCGCAATTGCATCGTGTTGGGCCTGATGCTGGGTGAAGACGGCCAGAAGATGTCCAAGAGCAAGCGGAACTACCGCGAGCCGACGGAGATCTTCGATCGCTACGGGGCCGACGCCCTGCGCTGGTACTTCTTCTCCAACCAGCCGCCCTGGACTTCGATCCGCTACAGCGAGCGCGCGATCAAGGAGACGATTCCCGAGTTCCTGCTGCGGCTGTGGAACGTGTACAGCTTCCTGGTGATCTATGCCAACATCGACGGCTTTGATCCGGCCGCGCAGATCGCCGGGCAGGTCGGCCAGTTGACGCCGGATGTACTGGCCCGGGCCGCCGGCTATCGGCCGCTGGCCGAGCGGGGCGAGTTGGACCGCTGGATCGTCAGCGAATTGAACCGCACTTGTGCGGCGGCTGTGAAGCGGATGGACGCCTACGACAACTTCACGGCCTGCGCTCGCTTGACGGAGTTTCTCGACGCGTTGAGCAACTGGTACGTGCGCCGCAGCCGCGATCGGTTTTGGAGCGGTCAGGCCTCGGCCGACAAGGCCGACGCCTACTGGACGCTCTACGAGTGCATGTTGACCACCTGCAAGCTGATCGCACCGTTCGTGCCCTTTGTGGCCGAGGCCATGTGGCAGAACATGGCCGTCGGCGACTTCGGCGACCGCGCCGCGCAGAGCGTACACCTGTGCGACTATCCTCAAGGAGAGCCGGCGGCCATTGACGAGACCCTCTCGCAACGCATGGCCACGGTTCGCGAGATCGTTTCGCTGGGCCGCGCGGCGCGCATGGACGCCAAGCTCAAGGTCCGCCAGCCGCTGGCGCGCGTGGAGGTTGTGCTGGTCGATCCCACGCACCAGTCGTGGCTGGAAGACCACGCGGGCCTGATCCGCGAAGAGCTGAACGTGAAGCAGGTGGATTTTATCCAGAAGGCCGAGCAGTACATCAGCTACACGGTCCTGCCCGATCTGAAACGGCTGGGCCCGCGTCTGGGCCGGCAACTGCCGGCCGTGCGCAAGTACCTGGCCAGCGCCGACGCCGCCGCATTGCTGGCGCAGATGGAGAAGGACGGTCAGATCGTGCTGCAACTGGGCGGCGACCGGGTGACGCTCGATGGCGAGGACCTGCAGGTTCGCCTGCAGGCCAAGGAGGGCTGGTCGGCGGCCCAGGGCCGGTCGAGCGTCGTGGTGCTCTCTACCGAACTGACCGACGCGCTTGTCCAGGAAGGCCTGGCGAGGGAACTGGTGCATGCCATCCAAAACCAGCGTAAAGAGAACAACTACGAGTACACAGACCGCATCGCGGTCGGACTGGTCTGCGACGCGCCCGAGTTGTGTGTGGCCTTCGAGGCGTTTGCCGATTACATCCGGGCTGAGACGCTGACCGTGGAGTTCGGTTTCGCCGCCTTGCCCGACGCGCAGGCAATCGAATTGGACATCGCGGGCCAGAAGGTGGGGCTGTATGTGTGCAAGGCGACGGAGTAGGTCTTTGGTCTTGGGACTTGGGAACCGCCAGCCGAGTCTGATTTTGAATCTCTAGCCTCTCGTCCCCAGTTCACAACTTGTCACTCCTCCCATGCCGCAAACATCTCCTCTGAAACTGGCCGTGCTCATTTCTGGCGGGGGGACCACGCTGCGGAACTTGCTAGAGAAGATCGACGCGGGTCGCCTCGACGCGCAGGTCTGCCTGGTCATTTCCAGTTCGCCCACGGCCCGGGGCATCGATTATGCCCAACGCACCGGCATCCCGTACCTGGTGCTGGAACGCAAGGCGTTCGATGGCGACGAGCCGTTCAGCCAGGCGGTCTTCGGCCCGTGTCGACAAGCATCTGTGGACGTGGTGGTGCTGGGCGGGTTCTTGAAGCGGCTGGTCATTCCGGAGGATTTTACCGGCCGGGTGACCAATATTCATCCGGCGCTGGTCCCTGCGTTTTGCGGCAAGGGGTTCTACGGACACCACGTCCACGAGGCGGTGCTGGAATACGGCGCTAAGCTCAGCGGTTGCACCGTACACTTTGCCGACAACCAATACGACCACGGCCCCGTGATTTTGCAGAGAGCCGTGCCGGTGCTCGACGACGACACGCCCGACACGCTGGCCGCGCGCGTTTTTGAGGCCGAGTGCGAGGCCTATCCCGAGGCCCTGCAACTCATCGCCCAAGGCCGGGTGTGCCTGGAAGGACGCCGCGTACGGATCCGTCCGCCGCACACGGTTTGACGTCCAAAGGCCTGGTGCGGGCGTCTTCTCCGGGAATCCCGCCTCCGCTGAACGCCCGTGTAGCCTGATCTGCCTGACGCTCCACAGACGTCGCGGGGCAAGTGCGCGATTTTTGTAGATTTCTGCGCTGCCGGACCCTTGTCAAAGGCCCCCCCTCTGTCATAGGCTGGAGCCCATATTCCTGCCTGATTTTCCAGGGAGCCCTGATATGGCCGCACGTTCGCCGCAGCACGCACAGTTCGCTTTGGGTGTCGACTACGGAACCAACAGTGTTCGAACCTTGGTGGTCGATGTGGCCGACGGCCGCGAAGTGGCCAGTGCCGTCAGCGAGTATCCCAGCGGCGAAGCGGGCATCTTGCTGGACCCCAAGGACCCCAACCTTGCGCGGCAGAATCCGCAGGACTATATTGACGGCTTCTTCGACTCCGTGAGCAAGGCCGTAGCGGCCGCGCGCCGCGACCGCCGCTTCCGGCCGGAAGCCGTGGTCGGCATCGGCATTGACACGACCGGTTCGACGCCCCTGCCGGTCGACGCCGAGGGAATGCCCCTGGCCCTGCAACCGGCCTTCAAGCGGAACCTCGCGGCTCAGGCCTGGTTGTGGAAGGACCACACCAGCCATGCCGAAGCGGCCGAGATCAGTGACAAGGCGCGCCGGCATCGCGACGGCTACCTGGCCAAGTGCGGCGGGGTCTACAGCAGCGAATGGTACTGGTCGAAAGTCCTGCACTGCAAACGCACGGCGCCGAAGGTCTTTGCGGCGGCGGTCTCGTGGGTCGAACTGGCCGACTTCGTCCCGGGCTTCATCACCGGCAATCTCCGCCCGGATTCGTTGCCGCGGAGCATCTGCGCGGCGGGCCACAAGGCCATGTACCACGAGCAGTGGAAGGGGCTGCCCAGCAAGTCGTTCCTGAAGAGTCTCGACGCGGACCTGCCGCGTTTGGTGGATTCGTTCGCCGCTCCGGCCTTGACTTCCGATCGCCGGGCAGGCCTGTTGACGCCCCAGGTAGCGCGCGAGGTTGGCCTGCCGGCCGGCTTGCCGGTGGCGGTGGGCGCCTTCGACGCGCACATGGGCGCGGTGGGCGCGGGCATCAAGCCGGGCACCCTGGTGAAGATCATCGGCACCAGCACCTGCGACATGCTCGTCGCGCCCTTGGCGGCC
>CALARR010000264.1 GCA_937889015.1 uncultured Planctomycetales bacterium | reverse complement strand
CAGCCTGCCACAGGGGGGCTTTCCCTGGCCAGTGCTCATTGCTAGCCTTGGGACATGAACACCACCCAACCCAATCCCGATTCCGCAGCGCTCTCGGCCCGTCTGCAGCTGGCCGTCCAAGCGGCTCGTCAGGCCGGACAGATCACGCTCGAACACTACCAATCGACCTCCCTGCAGGTTGATCGCAAGAGCGACGACTCGCCGGTGACGATCGCCGACCGCCGCGCCGAGTTGTTCCTCCGCGAACAGATTTCTGCCGCGTTTGCCGACGATGCCATCCTGGGCGAGGAGTTTCCCGACCACCAGGGCACCAGCGGCTATCGCTGGATCCTCGATCCCATCGACGGCACCAAATCCTTCATCCACGGCGTGCCGCTGTATGGCACCCTGATTGGCGTGGAACACGCCGGCCAAAGCCAGATCGGCGTGATCCACATCCCCGTTCTGGACGAATCCGTGTACGCGGCTTGCGGCCAGGGCGCTTGGTACTCGGCCCACGGCGCGCCGCCGCAACCAGCGCGCGTCTCATCCTGCACGCGACTGGCCGAAGGGCTGTTCCTCACCAGCGAAGTGCGGAGCTTCGACCAGATCGGCCGCCGCGCGGCCTACGATCGCTTGCAGGCCGAGGCCCGGCTCACGCGCACCTGGGGCGACTGCTACGGCTATCTGATGATCGCCACCGGCCGGGCCGACGTTATGGTCGATCCCTTGATGAACGTCTGGGACGCAGCCGCCCTGCTGCCGATCCTCGAAGAGGCGGGCGGTGTATTCACCGATTGGAACGGCCAGCGCACCATCTACTCCGGCAACGGAATCGGCACCAACCACGCCCTGCTCGATGCCGTTTTGGCAATTACCAAGGGATAGCCATCCACCCCTGGCCACCACGCCGCACAAGACGCACATCAATCCACCCTCTAGAAGGGGCCGCAGCACAAAACCCACACTCCAGGGCCACTCGCACTGGCCCCTCTGCCCAAGACGAGCCCATCTCTCGACCCCACCGTCCCTTGCGTTCCGCCGCAGGACGGGTATATTGGTTGTTTTGCACTTTTTGGGGCGCGGCTAGACCGTGCGGAGAGACAATATGGCCCGAGCCTGTGAAATCTGCGGTAAGAAGGTCCAGATGGGCAACGCGGTGGAGACCCGCGGTAAGGCCAAGTATCTGGGCGGTGTCGGCACCAAGGTCACCGGAATCAGCCGGCGGCAGTTCAAGCCCAATCTGCAACGCGTACGTATCGCCACGCCCAACGGCACTCACAAACGGATCCGCGTTTGCACCCAGTGCCTGCGCAGCGGCGCCGTCACCAAGCCCATCCGCGTAGCTCCCTTCAAGGTCGCCAAGACGCCCGAGAAGGTCTGATCGCTATCGCCGTTTGGGCCGGTCCCTTTCCGGCTTGGTCAGAGTCATGGCAATCTCCCGCGCCGAGGTCGAAAAGGTCTCCCTCCTGGCTCGCTTGTTGTTGAGCCCGGAGGAACTCGACCGAATCACCGTCCAGATGGGCCAGGTTCTGGACTACATGCAGTTGTTGGGGGAAGTCGACACCAGCCGCGTGGAGCCCATGGCCCACGCCGTGCCGGTCTGCGATGTGCTCCGCGAAGACGCCGTGCGGCCCAGCCTCACCCCGCAGCAAGCCATGGCCAACGCGCCCAGTTCCGACGGCGAGTGCTATCTCGTCCCGGCCGTCCTCGGTTTCTGAGCCGGTGCCCATGCGCGCGGTATGCTGCGGCCGGTCGCCGATTCGATTCCCTCCACTTGGCTTGGAGCAGCTATGATCGGTCTGACAGCCACGGAACTCCTGGCCCGTCTGCAATCGGGCCAGTGCACTTCGGTCGAGTTGACCGAAGCCTTCCTGCAACAAATCGATCGCTACGACGGCCACGTCCGGGCCTTTCTCCGCGTCGATCGCCAGGCCGCCCTTCAGCAGGCCCGCGCCATCGATCGCAAACGCCAGGCCGGTCAGCCCCTGGGCAAGCTGGCCGGTCTGCCGGTCGCTGTCAAGGACGTCCTCGCCACCCAAGATGACCTCACCACCTGCGCCTCGCGCATGCTGGCCAACTTCCGCGCTCCCTACGACGCCGCCGTGGTCGCCCAACTCAAGGCCGCCGACGCCGTCCTTCTGGGCCGTACCAACATGGACGAGTTCGCCATGGGCGGCTCGACCGAGAACTCCGCCTTTCATCCCACGCGCAACCCGTGGGACCTGCAGCGCATCCCCGGCGGCAGCAGCGGTGGCTCGGCCGCCTGCGTCGCCGCGAGCATGGTCCCCTTGGCCGTCGGCAGCGATACGGGCGGATCGATTCGCCAGCCGGCCGGACTGTGCGGCATCACCGGCCTGAAGCCCACCTACGGCCGCGTCAGCCGCTTTGGCCTGGTGGCCTTTGCCAGCAGCCTGGATCAGGTGGGGCCCTTGGCCCAGACCGCGGAGGACGCCGCCCTGCTGCTGGAGGTCTTGGCCGGCCACGATCCGCGCGACGCCACATCCCTGAACCGCCCCGTGCCCCCCTATCACGCCCTTGTCCGCCAGCCGCTGCAGGGCCTGCGCCTGGGCCTGGTTCGCGAACACTTCGCCGAAGGGCTCGACGCCCAGGTGGAAGCGGCCGTGCGCGAGGCGATCCGCGTCTACGAGTCGTTGGGGGCGACCGTCAAGTGGGTCTCGCTGCCCCACAGCAAATACGCCGTGGCCACCTACTACATCATCGCCCCCTGCGAAGCCTCCAGCAACCTGGCTCGTTACGACGGCGCGCATTATGGTTACCGCACCGACCAGGCCGCCATGCTCGCCGAGTTGAGCGCAGAACAGAAAGAGCTGAAGAAGGCCGGCAGCCCGGCCCTCGACGACCTCGACAGCCCCTTGGTCCGGCTCTATCGCCGCACGCGCGCCGCAGGCTTCGGCCCCGAGGTCAAGCGGCGGATCATGCTCGGCACCTATGCCCTCAGCGCCGGCTACTACGACGCTTATTACCTCAAGGCCCTCAAGGTCCGCCGCCTGATCCGCGAGGACTTCGATCGGGCCTTCGAGCAGGTCGACTTGATCGCCGGTCCGGTGGCCCCGGCCCCCGCCTTCAAACTCGGCGAAAAGATCGACGACCCGCTGTCCATGTACCTTTTCGACCTGTACACGGTGAGCACGAACCTGGCCGGCATCGGCGGCATCTCGATCCCCTGCGGCTTCAGTTCCGGTGGTCTGCCCATCGGCCTGCAATTGCAGGCCCCGCCGCTGGAAGAAGAACGCCTGTTGCGCGGAGCCTGCATGTTCCAGCAAGCCACCGATTGGCACACGCGCCGGCCAGGCCTGCTCGCAGCGGTCCCGTAGTCCGCAGGCGGAGGAAGCACAACTCCTTGCGTTGTCCCAGTGACCTGTTGCCGTCCAGCGAGTCGACCCGTGAACCAACCCTACGACATCGTCATCGGCCTGGAAGTCCACGTCCAGTTGCTCACCGCCAGCAAGTTGTTCTGCGCGTGTAGCACGCGTTTCGGCCAACCGCCCAACACGCAGACCTGCCCCGTCTGCATCGGCATGCCCGGCGTGCTGCCGGTGATGAACGCCAAGGCCGTGCAACTGGCCGTCAAGGCGGCCGTGGCCTTGAACTGCCAGATCGCGCGCTTCACCAAGTGGGACCGCAAGAACTACTACTATCCCGATCTGCCCAAAGGCTATCAAATCAGCCAGTACGACCTGCCCTTGAGCCACGACGGCTGGCTGGAGATCAGCGACCCCAAGGGCCGCGTCGCGCCCCGCCGCATCGGCATCATCCGCGCCCATCTCGAAGAAGACGCCGGCAAGAGCATGCACGACGAGGCGGCGGGCCGGGCCGACAGCCGCATCGACCTGAACCGCGCCGGCACGCCGCTGCTGGAGATCGTCAGCCAGCCCGACCTCCGCTCGCCCCTCGAGACCCGCCTGTACCTCAACGAGTTGAAACTGCTGCTGGGCTACCTGGGCGTGTCCGACTGCAACATGCAGGAAGGCAGCCTGCGCGTCGACGCCAACATCAACCTCCACGTCCACACCGCGCAGGGCAAGGTGCCCACGCCCATCGTGGAAGTCAAGAACATGAACAGCTTCCGCGCCGTGGAGCGCGCCATGGAGTACGAAGCCCAGCGCCAGTACGAACACTGGCAACAGACCGGCCAGCGCCTGGGCGATGTCTCCAAGCAGACCCGCGGCTGGGACGAGTCGGCCGGCATCACGCGCCCCCAGCGTTCCAAGGAAGAATCCAGCGATTATCGCTACTTCCCCGAGCCCGACCTGGTGCCCTTGACCTTCTCCCCGGAACAGGTCGAGCAGGTCCGCAACTCGCTGGGAGAGTTGCCGGCCGCGCTGCGCGCCCGGCTCGAAGCGACCTACGGCCTGCCCCCCTACGACAGCGACGTCCTGGTCAACCAGGGCCGCGCGCTGGCCGACTACTACATCGCCCTGGCCGAAACCTGCGGCGATGGCAAGCTCGCCAGCAACTGGGTGCAGCAGGACGTGCTCCGCACGCTCAACGAGCAGCAAGCCACCATCGACAAGTTTCCCGTTCCCGCGCGCGAGCTGGGCGAAGTCATTCGCCGCGTGCGCCTGGGCGAGTTCGACACGGCGCGCGGCCGGACGATCCTGGCCGAGATGCTCGCCAGCGGCCAGCCCGCCGCCGCGGTGATCCAGGGCCTGGGCATCACGCCCGTCGACGACTCGGCCCTGGACGAACTGTGCCGGGAACTGCTGGCCGCCAACCCCAAGATCGTGGCCGAGGTCAAGGAGGGCAAGCTCAAAGGGGCCGGAGCCCTCATCGGCCAGGCCAAGAAGAAGAATCCCAACGTCAATCCCAATCGCGTGCGCGATCGCTGCCTGGAACTGATCCAGGGAATGTGAGGCCGCCGATGCCGATCGTCACCCTCCTCACCGACTTCGGCCACGACAGCCCCTACGTGGCCGCCATGAAGGGCGTGATGTTCTCCATCGAGCCGACCCTGACCCTGGTGGACATCAGCCACTCGGTCCCGCCCCAGGACGTGCGCTACGGGGCCCTGATGCTGGAGGACGTCGCCCCCCGCTTTCCGCCCGGCACGATCCACGCGGCCGTGGTCGACCCGGGCGTAGGCACCCCGCGGTCGATCGTCTTCGCACGCATCGGCGCCCAGTGCTTCATCGCCCCCGACAACGGCCTGCTCAGCCGCGTGGCGCTCGCCGCAGTTCCCGCGCAGATCGTGCGCTTGGCCGATCCCCGGTTTTGGCTCAAGCCGGTCTCGAACACCTTTCACGGCCGCGACATCATTGCCCCTGTGGCGGCGCGCCTGGCCCAGGGGCTCGACCCCGCGCAGCTTGGCCCGGCCCAGCCGGGCCTGACCATGCTCGATTGGCCCCAGCCGCAGCTCCGCGCGCACCTGATCGAGGCCGAGGTCCTGATGGTCGATCCCTTCGGCAATCTGATCACCAACATCAGCGCGTCGCTGCTGGCCGAAACGGCCGCCGGCCGCCAGCTGGAAATCGCTTGCCACCAGGAGGCCACGCGCGAGTTCTGCCGCACCTACGCCGAACGCCCGGCGGGCACGTTGATCGCCCTGATCGGCTCCAGCGCGCGATTGGAGTTGGCCGTCGTCGGCGGCAGCGCCGCCGCACGCCTGCACGCCAAGGCCGGCGATCGGCTGTTCGTCAGTTGGTAGTATTGCCCCTCAGATGAGCCGTGCAAACAAGGCGACCAACCGGAGCCCGGTCTCAGGGGAGAAACGCATGGGACCTTTCCCAGAACCGCCGCGGCCAGGTTGGGCGGCCCAGCGGCAGTCGGTCGCCGGCAGGTTTTGGGAGCGGCACTACAACACGCTGCATTGCTTTTCTGAACATCAACGATCTCTTGCTGTAAACAAGGACCCGTACCGTTGCAACCTGATCCGTCCATAGAACAACTCCGCCTCTGGGACCGGCAGCACGTCTGGCACCCATTCACGCAGATGGCCGAACACGAGCCGCTGATCCTCCAGCGAGCCCACGGCTGCGTGCTGGTCGACATCGACGGCCGCGAGTATCTCGACGGCGTGAGCAGCCTCTGGTGCAACGTCCACGGCCACCGCCACCCGCGCATCGACGCCGCGATCCGCGCCCAGCTCGACGAGGTGGCCCACGTCACCCTGCTGGGCGCGGCCCATCCCAGCACCATCCGCCTGGCGCGCCGCCTGGCCCAGATCGCCCCGCCGGGCCTGGAGCACGTCTTCTTCTCCGACGACGGCGCCACGGCCGTGGAAGTGGCCGTCAAAATGGCCTTCCAATACTGGCGTCAGCGCCCCGATCCCCGGCCCGACAAAACCTGCTACCTGGCCCTGGCCGACGCCTACCACGGCGACACGCTGGGCAGCGTCAGCGTGGGCGGGGTCGAACGCTTCCACGCCATGTTCCAACCGCTGCTGTTCGAAACGCTGCGACTGGCGTCTCCCAACCCCTATCGCCCTCCGGCCGGCGTGGCGCGCGGCGACCTGCTGGACCATGCCCTGCGCCAACTGGAACAGGTCCTGGCCGCACACCACCGCCGCATCGCGGCCCTGGTCATTGAGCCCCTGGTCCAGGCCGCGGCCGGCATGATCGTGCATCCGGCCGGCTATCTCCGCGGCGTGCGCGAACTCACGCGCCGCTACGACGTGCTCTTGATCGCCGACGAGGTGGCTGTCGGCATGGGCCGCACGGGCCGCATGTTCGCCTGCGAGCACGAACAGGTGGTGCCCGACCTCTTGTGCCTGGCCAAAGGCATCACCGGCGGCTACTTGCCGCTGGCCGCCACCCTTGCCGGCGACGAGATCTGGCAGGCCTTTCTGGGCGACTATGCCCAGAGCCGCAGCTTCTTCCACGGCCACACCTACGGCGGCAATCCGCTGGGCGCGGCCGCGGCCTTGGCCACGCTCGACGTGTTCGAGGAGGAGCAGACCCTGGCGCACATGCCGGCCAAGATCCAGCGCCTCGGCGAACACCTGCAGCGCATCGCGCGCCGGCCGCACGTGGGCGACGTGCGTCAGTGCGGCCTGATCGCCGGCATCGAACTGGTCCGCGACGCGCAGACCCAAGAGCCCTATCCCTGGTCCGAGAAGCGCGGCATCCGCGTCTGCCAGCACGCGCGCGGCGAAGGCGTCCTGCTGCGTCCCCTGGGCAACGTCCTGGTCATCATGCCCCCCCTCTCCATCTCCCTCGACCAGCTCGACCAGATCTGCACAGCCATCGAACACGGCATTCAGGCCGTGTGCGACACATAGGCGAGAAACGTCGAGCACGCTCTGAAAGCCTCCCCTCGCCCGCAAGGCGGGAGAGGGGCCGGGGGTGAGGGGACCTGCGAATCGCGGACGACCGTTTCGACGGCCGCGGCGGCCGCAACGGGATTGAGCATGCTGAATGCAGAATGCAGAATGAAGGCAAGAGCGAGGCTTGTTATTTTCATGGCGGAGGAGAAGATCGACGATGCCGATCCGGCCGAAACCGGCGGCGCCAACCATCTTGACTTTGGGCATCTGATTGATCGGGAGCGGTATTCCATCACAAATCGGACAAAGGCTCCGGCAGAAGCACGGAGGCGTCTTTCTCCGCCGTGAGCGCGGCCAGCGGCGCGACGGGCGTCACCGCAATATCCATGCGTCCGTCGCCGTGGTTGACGGTGGAGACGATGTAACGGTCCCGGCAGACGAACTGCGGGTGCGGATCGGGATGGAGTTTCGAGGGATTCTCCGGCGTGTTGTAGGCCGGGAGATCCGAGAAGATCCACACGCCTTTGTTGAGAACGAGGTTCCAGAAACCGACCTTCCACGGCTGGCCGCGGAAATAGCGATTGCCACCGCTACGGTCGAACGTGGCGTAACGGCGGTCGGCCGTCATCGTGGCGTGCGACGCCCGGAACGGCACGAGATTCGTCTGCTCGCCCGTCGCCAGATCGTGATACCACACGCCCCGGCCGCACCAGTAGAAACCCTTGCCGTCGGCCGTCCATTTTTCGTGCGACGCGGTGTTCTTCGCCTGCGCGGGAATCATCTGCCGCTTGCCTTTGGAAATGAGCTGGAGACGCGGATAGACGCCGTTCTCGCGGACGAGCCCTCGATGCTCGACGCCTTTCGTGTCCGTCCAGGGCACGCCCTCGTAGGCGCAAAGCGCCAGCTCGCCGTTGACGGGATTGAGCTGACCGTGGTTGATGTGAAAGGTCTCTTCGTTCCATTTCTCCCACGTACCCTTCTCGAGATCCACGACGCCCTGCACGAACTTGTCGTCGATGCGGAGATCGAGGAAGGCCTTCCTACGGTCGGGCGTGAGCGTAAGGTGGGTGCAGTAGCGGAAGATCCTCTTCCCCTCGGCCTTGAGCGTCTCCGGAATCGCGCACACGAAAAGATCCTTCATCGGATCGGCCTTCAGATCGCGGTAGGAAAAGCCCCGGTCGTTCACGCTGTACATGCGGTCCGTCGCCTGGTCGATCAGCGGCATCCAGCCGGGCGTGTCGAGCGAGAACACTTCGTCCTTCATGAAATCGACCATGCCGAGGATGCGCTTTTCGCCAAGCGTGCCGCCGGACTGCGAAAAGAGCAGGAACCGTCCGTCGTCCGTCATCGAGTTGTGCGTGAAGTAGAAGCTCTGCTGGTTTTCCGCAATCCGTGTTTCGAGGATATACGAAACGGCGCCCGAGACGGGATCCGTGTACTTGCGGAAGTGTTTCGAGGTTTCCGGCGTCTTCATGCCCGAAGCGACGTTCTCTCCGAACGCGTCTGTTTCGCCCGAAACGCATCCGCACAAGGCGCCGCACAAAGCCACTGAACAAACGATCTTCTTCACGTTCAACATGGACTCCTTGAATTGTCGATAGGTTCGACGCGATCGAGGTATTGGGGTGATAGTAGATTCACTTCTCGTCAGAGGGTCAGCCTAACTGGGCGAATCGGGGCAATCAAGGGGGCGGGCGATGTTGACGATGATCGCCCTCAAGCGGTCCTGGCGATCGTAGAAGAAGATGGAGCCTATCTGGAGCTATTGGGTCCTGCATAGCGCATGAAGCAAGGGCCGGGCACCGACCGCAGGTTGGTCGCAGCAGCCCGGTCTTCCCGGCCTTCCGTTCCCTCGGCCGGATCCATGAGCGATGCCGAGATCAATAGGATCAACATGTCGCCTTCACTCGCGAGGACGACCGAAGAAACGATAGCCAGCTACGCAACCCGCCTACCTTCACCACATTTGGTGGATGTCATCTCTTCTTCTCCTGGTGATCAACGGCGTGGCCGAGGAGTTGGAGGAACAAGGTCCGATCTGGATGGCCGTCAACGACGACTTTGACGAGGGCAACCAGTACGGCAGCGGCGACAGCGCCCTGTCGATCCCCGACAACGAGCGGTTCAACGGCCGCGAAGTGGTGATCGCCCCGGGCATCGACGCCGGTGACAGCGACCTGCTGTCGGCCGTGCTGAATATCGAGGGGCCAGCGACGGGGTCTACTGGATTACGGTCATGAACACGCCGGAGCTTGAAGTGGTCAACGCCTGGCTCAGCGACGGCAGTGCGGCGCCCACCAGTTCGGCCTCGGCCCGGGCCTACTCGGGTGGTGCGGTGAATCTGCTGCTGGAGGGCCTGGACCCGGGCACCGTGCAGATCGTCGCCCACTGGGCCCCCAGCGCGACCGAGACCGGCATTTCCGACTCGGCAGCGGTGACCACTATCAGTCTCGATATCGACGTTGACTCTGACAACACGGGGGAGGTGGACGGAGACGCTCACGAAGAGCTGTTGGAGAATGCTGCGAATGAACTGGGCGCGAGGATCTTCGTCAACACGGACGACGACAACCAGAACGGGAGGCTAGACAGCGCGGATGGTGGCAGCGACTATTACGATATCGTGGACAACGACCTTGCGCAGATCAATCTCAAGATTGATTGTGGTTCGCTGACAAGTTTGGCTGGATACGAGTTCCGGCTCACTTGCAGCGATGGCTTGAAGCTGTATTCGAGTCCCTGGAAGGATGGGATCGAGTACTTTGGAGACGGCCAGACGCGATTCGAGGAATGCACTGGCGGATACAAACTGATCTTGGGCTCGACCGTGAGCCGCTTCAATGGTGTCATCTGGGCAGAAGGGACGGTGGTGGGGCCACAGACGGTGACCTGGAGCCTGCTGAAGACCGCCACGAATGCCGTTATCCGTCAGCACACGGTGAAGATCAACGTGGAGAGCATTGTCTGGCCATCGGTGAACCAGACACACACGGAGGACTGGCAGAATCGCCCAACTATTGAATGGGACGGGATTGCCCTCGCAGCAGCTTGGTCTATCGACAAGGCCCTCGTGGACTACATCACCGCGCCGAACGACAAGGGTTCTATCGAAACGATCCGTCCCGACATGAACGGCGGAACGACGGCCTCGGCGGATGGTGCGGACTCGACGGTGCAGTTGACGGACGCCGCAGGCTTTGCGAACGGATTCACGATGGAATTCGACTACTCGTTTGACAGGGAGCGCGGCGACGGCACGACCGGATGGGTCAGTGCGAACGGGAAGCCTGACAGGCTCAGCTACGTGGGCAATAGCGGCGTCAAATTCGGCACAGCAATGCTCGGTGCGGATCTCAAGGATTTCGAGATCGCAATCCTGGATGTCACATCCATGGTGAGTGTTGCGGGAGGACTGGAGACGGGGATTGGAAACGATGGAAACGTCAGTGTCAACGGGTACCAACCCGAATCACTCAACAAACTGATGACCGGTGTCAGGTACGGCGGTGACTATAGGTACATGAATGACTGGGGGAACGGCGATGCCCTGCCGACAACCGGTGATGGGTACCATGATATCCTGAGCAACAACACGAGCCGAGCCAATACGCACATCAAAATCGATCTGGCACGAGAAGATGACACGTTCACGGTCACTG
>CALARR010000263.1 GCA_937889015.1 uncultured Planctomycetales bacterium | reverse complement strand
ATTCCGACTTCCGCATTCCGACTTCCGCATTCCGACTTCCGCATTCCGACTTCCGCGTCCCTGGCCAGCGTCGGCCACGGACCAGGTCAGCAGCGGCGGCTTACCGACCGATACTTGAACTCCGGCCTGCTGATTCAGCAGCCGGGCCAAGGATCGGAAACCACGGCACCGTCACAATTGAATCGCAACGAGGCAGAAAAGTGGTCTAGGTGAAAACATCGCGGGGAGGTTCGATTGGGTGGTCTTGCAGGAAAACCCTTTCGAACGGAGTCCCCGCGATGGCTCGTCATCTTACCCCAGAGGAGCGTGAGGTTATAGCCCGGATGTTCAGCGCAAGCCGAAAACAAGCGGAAGTCGCTCGCCAGCTCCACCGAGCTGCTAGCACGATCTCGCGAGAGCTTCGGCGGAACGGCAGTCGCAATGGCTATTGGGCGGTAGCCGCCCAGAAGAAGGCCGATGCCCGACGCCGCGAACGGCCGCGAGTGCGTAAGCTGCAACGGCGCGAAACACGGCGTTACGTCCAGGAGAGGCTGCGGTGGTGCTGGTCGCCCGACGAGATCGCTTGGCGTTCGCGAGACGACTTTCCCCGTGATCGCGCCCGCCAGGTCTCGCACCAGACGATTTACGCTTGGATTCACGCCCAGAATGCGGCGGGAAGACATTGGGGGCGGTACCTTCGCAGTGCAGGCTGGAGGCGTCCGGGCCCGGCAAATCGAGGGCGGCTTCCGGCTTGTACCAGCATTGAAGGCCGCCCGGCCGTCGTCGATCGCCGCGGTCGTTACGGTGACTGGGAGGGAGACACGGTCCGGGGCGCGCGCCACCACGGCGGAATCGTCTCGCTCGTGGACCGAAAGTCCGGCTACCTCTTGGTGGGCAAGGTCGTCAACCTGCGGGCGACCACCGTTCGCCAGTCGATGGCGGCTCTGTACCGCCACCCCCCTCCCCGCCTGCGGAAGACGCTCACCCTGGACAATGGCAAGGAGTTCGCCGAGCATCAGCAACTCGCGGCCGAAACCGAGTTGAAGGTCTACTTCGCCCAACCCTACTGTGCCTGACAACGTGGCACCAACGAGCACACCAATGGTTTGATCCGCCAGTTCTTTCCCAAGGGAACCGACCTGGCCCACATCCCCGAACATCAGTTGATCAAAGTCCAAGATCTCCTGAACAACCGCCCCCGAAAACGTCTCGGCTACCGAACGCCCCTCGAAGTCCTCGGATCACGACTGAATCTTGCGATTGATACTTGACAGTGCCTTCTTGCGATATGTCATTCTTTAACTCGATGGCTTTGCAGGCGTAAGATGTTTTCGAGCCGAGCGGGCCGCTGGCGCTGTCGGTGCTCCATCCGTGGCTGCACCGTCGACAGGGTGTGGAGCAATGGCTGCGGCAGATTTGTTGGCGGAGTTCCAGCATCCTTGATAATCCGGGCCACTCGAATCCGGTTCCTGTTCGGGCTTCGATACCTGCACCGTGAAGGGAATCGCGAAATCGACGCCGATGATCACCGCCTGCCCGGGAATTAAGGTAGGCAGGAACGCGGCGGCCGAACGGTCAATATCGCCCGATGCTTTTTCAACAACGTCACGGTCTTTCTCGTTAGTAAGGCGATGAACGATCAGCGTCCCCATCTGACTGAGAACGCCTTCGGGGATGTCCCGCGGGCGCTGAGTTGCGATGCAGATATTCAGACAGAACTTTCTGCCTTCCTTGGCGATAAGCTCAAAGGAGTCCAGGGGGAATTTGGTGTGTTCATCGCCAAGGGATTTGTCGAGAAATTGATGTGCCTCGTCGAGAAAAATAATCAAGGGGCGCTTGCGAAATACCCCTTTCCGTGCTCGCGCCAGAAGATACCGGCCAACCGCGTTCGCCACGATCTCTCGGGCGTTGTGGGCAAAAGGGAGATACTTCAGCGAAATACGGAGAACCCTCTGGTCCTTGTCCTGGAAAAACTCTTTGATGACCTGGGTGAGGGAGGTCTTGCCTTCCGGCTTGAAGACGCAAGCGAGTTCCTTGGACTGAAGCATGTCTTCAATGCGGGTAATGAGCGTCACGCAATAGCTGCGTTCATTCTCATTTGCGCCACCCCAGCGAGAGTCATCATTTCGCCCGGTCAGCCATACGCATTCCTCGTTGATTTGCAGGCTGAGCTTCGTAATGTCAAAATCAGCCTGCGGCTTCTCGATCGTGGTGGCGTGTGCGGAATACGCATCGTCGTAGGGGGCTTTGCGTTTGTCGGCCTTGATGACGACGCCGTTGTTAACCAACCCCGCCGGTGCAACCCTTGCCAACTTCAGGCTTTTCATGGCGGCTCGGAACTTCGGGGCCTGGGTCTGACCGCTGGGCTTGAAGAGTGCGAACAGGTCGGCTTCCGTCAACTCCGTGTACGGCATGACGACTTCGGTTGATGACGCTAATGGATTGGGATCATCCCCAACATGCACGTGGCGAACATTCTTGTTCAGCGTGTGAAATTCCCCAGTAGCATCGAAAAGGATGAGCTTGGCCTGGTGCCGGGCGGCTTGTTCAATCAAACGGGCAACAGTCCAACTCTTCCCTCCGCCCGTGGCCCCGAGGACGGCACAGTGCCGGCCAAAGAGTCGCTCCGGTGTAATGCAGAGTGTCGTGTCCTGAGTGGCAGGGAAAGAGGCCAGATCCAAGGATAAGCACTCGGCTCCATCCTGACCGCGTTGCGTCGCCTCGGCTAGCCACTTGACTAGGAGCGGATGAGCGGCAAACACTTTACTGCCGAGCCGTGGGTATTGCGCGATGCCCCCGGCGACAACGCCGTCCTTGAGCGCAACGGTGGTGAGCAACTGGATTGTGCCGATGGGGTGGGATTCCTGCGTGCCGCCCAGTTCCCGCTCGACGGTGAGTCGCTCCCGTTCGGGAAGTTTGATTGTGATGATTCGGCCAAAGGTGGCCGTGTCGCCGCATTCAACGGCGACAAATTGCCCCACTTCCCCCGTCCCAAGATGGTATCCATGCAACCATCGGCCCTCGCGTGCCGCGGCCTCCGGAAGGTTGACTTTGGCGTAGGTGGGGCCGACCTCGGAAATGGTGCCGATAAGGCGCTGCGAATCGAACGGATAGACCGAGAGTGGGCTTGTCATTTTGGACCTCCGACTTTCCGCAGCCGATCCCGATGCTGCTCCTCCTCGGTGGCGGCAACCAGATCAGGGATAAGGCCGACAAGATCCTCGAAAGTGCCCGCAAGCAGGGCGAGTCGTGAATCGCCAAGCTCAATCAGGTTGGCCATTTCCTGAACCGCTGGCTTTGTGGAGGTCTGGAGGGCTGGATCAACAACGATGGCCTTCAGGTAGACATTCGACCGCAAGGCGGCAAGCAAAGGCTGGCAAATGTGGTAATCGTTGAAGCCAAATCCTACGATAACTAAGCCCGTATGCGGCTGCCGAAGATTGACCTGGAAACGTGACATCACCTCGACAAAAGGCTGATCGTAGGATGATTCAAACTTGCTGTGCCGCGGATAGATGATATGCGGCTTCTCTGCGTTCGGCTCTTTGAGAATCCGACCGCCATCTAGCCGCCAGTCCAGGGAGCCGTGAATCTTGTAAAGGTGGAACACGTTCGGAATGTAGTCCGGTGCCTCGCGATCCTGCTCCCTCCGGACAAGGTCATAGCCAAAGTGGCTGCCGTCGAAATCCTGGGGATGGGTGTGCGAGAAGCCATCAACAACAATGAACCGGGAGCGACTGGCGGCCGTCTCAAAACAGAGATCGTAATTGGTTGTGAACAGCTTGAGCCGCGGCTGCCGCGTTGACCGCCTGGCCATTTTGCGGAGAAAGGTTTCGTGGATGTTCAGCGCGACGTCATCCTTCAGGAAGCTACAAGTCTCGACAATGATTTCTTCCGTCTCCGTAATGAACGTAGCCACATCCGGATCGGGTTGAAAGGTCTGGGAAAGCTGGCAGTTGGACAGTAGAAGCTCAATGCTATCTCCATCGGGCGGCGTGCTGTAATGGACCTTGCCCTTGATGCAATCAAATTTGTCGCCGGCCTTCGCTCTTGCCTTCTTCCACAATTGTCCCATCGTGGGGGCGACCGTCTTTCCGTCCTTGTTTTTGACTGAAAGCGAAGTGCCGAGCCCGGTGAGAACGATTAGGTTCTCCGACAAAAGCAGGTCGGTAAGGAACCGGTCCAATTTTCCCCGGCGTTCCGCGATAGCGGCGATGGCCTGGGCATCCTCCTTGTCAGAGCGGGATACTGGCAACCATTCTTTATTCGTGAAGGAGCTAAGGAGGTTCATACGTTCGTCTTCAGTTGGTCGTGAACGGGGGTCATAGTGCAAACTTCTGCTCGCCGATGCCGGCGCGGAAACCGCGTCCAAGATGGAGCAGTCCCAAGAGGCTTCCATCTCGCATGATGCTGCCGCTGAACCATCCGGGTGTCTCGGAGACGCTGACAGGCTCCGCCTTAAGCAAGGAACTCGCTTCAGCGCTACGCAGGGATTTCTCGATCATTCCAAGGACATTTACTTCAAGCCCCGTGACCAGCAAGTCGAAGGTCTGGACAAAGCCGAGATCCAGGAACAACTCCGAAAAGGGCAGAAATGGGAAACCACGGCCCATCGGCGCGAAATTCCACGCGTGAACGGTGAACGCGAACTTCCGCCCCGACATCTCGACCACTGGAAGCGAGATTTGCGCGGCAAGCTTCTCTCGGCCGTCGCGAAGCGCCAGGCCGGCTTCCACAAGGCCCATCCGCATCAGCCAATTGCCGAAGTTGCCGCGGCGAATCCAATCACGGGGGAACGGCACCGGCTCGAACCTCGTCTGTTTCTCCGCTGGCGGGTCAACATAAAGAATCAACGAAGGGTCGTAGGCTGAATCGGTCTGTTCTCGAAGGTACGTCCCGATTCCAAAAGACTTTCCGGGATTGGGAGAAATGAACCCCGACCATGCGCCCAGTTGTCCAAGGGCCTCATTCATGTCGGCTTTCACGGGTGGGTTGGTGTCGCCCGGGTTCACAAATTTGCCCTTGGATTCCATTAGGGCAACATCGCCAACCGCTTTCTCAAAAGCGAAGTCCGGTTCGTTCTGCGGACGACCTGAGGCGATCTTCGCGGCAATGACCTGAGCCATCTGAACGGACTGCGCGTGGCTGATCTGCGCGTTCCTTGCGGCACGCTCCCACAGCGACGGAATATGATCCCAATAAGGATAGTCCCAGTGCTGCATGAGCAATGACGATGCCGCGACGCCGAATCGACCGGCGATGTAGGAGCGAGTAGCATCGACTCGTGAAAAGACTCCTTGATCCCGGATGCGAAGATTCTGGGTGTTCCAAATCAACAGGTGATTGTGCTGGGCCGCGTAGAGCATGGCGGCCTGGTCGGCCTCCGCGGGGGTGAAGCTCATCGCAAACTCAGTCTTTGCAGCGGCGTGAAAGAACTGCCACGCACTGAAAGTGATATGACCACTGAAATTGCCGTACGAGCTATCGGCCGCTGCTTGGGCTTGTGAGCCTTCCCGAAATTTGACCCGCGCGCGAGGTTTCTGCACCTTAGCCTTAGGTAGTTCGACGAAAGGCAATCGGCTCGCGCCCGTTGGCGGGGCGATCGTGAAGGGTGCCGGCAATTGAAGGGGAAGGATCATGATTGGGATACACGCTTCGATGGCTGGGACACGAGCTTGATGATATTCTCCAAGCCCCAAACACAACGGGCGACACGAGCGGCGGCCAGGATGCACCCGAAGGCGGTCACGTACAGGGACGTGTACAGGGACGCGCAAAGGGGTCGGGGACGCGCAAAGGGCTTGGAAGTCGGTTCTAGCACGATTCATGGCTGCGGCTTGCTTCGCGGACGGCCGCGCGGACGAAATGTGAACTCCAGCCCGAAACGCTTGGCCGTACGCTGCGCCCAGCGCTCACCGCCCAACGGGCGACCACGCACCACACTCCGCCGCACCGCCTCCAACTCCGCCTCCAACTCCGCCTCCAACTCCGCCTCCAACTCCGCCTC
>CALARR010000262.1 GCA_937889015.1 uncultured Planctomycetales bacterium | reverse complement strand
CCTGGCTGGCGCGAAATCCAGGTCTTCGTCTCCGGCGAGTCCGACCCATGCAGACAAGCCTTCTCGACCAACCAGCCCCGGACTTCGCGCGCACGGACCAGAACGGCCAGCCGGTGTCGCTGGCCGTCTATCGTGGCAAGCAGGTCGTCGTCCTTTATTTCTATCCGCGCGACGGAACGCCCGTCTGCACGCGCGAGGCCTGTGCCTTTCGCGATGCCTTCGAGGAGTTTGTTCAGGCCGGGGCGGTGGTGATCGGCGTGAGCGCATCCCCAACCGTGTGCTGGAACGCCGATGGCGAAATAGCGCCGGCCGCTGGGCAGCCTGCAACCAAGGTGCCGTCCGGCTATTTCCGCCAGGCCATCTCGACTTCATTGATGACGCTGACCCCCAGTTGCCGGACGTGCGGCAACCGGGAGCGAACCCGCTGTTGTGCGGCGCTTGGGTCCTGATGAATCCGCAAGGCGGCCTCCAGCAGCGGGCCGGTGCAGCCGGGATCGTCAATGTCGAAAATCCAGTCCCGCAGCCCAAGCTCCTCCAGCATCCACACCTTGCGCCCATTCTCGCTGAACTGCGGCATCAGCACCGGCGTTCCCAGGCTCAGCGCCATGATGATGGAGTGCATCTCCATGCTGACCACGATCTGCGCGCGCCGGTACAGCGAGTAGGCTTGCTCGGTCGTCCAGAACTTCTCCATTTCGACGCACCTCTTCTGGGCGTCCGCGGAGAGCCTGAGGTAAACGTCCGTGTGCATCGCCTCAACCTCACTGATGACCTCCGGTGCCAACACAACCGGTTGTCCGGTCCGTCGGACCCAATCTTCGATGAACTTCCGGATGCGCGCGATGTTCGCTTCGCCGCGATCCGGGCTGATGGTTCCCGCCAACGGACCTTTCTGGTCGGCACTGCGTATCGTGACGGTGATGAAGCGCCCTTTCTCCAGACCGTGCTTCTGCATGAACTCATCGGCCCAAGCATCGTCAAACCCGCTGAAGAAGAACGTCGTATCCGGACGCCAGCCGGAGCGCGCACAGAGCAGGTTGTTCTGCCGCAAATAGGCCAACGAATCCGGATCGCGGCCGTAGACGAACCGCGCGTCCTGGAACAACGGTCGGAAGATCAGGCTGGCTGGCCAGTCCAGCGCGTCGAAAGACTGCGCGTTCACGCCGTAGGGGATGCCGTGGGCGCGCGCAAGGAGCATTGGCATTGCGTAGCGCAAAGTGAATCCGCGCAGATTACGCTTGCCCATGCGTCCGAAGTTGAGCGTGGTGCCGGAGGTCATGAGCACGAACCCGGCGTCCGTGAAGGCGCGCGCCGCTTCCGGATTCTCGCGTTGAAGTTCTTCCAGCATTTCCTTTGGCAAGCGGTTCAGGATGTCATCTGCGACGCGTTCGGCGATCCGCGCCGAGAGTGTGCCATTCTCAAACCCGCGGAGTTGGGACGCGCCCCAGCGTTGTTGAAATGCGTGCCACGCCGAACCGGGACCACCGGCTTGGGCCTTCGTATCCGAGGCGAGTACGAAGGGATATCCGATGGTTTGGCAGCCAGGGAGGTAACGCGGAAGATAGTCGCGCAACGTGCGGTAATTGTCGGAATCGGCCTCGCGCGAGGTAATGACCACCGCGGGCATGTTCGGCCGCACCTCGTGAATGAGGCTGAGCAACCCCGGTGTGATGGCGATGTCGCCGATGTTGGCAATGCTCCACGTGAATGCGACCAACAAATGGCGCTGCTGGTGCCCTGACTGCTCGGCGGATAGACCACAGACGGGAAGTGCCGAGAAGAGAACCAGGGCGAGTGTGGTTCGTTTCATGTCTGCGGCTCCCTTTGTCACTGCGGGATCAGTTGCTTCTCGGCCACCAGCACCGGCGCGTCGTACAGGGGCAGGTCCTTGAAAATCGTGAATTCGCCCGACTTCACGATCCGGTCGGCGGGGATCTCGTAGATCCAGCCGGAGATCAGGTCCACCCAGACGGGCTGCTGGAAAGCGAGGTTGCGGACGACGAGGTGCGCGGGGCGCGTCTGGAACGCGTCGTTGGGCGTGTCGGAATCGTCCCACAGCACCACGAGGTTCTGGCCCGACTGCTTGTTGCGATAGGCGAAACAAGCAGTGCTTTTGTCGGACATCACGGTCGCGGCCGGTTCCTTGATCCGCTCCAGCGTGTCGTCAAAGACGGCGACGGTGTTCTGGACGGCGTAGTAGGCCAGCTTGATCTTCTCGACCTTCTTGTCCTCGGTGGCGCGGAGCAGGCCCTTGCGATTGATCTCGCGGCCGGTGTGGTTGAAATCGCAGATGGTGAACACGGCCGATTCGACATCGTGCCCCAGGTCGCCGAGCATGCGGCGGAGGTCCCACTTGGCCTGGCTGGATTCGGTCCAGGGATGGTTGGACAGCGCGAAGCGCGTGGCCGTTTCCGATGGGCAGCCGTTCTCGCCCTGGCGCATCTTGGCCTTGGTCGAGTACTTGGCCAGCGTGGCCTTGAGCTTCTCGACGTTGTCGTAGGACTTGCTGGGGTTGAACTCGTATCCGTGGTAGGTGTACCAGTGGAACAGGTCGACCTTGCCCTGCTCGTGCAGGAGTTGCAGGCACTGATCCAAGAGCTTGGGACTGGAACTGGCCAAGACCAGGCCGGCGATGCGCGCATCGGGGATCACGCGCTTGATGATCTCGGCCGTGCGGATGTTGAACGTGACGATGTCGGCCGGCTTGTGCTGCTTGTTGATGTCGGGCTCGTTCCACATGGCCCAATCGCGGACCTTACCCTTGTAGCGCGTGGCGAGGCCTTCGACCCAGCGGTCCCAAGCGGCCAGGGCCACTTCGGACGTGGGAAAGCCATTGGCCAGGTCTTTGCCGCCGCCGCCAGGGTAGATGGGGTTGCCGTAGCTGGTTTCCAGCCAGATCGACAGCCCGCGCCCCAGGGCGTCGTTGACGATCGTGTCCAGCCAGGTGTAGTCGAGCTTCCCCTGCTCCGGCTCGGTCTTGGCCCAGCCGCCCTGGAGGCGGATGGTCTTGATGCCCAGAGGAACGAGATATTCCTTGTACTGCTCGTAGTCGGCATAGTCGCGGCAGAGGGTCTCGCAGCCCAGGGTCCAGTTGGAGCCGTGAATCTCGTTGGCGCTGCGCGGACGGATGACGCCGATTTGCTTCAGGCCCGGGTTCAAGTTCGTCTTGGCACGGTTGGGGGAAGTGTCCAGCGGCGGGCCGGCCAACAGCGCAGTGCACGCGGCCCAGCAGCCGACGATGGCCAATCCGAATCCAGCTCGTTTGCGTGCGTTCATGCGATCCCCTCTGGTGAAGTGTCTGTCTGTCAGCAGGTGTGCAAAGTAATCATAAAGCACAGTTGCGGCGTTTGCCACTAGCAGGCTACTTTGCCCAGAGGGAGGCCACAATGCGCGCCGCGCCTATTTCCTGGACGCTTCGCTCTGGCGATCGGCAACCGCCTGCTCGCCTGCTTGGGACGCAGGCGGCTGAGGGGGCGAACACTCCTCGGGCGGGCGGACCGTGATGAAGCTGCGGTAGAGCAGCAGGTCGTAGACCACCTTGATCCCGCCGCCCAGGTAGAACAAGGCATCGATCCGGCTGGGACTGGCGATCAGCCAGCCGGCGAAGATCGGGGCGATGGAAGCGCCGACCGTGCGTGCCACGCCGGTGACGCCGGCCGCGGCCGAGCGCTCCTCGGGCGGGACCACGGACATCACGTACGACTGGCGCGTGGGCACGTCCATCTGCGAGATGCTGAAGCGGACAAAAAGCAGCACCACCGCGGAGGTCAGGTTGGGCATCAGCGGCACGAGCATGAGCAGCACGTTGGAGGGCAGGTGCGTGAAGACCATGGTGTTGATCAGGCCGAAACGAGCGGCCATCCGCGCTGCGACCAAAGCCGACAGCCCAGCGAGGATGTTGGCGCCGAAAAAGATCCCGCCTAGCGCCGACTCTTGCACGCCGAAGCGCACGTGAAGCCAATAGGCGGTGAGGGTCTGAATGATGAACCCGCCGCCAAAGGCGTCCAGGGCGAAAAGGGAGGAAAGACGCAGCACAATCCGTTGCGAGTGCGGCAGTCCCAGGCGATGCGCGGCGGCCTTGTGGATTGCGGCGCGCGCCGCCGGGGGGACTTCGGCGGCCGGCGTGAGCCGCGTGAACAGCAGGCCGAGGAGGATCCCCAGCAACGCGTAGGTGCCCACGCCCACGCGATAGCTGGAAACGGGCGTTACCGAGGCCCACTGCAGCGTGCCGACGAGCACTCCGCCGACCAGGGATCCGAACGCCGTAGCCAGCGAGGCGGCCAGCGTGTACCAGGCGAAGACGTTGGTGCGGTTGCGGTCCGAGACGACCTGGGAAAGGGCCGCCTGTTCGACCGAGAGGAAGGGGCCCACTTCGTAGCCGCTGGGACTGATGACACCGATCGTCGCCGCCAGCAGCAGCAGCACGAAGCTGTCGGTCATCACGAACACGACTCCGGCCAGCACCATGAGCAGGGAACCGACGATCAGCGTACGCCGGCGTCCAAAACGGTCGGCGCGCGTCGTCAGCCACAACGAGATGATCGTGTCGCCGACCAGAGTGAGGGCCAACAGCAGGCCGATCTGCGGCCCGGTCAGCCCGATCGCCGTCAGGTAGAGGGCCAGGATCACCGACAGCGAGCCGTAGGCGAACATGCGCACCATGCGCGTGCAGAGCAGGACGATGATGTCGGCACGCAGTTCAGACATGATTGTCCTCGATCCGCAGGGCAAGGCTCACGAGGCTTCTGCGTTGGGCAGAAGGGGCCGCAGGAAGCGGCCGGTGTGGTTGTCGGTTAGGGCGGCGATTTGTTCGGGCGTGCCGCAGGCCACGAGGTAACCGCCCGCCTCACCCCCTTCGGGTCCGAGATCGATCACCCAATCGGCCGACTTGATGACGTCCAGGTTGTGTTCGATGACAATCACCGTGTTGCCCAGATCCACGAGGCGCGAGAGCACATCCAGTAGCTTGCGGATATCCTCGAAGTGCAGGCCGGTGGTTGGTTCATCGAGGATATAGAGCGTCTTGCCCGTGTCGACGCGGCCGAGTTCGGCCGCCAGCTTGACGCGCTGCGCTTCGCCGCCGGAGAGCGTGGTCGAGGCCTGGCCGAGCGTGATATAGCCCAAGCCAACTTCCTGCAGGCTTCCCAACAGGCGCGAAATGATGGTGAAGTTGGCGAAGAAGGTGGCCGCCTCGTCCACGCGCAGATCGAGCACGTCGGCGATGGACAGGTCGCGATAGCGGATTTCCAGCGTTTGGCTGTTGAACCGCTTGCCCTCGCACACGGGGCAGGTGACGAACAGGTCGGGCAGGAAGTTCATCTCGATCCGCTGCAGCCCCTGGCCCTGGCATTCCTCGCACCGCCCGCCCTTGACGTTGAAGCTGAATCGCCCCGACTTGTAGCCCCGCTTGCGCGCGTCGCGCGTATTGGCGAAGACCTTGCGGATTTCGTCAAACACGCCCACGTAGGTGGCGGGATTACTGCGCGGGGTGCGGCCGATGGGCGTCTGGTCGATCTGCACCACCTTGTCGATCTGGCTCACGCCGCGCAGGCTGGCGTGCGGGCCGGGCTTGGGAGCGATGCCGCCCAGGCGCCGTACCAGGGCCCGGGCAAGAGTCTCGTTCAACAGCGAACTCTTGCCCGACCCGCTGACGCCCGTCACGCACACCAGCGCCGAGAGGGGGAATTGCACGGTAACGTGCTTGAGGTTATTGGTGGTCACGTCCTCGATGGTGATCGAGCGGCTCTTGGCCACGCGGCGGCGCGCGCGCGGCAAGGAAATCATGGCCGATCCGCACAAATACCGGCCCGTGAGTGAGTGCGGATCGGCTGCCACCTGGGCCGGCGGCCCCTGGGCGACGATCTGGCCGCCATGGCGGCCGGCGCCGGGCCCCAGATCCAAGAGCCAATCGGCCTGGTGCATCATCGACTCATCGTGCTCTACGACCACGACCGTATTGCCGCGCTGCTGCAGATCGCGAAGGGTGTCGATCAACCGCTGGTTATCGCGCGGATGGAGCCCGATCGACGGCTCGTCGAGCACATAGCACACGCCGACCAGGCCCGAGCCCAGTCCCGTGGCCAGACGCACGCGCTGCAGTTCTCCGCCACTAAGCGTGTCGGAGGGCCGGTCGAGCGTGAGATAGCCCAGGCCCACGCGGTCCAGGAAGTCGAGCCGCGCGGTGATTTCGGCCAGCACGGGCCGGCCGATGACCGCCTGCTCGCCGTCGAACTGCAGACCGCCGAAGAACTGCCGCGCCTGCTCCACGCTCAGCGCTGTCAGTTCGTGGATCGCACGGCCGGCGACATGCACGGAGCGCGCCTCGACGCGCAGCCGCGCCCCGTGACACTCGGGACACAGCAGTTCGCCCCGGAAACTCCCCAGCCGTTGCTGGTTGCTCTGGCTGGTCGTGGTCGCGTACTCCTTTTCCAGGAGCGTGAAGACCCCCTGCAACTGGCCGTCGCCCTGCAACAGTTTGCAAAAGGTGTCGGCCGGCAGCTTGCTGAAGGGCGTGTTCCAGCGGATGCCGAGGGAGGCCAGCAGGTCCTTCAAGGCCGCGCGATGCTTGCGCTCGGCGGCGGGCGATTCGCCCTTCCAGGGAACGATGCCGCCCGACGACAACGAGGCCTCCGTGTCGGACACGACCAGCTCCGGATCAAAAGCCACGCGCACGCCCAGCCCTTCGCAAGTCGGACAGGCGCCGTACGGGCTGTTGAAGCTGAAAGTGCGTGGCTCCAGTTCTTCCAGGCTGATGCGGCAGTTGGGGCAGGCATAGAGCGTGCTGAACAGTTCGTCGCGCCAGTGGATCTCGGCGCCGTTGCGCTGTTCATAGCTGGCCAGCACCAGCCCTTCGCTGTACTTCAACGCAAGCTTGATGGACTCGGCCAAACGGGCGCGAATCCCCTCGCGAATCACCACGCGGTCGACGACAGCCTCGATATGATGCGTCTTCTGCCGAGACAACTCCGGCGGCTGATCGAGATCGACCACCACGCCATTGACTCGCGCACGCAGCAGTCCGGCCTTGCGAATCGCGGCCAGTACTTCCTTGTGCTCGCCCTTTCGGCCGCGAACCAGCGGAGCCAGGATCATCATCCGGCAACCATGGTCCAGGCTGGTGAGGGCGTCCAGGATCTGTTCGGGCGATTGCTGGCGGATGGGCGCGCCGCACTGGTAACAGGCGGCCTCGCCCAGGCGCGCGTACAACAAGCGCAGGTAGTCGTAGATCTCGGTGACCGTGGCCACCGTGCTGCGCGGATTGAGGCTTCCGGCGCGCTGGTCGATGGAAATGGTGGGCTGCAGCCCCTCGATCAAATCGACATCCGGGCGCTCGAGCTGGTGCAGAAACTGCCGCGCGTAGACGGAGAGGCTCTCGATGTACTGGCGCTGCCCCTCCGCGTAGAGGGTGTCGAACGCCAGGGAACTCTTGCCCGACCCGCTGGGACCGGTGATCACCACCAGTTGATCGCGGGGGATGTCAAGATCCAGGTTCTGCAGGTTGTGGACCCGGGCGCCGCGGATGCGAATGGTCTCAGCACTCGTCGCGGCGGCTTCCCGGAGTTCAACGCTCATGCACTGCCCTGTCGGCTGGAGTGAAGAGACCCCAAACCATCCAGCCTACCAAACCGGGCGTAATAGGGCAAGCGTTGCGCGGAGCGTGTTCGGAGCGGCTTGCACGGCCTGTGGGACGGCGTTAGGCTGAAGGGATGGGCCGTTTCCACCCGGCCGGGGACCGCCGCTATTGACAGGCATGGCATGGGTTATCGAACCCTCCGCGAGTGCGTTGACGACCTGGAGGCGCAAGGCCAATTGCGGCGGATCGAAACGCCCGTCGATCCGCATTTGGAGATGGCCGCCATTCAGCGGCGCGTGTTCGCGGCGCGCGGTCCGGCAATCTACTTCGCCCAGGTGTGCGGCTGCCGGTTTCCGATGGTCAGCAACCTCTTCGGCACCATGGATCGCGTGCGGCATCTGTTCCGCGGCGCTTTGGAGCCGCTGAAGCGGCTGGTGAGCCTGCGTTCCGACCCCCAGGACCTGTTGCGGCGTTTTCGCCTGTACGTGGACGTGCCCTGGACGGCGCAATACGCGCGGCCCCGGCGCGTGCGCTCGGGTGCGGTGTTGGCCTGCACGACCACCGTCGACCAGTTGCCGCAATTGAAATCGTGGCCGGACGACGGGGGAGCGTATATCACGCTGCCCCAGGTCTACAGCGAAGATCCGGACCAGCCGGGCATGGACCGCGCGAACTTGGGGATGTACCGGGTGCAGATCTCCGGCGGTCAGTACGAACGAAATCGCGAGGTGGGGCTGCACTATCAGATCCACCGCGGCATTGGCGCGCATCACGCGGCAGCCATTCGCCGCGGCGAGCGGTTGCCGATCAACATCTTCGTGGGCGGTCCACCGGCGATGAGCGTGGCGGCCGTGATGCCCATGCCCGAAGGCGTCTCCGAACTCGCCTTGGCCGGTCTGTTGAACCGGCGGCGCGTGCCCATGATCTGTCGGCCTGGCGCTTTGCCGATCCACGCCGAGGCCGATTTCTGCCTGAGCGGGTTCATCGAGCCCAAGCGTTTGCTGCCCGAGGGCCCCTTCGGCGATCACCTGGGCTACTACAGCCTGGCGCACGACTTCCCGGTGATGCGAGTGGAGCAGGTGTGGCACCGCCGCGACGCGATCTGGCCCTTCACGGTCGTGGGCCGGCCGCCACAGGAAGACGCCATGTTCGCGGAGTTGATCCACGAGCTGGTTGGGCCGATCATGCCCAAGGAGATTCCGGGCGTCCACGCCGTACACGCGGTGCAGGCGGCGGGCGTGCATCCCCTGTTGCTGGCCCTCGGCAGCGAACGCTATGTGCCGTACGAAGAGCCGCGCCGGCCGCGTGAACTGCTGACCCAGGCCAATGCGATCCTGGGGCACGGGCAACTGTCGCTGGCCAAGTACCTGTTGCTGGCCGCGGCGGAGGACGATCCGCAGTTGCACGTACACGACGTGCCCCGGTTCCTCACCCATGTGCTGCAACGCGTCGACTGGCGCACGGACCTGCATTTCCAGACGGCCACCACCATCGATACGCTCGATTACAGCGGCGGCGCGTTGAACGAGGGCTCCAAGGTGGCCATTACCGTAGCCGGACCGGTACGGCGGCAATTGCCGGAGGCCATCTCCGGCAACTTGCGCCTGCCAGAGGCGTTGGGATTCGGAAACCCGCGCGTCTGTTTACCCGGGATTCTCGTCGTGCAGGGGCCGGCATACGGTCGCGGCACTGTGCCCGACACGGCCGTGGCCCAGTTCTGTACGAGTTTCGTTGACGACGCCGCGATCAACCAGTTTCCGCTGGTCGTGATTGTGGACGATAGCGCCTGGGTGGCCAAAGACGTGGAGAACTTCCTTTGGACCACCTTCACGCGCAGCAATCCGGCCGCCGACGTGTACGGCATCGGCGTCTTTTCGGAAAACAAGCACTGGGGTTGCCGCGGATCGTTGGTGATCGACGCGCGTGCCAAGGCGCATCATGCCCCAGCCCTGGTCGAAGACCCGTCGGTCGTGCGCCGCGTGGAAGAGTTGGCCGCCCCCGGCAAGCCGTTGCATGGGCTCTATTGAACGAAGACTCTCAGGCAGGAGCCATGATTACACGCGCCGCTTCGCATTCGTTGCGGCATTCCCTTGTCGCGATGGTTCTGGTTTTGATTGGCTCTCCCCTCTTGGGTCCAGCGCAACCGCCAGCGCGCAGCGGCCATTCGGGCGCGTGCAACGTCTGGAGCGGTCGGACCGTGATTCCGGCCGGCTATCAGGGGCTGCTCATGGAACGACAGCCCAACGCCGTTTCATCGGCCAAGCCGTAGGAACAACCCGTCGGGTGGTGTACACTGAAAATATGCTAACCGCCGCGACTGTTACCGCTCCTTCGGGCGAACTACTGACCCCAGTTTGGGTGCTGGCTGCTGTTTGGTGGCTGGCCCTGGGCGGCATCGTGGGTAGCTTTCTGAACGTGGTGGTCTACCGGTTGCCGCTGAAGCTCAGTCTGGTCTGGCCCGGCTCCCATTGCCCTGCCTGCCAACACCCCATTCGCTGGCATGACAATATCCCTGTCTTGGGCTGGCTGATGTTGGCAGGGCGATGTCGGGACTGTCGCACGCGGATTTCGCCCCGCTATCCGTTGGTCGAGGCCCTGACCGCGGTGGTCTTTCTCTCGGTCGCGCTGGCTGAGTGCCTTTCGGGCGGAGCGAACTTGCCGGCCGGGTGGCGCGCGCTGGCCGACCTCGGACAGCGTCCCGGCGGCCAACTGGTGGCGCTGTGGAAGATCACTTTCTTTCACGTAATGCTCTTGGGCACGTTGCTTCCCGCGGCGTTGATCCACCATGACGGGCAACGGCTGCCCTGGCGATGGGCCCTGCCGGCCTTGGTCGTCGGATTGCTGGCCCCCGCCGCCTGGCCCGCGCTCCATCCGGTGCCGGCTTTCCACGGCCTGCACGCTCCCTGGGTGGTTCTCGTCGATAGCGTCTGCGGCGCGGCGTGTGGCCTGGCGGGAGGATGGCTGGCCGCGCGATTGGCGCCGGTCGCGCAGCGCGCAGGCGTAATCCTGGCGTCGGTGCTCATTGGACTGTACCTGGGCTGGCAGTTGGGCGCGGCTATCTTGCTGGCGGCCGTGTTGCTGTTTGCGGCGATGCGCGTGCTCCGCCGGCAGCACGACGCGCCCCTTCCGTTGCTGGCATGGCTGGCGGCCACCACGTTCAGCGGCATCGTGTTCTGGCGGCAGGTGATCCAATGCTTTCCCTGCCTGGGGTGACGAACGAATCCAAGATCCAACCCTCGTCTGTGCGTATCGACTGGAGCCCATCGTGAACGAGCAAGAGAAACAGCGACACCAGGAACGGCTGCTGCACTCGTCGAGCTACCGGCTGGCTTACCAGGACGTGGACTTCCTGTCTTCGCCCGAGATGCGTGCCAAGCGCATTGAGTTGGAACTGCTGAAGCCGGAGATGGCCTTTGCGGAACAGAACATTCGCTCGACGATCGTGGTCTTTGGCAGTACGCGGATCGTCGATCCGGCAGAGGCCCAGAACCAACTGGCGCGCGCCGAGGCGCGCCTGGCCGATACGCCCGACGACCCGCGCCGCCAGCGCGCCGTGGCCCGGGTCCAACGCCTGCTGGAAAAGAGCCGCTACTACGACCTGGCGCGGCAATTCGCGCGGCTGGTTTCCAGCCAGTGCCAACATCCTGGCGGAGAGGCCGAATATGTGATCGTGACCGGCGGCGGGCCGGGGATCATGGAGGCGGCCAACCGCGGGGCGTGGGAAGTGAACGCCAAGTCGGTGGGGCTGAACATCCACTTGCCCATGGAACAGATGCCCAACCCCTATATCACGCCGGACCTATGCTTCCTGTTCCGCTACTTCGCCATGCGGAAGTTCCACTTCCTGATGCGTGCCAAGGCGCTGGTGGTGTTCCCCGGCGGATACGGCACCTTGGATGAGCTGTTCGACGCCATGACCCTGCGCCAGACGGGACGCATGAGCGACATTCCGATCATCATGTTTGGCCGCGAGTACTGGGAGCGGGTCTTGGATTTCCATTTCATGGCCGACGAGGGGACCATCGACGACCAGGATCTGGACCTGTTCCGCTTCGCCGAGACGGCCGCCGAGGCCTGGGACATGATCCAACGCTTCCACCGCAAGTATGGCAGCGAAGAGCCACGCACGGACTATTGACTCTCTGTCTTGAATCCAAGGAGAACCCATGAAGACCGCAGCGTTAACCGCGCGCACACGCGGCGTATCTCTATTTTGTCTTTCCCGGACCGCGACAAGCTGTGCGCTCTTGGCGGCTGCCCTGCTGTCGGCGAGCTCTGCCGGCGACCGACTGTGGGCCGGCGAGACGCCGCAGCAACAGGACGCGCGCATGCAGTGGTGGCGCGAGGCCCGGTTCGGGATGTTTGTGCACTGGGGGCTGTACTCGGGCCTGGCCGGCACCTGGGACGGCAAGCCCGTGGGCACCAAGGGCGGCATGGAGTGGATTCAGCAGCGAGTGAAGGCGGACACCGACACCTACGCGCAGTGCGCCATCCCGCTGTTCAAGCCCAGCGCCGACTTCGCGCGCCAATGGGCCGAACTGGCGCGCGACGCCGGCTGCCGCTACCTGGTCTTCACCACCAAGCATCACGACGGCTTTGCCCTGCATGACTCGAAGGTGAGCGAGTACGACGCGGGGTCGGTGCTGCACCGCGACCTGGTGCGCGAAATCGTCGCCGCGGCGCGCGCCGCCGGGCTCCGCGTGGGCTTCTATCATTCGGTGATCGACTGGCACCACGACCAATATGCTTACGCTCTGTCCAAGCAGCTTCCGCACCCGCTGCGCGGCAAGCCCTATCCCAACGGCGATCGCGACCACGCCAAGTACGTGCAATATCTGCACGGCGAGGTCGCCGAGTTGATGGCGAACTACGGCCCGATCGACGTCCTATGGTGGGACTACAGTTCGACGGACTTCCAGGGGGACGAGGCCTGGCGTGCCACGGACCTGATGGCCCTGGTACGCGGCAAGCAACCCAAGATCATCATGAACAACCGGCTGTACCGCATCCCGCAGGCTGGATTCACGGGCATGGGCACTGCCGCGATTGCTCCCCAGTTGGATCGCAAGTACGGTGACTTCATCACGCCCGAACAACACATTCCGCCGACCGGCATGCCCGGCGTGGATTGGGAGACCTGCATGACCATGAACACCACTTGGGGCTACAGCGACCACGACCAGGCGTGGAAGTCGAACGAGACCCTGATCCGCAACCTGATCGACATTGCCAGCAAGGGGGGCAACTACCTGCTGAACATCGGCCCCAAGGGCGACGGCAGCGTGCCCCAGCAGAGCGTGGACGGACTGCGCGCGATCGGCGCTTGGATGCGGACCAACAGCGAGTCGATCTACGCCACCACGGCCAGCCCCTTTGAGAAGCTGGCTTGGGGACGCTGCACGCAGAAGAAACTGGCCGATGGGCGCACGCGGCTCTATCTGCACGTCTTCGACTGGCCTGCCGACGGCAAGCTGCTCGTGCCCTTGCAGGTGGAGAAGCCGGCGGAAGCGCGCCTCCTGGCGGGCGCCCAGGCGCTGGCTGTTGCGAGCGGCCAGCAGGGAACGACGGTCACCCTGCCCCCAACAGCGCCCGATGCCATCGCCACGGTCGTGGTCTTGGACGTGGCGGGGCAATTCAAGACCCTGCCCGCACCGGCTCAGGCTGACGGACCGGCGAAGGACAAACCGCACTAACATGAGCAGACGAATGAACACCATACGGCGGCGATGGAAGATCGCGGTGCTGTTTCTGGCGGTGCTGGTTCCGTGGTCCATCGGGCCGCGGAGCCACGCCGTCGATTTGACCTCGCCCAACGGCCAATTGACGGTGACCGTTGGCCTTACCTCAGCCGGCGAGCCGCAGTATCGCGTGGTCTACGGCGGTCAGACGATTCTCAGCGAGTCGCGATTGGGGCTGGAGTTGGAGGGGGTGAAGCTGACAGACGGCTTGCGCCTGGTCGGCAGCTCAACGACCGCCAGCGATAGCACGTGGAAGCCGGTGTATGGTGAGCGAAGCCAGATCCGCGACCACTATCGGCAGGCGAGGCTTGAGCTGGAAGATGGAAGCACTCCGCCGCGCCGACTGCAGGTCACGTTTCGTGCCTATGACGAGGGGATCGCGTTCTGCTACACGATCCTCGCTCAGCCCGGGCTGAGCGAGGTGCGGATCGTGCGCGAGCGAAGCGAGTTTCGCTTTGCCGAAGACCACGCGGCCTGGGCCGTCTATACGGCTCAGGGGCGGTACAGCCAGGTGCCGCTGAGCGCGATCAAGCGCGGATGTGAACGTCCGCTGGTGGTTCAGCTTGGTCCAGAGTGTTTCGCCGCATTGGGCGAGGCGCGACTGGTCGACTATGCGCGGATGAAGTTCTCGCCACTGAGTGGCGTGCGGCAGGCCCTGGTCAGCGACCTCGCCAGCGAGGTGCATGCGCGGCTGCCGTTGCGCTCGCCCTGGCGGTTCGTGATGGTCGCCCCCAGCCCCGGCCGTCTGCTGGAGAACAACGACCTCGTGCTGAACCTGAACGATCCCTGCGCGATTGCAGACACGTCGTGGATCAAGCCGGGCAAGGTGATTCGGGAGGTGACCCTGACCACGGCCGGCGGCAAGGCCTGCGTGGATTTCGCCGAGCGCCGCAACCTGCAGTACGTGGAGTTCGACGCCGGCTGGTACGGCCACGAGTATTCCGACGAGTCGGATGCGACGACCGTCAGCGTCGATCCCAAGCGCTCGGCCGGCCCGTTGGACCTGCAAGCGGTGATCGACTACGCCAACCCCAAAGGCGTGGGGATTATCCTCTATGTCAACCGCCGGGCCTTGGAGCGGCAACTGGATCAGATTCTGCCGCTCTATCGGCAGTGGGGCGTGAAAGGCGTGAAATACGGTTTCGTGAACGTCGGTTCGCAGCAGTGGACGGCCTGGCTGCACGAGGCTGTGCGCAAGGCGGCCGACCAGCGTTTGATGGTCGACATCCACGACGAGTATCGGCCCACCGGTTACTCGCGGACCTATCCCAACCTGATGACCCAGGAAGGGATCGGAGGCGACGAGACCAGCCCCACCAATGACCAGACTCTGACGCTCCTGTTCACGCGGTTCCTGGCCGGGCCGGCCGACAACACGATCTGCTACTACGCCGACCGGGTCGACAAGAACGCCTGCCACGCCTTTCAGTTGGCCAAGGCCGTGTGCTTGTACAGCCCCTGGCAGTTCCTCTATTGGTATGATCGGCCCGCGACATCGCCCAGCAAGACGGGCGGGGCGGGCAATACGCGGGGCATGATCGGCGACGACCCCGAGTTGGAGTTCTACGACCGCGTGCCGACCGTCTGGGACGACACGCGCGTGCTGCACGGCCAGATCGGCCAGTATGCGGTGATCGCCCGGCGGAGCGGCGAGGCCTGGTTCATCGGCTGCATGAATCACGGCCAGGCGCGCGAGCTGGACATCCCCCTGGCGATGCTGGAGAAGGGACGCCGCTACACGGCACACATCTACAGCCACGATCCGGCCGCCTCGCGGACCGGCGTGCGGATCGACCACCGGTCCGTGGACGCGACCACGGTGCTCCGCGCGGCCCTGACCAGCCAAGGCGGCCAGGCGATCCACATCGAGCCGGCCCGGTAGAGCGCCACCTGGATGTACCCCGGGGCACAAATCGTTGACCGGAGCCGTGCGAATCTATTGATGCCAGTGCAGCCAATGATCGTAGTTCCGTCTGGATTCCGGTACGGCCAGAATCCAGGGCTCCCGCGGCCGCGGAACGGTCATTGGCAATGCGGACCTCAATAATCGTGCTTCGCTGGGAACGGGGGCCATGGAAGTTGTGCCTGTGCGTGTCTCCACACCCCTCGACGAGCTGCGAGCGGCACTTGAGAGGCCGGGTGCAAAAGGCCGACACCATTCCTGTCCGACCTCACCCACGTGCGGGAGAGGGGGAGACCTTCGGGCGACTTGCTTACATGAAACGGGTCACGCCGGCGACGGCCAAGGGATACTCACCGGCGGCGTCGGGCTGGATCGGCGGCTCGGCTTGCCACGTGTAGGCCGCCGGGGCCAGCGACTCCTTGGACTGGGTGGCCTGTTCCCAGGTGATCGCCTTGCCCGTGTACGTGGCCATGCGCCCCTGGATGGCCATCATCGTGCTCAGCGTCATGAACGAGCCGTCGTTGATCGTCTTGCCCTCGCGCAGGGCGCGGAACAAGACCACGTGTTCGGCGGCGTGCATGTTGCACTTGGGCCCTTCGTACCGCCCCAGGGATTCTCGCCGTCGATGATCCCCTTGATCAGATCGCAGTGCCCCTTGGTCCCGTAGATGTGGTCCGAGACTTCGTTGTCGCAGCCGTTCTGCCGGCGGCAATACGAAAAGACCCTCACCCCGTCGTCATACTCGTACACCACGGCGTGGTGGTCGAAGATGTTGCCCAAGGTGCTTTCGGAGCGGACCTGGCGTCCACCGAGGCCCTGGGCCCCACATCCAATGGCAGAAAGGCGGTTATCGATAATAATCGCTAATCATCGATGATAGCGGTGCCGCGGCCGTTGTCAAGAATACTGGGCTCGATTCATCGAGAGGGCCCTGGCAACGTGACTCGACTTCCTCGAAGCCTCATGGAATGGACGTTCCCGGACGAAACCACGTCGTCCCACGACTTCCTGATCCGCCTCGCCACCCATCGGATCGAGGGACGGCGCGCCACGGAATCCGCCCTGGATTCACCACCCGGTCGGGCGGCGGATGCCGCGGGCAGTTCCCCCTTGAGTGGTCAGATTCGCCCGGTTAGGCTGATCCCTGTCACCAGAAAGATCTGAAGAAGCTGTGCTGACACCTACCAAGCCCCAGCGGTAGATCACAAGTGAAGGCGAATGTGAAAGACTTCGATCGGCGACGGACCGGCAACTACCGCTCGATCGCTCCCGTTCTGCTCATCGCCGCCTTCGTGGCCTGGCTGCTGGCCGACCCGGTGGCCGCCGCCGACGTGGGGCCGGTCAGTGGCCAACCGCTACCGGTCGCCACGGAAGGCGGCGTGGGACTCTTGGCCTCGCCAAACTCCTACAAGACGGTTCCCGTGGGCGCGGCCCACGTGTTTGGCGGTCGTCGACCGGACTTGTTCGTCAGCGCGACGCATGGGATCGAACGCGGGCTCTATCTCTATCGCTGGGTCCGCGACAACGAAGCTGGCCAGCCGGTGTTTGCCCCGCCGGTCCGCATCGCGCACCCCTTCGGCGACAACGAGCCGCCCGAGGGGGCGATCCGGCAGGCTGCCGACGGCTCGGTCGAGGGCTACTGGCTCAAGGGCACGACTCTGGTCCGCTGTCGATTGGCGATGGAGGCGCGCTCATTCCAATTGGCCAGCAGTCTGAAGCTGAGCGGGCTGCCCCGCGCCCCAAATGCCGTCACGGTTCTCCAGGAGAACGATGGCCGGCTGGATCTGGTGCTGGCTTGCGCCAACGGCGCCAAGTATCGTCCTCCCGGAGACAACAGCCGCGACGACTACGTGCTCTACGACGGGGCAGGCGTGTATCGCGGCCAGTGGCCGCGTAGCGGCCTTTATCGTTGCCAGGTGCAAGCGGACTTGTCGGGCATCGCCGACGAACCGCGTCTCTTCAGCCCATCACCCGACGAGATCCTGGGCTTCGTGCGTCTCGCCACCGTGGTTTTCGATCGTTCGCCGAGCGTGATTGCCGGAGCCGCGCTGGGAAACTTGTACTGCTTCGCTGCGGTCGACGGATCACCACCCAAGCAGACCCTCTTCGGTCCGAAAGCATACAGCCTCCGCCATCCCACCACGGGCGCTGCGCCGATCGTCTATCCCAACGCGTCGGGCCAGCAGGTCGATCTGATCGTTGGCGGTGAAGGCGCCCTGTACTACTACGTATGGTCCGGCCGCGATCACGGCGGCCACCCGCTCTACAGCGAACCCCAACCGGTCTGGCAGGAGAATGCACTGCTCTACGCCGGCACGCTCCCTGTTCCCAACGCCGCAGATTGGGACGGCGATGGGGCCATCGACCTGATCGTGGGGAACTCCGAGGGGCGCGTGCTGTTGTTCAAGAACTTCGGCACCAGCCGCCAGCCACGCTTCGGCATTGGCCAGCCGCTGACCGCCGGTGGTGAACCGATTCACGTGCAGCCGGGCTATTACGGCATCCAGGGGCCGTTCGAAACGCGCTGGGGCTACACCTGCCCGACCGTGGCCGACTGGAACCAAGACGGACTACCGGACCTGCTGCTGAGCAGCGCCACGGCACGGCACGAGGTCTTCTTGAACGTGGGCACGCGCACTGCGCCCCGGCTGGCCGCGGCTCGGCCCTTGTACTGCGATGGTCTGGAATTGCACGGCACCTGGCGAGTCAAGCCGGGGGCCGCACGCATCGACGGCCGCATGGCCTACGTGATCCAGGACGACGCCAACGCCCTGCACCGCTACTGGCGCATCGACGACTACAACCTGGCCGACGGCGGCGCGCTGCGGCTGACCAGCGGGGCCATCATCACCGCCCACACCACCGGCACCGGGACCTCGCCCGGCCAGAAGGGGCGCGGCAAGATCGACATCGTCGATTGGAACGGCGACGGCCAACTCGACTTGCTCGTGGGCACAGCCAAGCGCGGCTCGCTTCCCGTGCCCAACGACGGTCTGCCCTGGTCGCGTCAACGCCGCGGCCAACGAAGCCTGCAAGTTCTGTTGCTGCCCAACGTGGGGACCAACACCGAACCGCGTTATCAGTATCCCCGGCAGTTCCAATTCCGCGGCCAGGACATTTACCTGGGAGCGCACGCCAATTCGCCCGCCGCCTGCGCCCTGGGCGACACCACCGACGGCCCGAACCTGCTGATCGGCATGGAGTCGGGGCGAATCTACTTCTTCGCCCACGGCGACATGACCTTGAGAGCAACACCGGATACAGCACCATGACGCGACCAGCACCGGCGATCACGGATTTCGTCCATGATCCTTGTCATCCTGATGCGCCCCCTGATCCAAAGCCGCTCGCTGGCCGGCGCATCCTGCTGTTGCTGCTGCTGCCGTTGTGCTGGTCTGCGCCGGCTGTGGACCATGCCGAGGCCTCCGACTGCGTCACGCCCGAGATCATCGGCGTGGACGAGGGCGCGATCCAAAACGCCGGCGCCGGCGCGGAGATCTGGAATGGCGGACCCGGCGATGGTGTCGCAGACCTCGTCCGTTACGCGGTCCGCGTCAGCGACCACGCGGTCAATTCGATGATCCGCGTGAGCTGGGCCGATTACGAACCGCGGGCCGGGCATCCATGCCGTCCTCTTCCTTGCGACTGTTGACGCATGATCTCCCAGTAGCCCGCGGCGCACGCAAAAGCCCGACGAAGCGTCGAGGGTGTGTTTCCCAGGCAAGCGTCTTTCATTTCGTTCGCAGGCGCTGCACGCGTTGCTTCCGCGCCTTGACGGCTTCGGGACTGTTGTCGATGCCCCACAATGGTTCGGGCAGGCCGGCGTTCCAGGCGTCGTAGGCCGTTTGCAGTTCGGCGAGCTTCCCGCTACCGAGGGCCCGGAGGTCGTTCAGTTCACCAATATCCTCGGCGAGGTTGATCAGACGCGGAAGAGGAATGCCCGCGGGGATTTCGTGCCAACGATGGCTGGCCGCGAGTTTCCAGTCACCCACGCGCACGGCCCAGATGTTGCGCGCTTTCATTCGCCAAAACAACGCCGCATGCGGATCGCCGGATTGCGCGCCGCTGAAATAGGGAATGAGGTTCACGCCGTCCAGCGGTCGCTCAGGCGTTCCCGAAACACCAACGAGCGCCAATGCGGTCGCCGCGATATCGAGGCTGCTGACTGGCCGGTCGTAAGTCGCGCCGCCAGGCAAGACCCCCTTCCATTGCACCAGGAATGGTACCCGAATCCCGCCTTCCAGCATGTTCCCCTTCTCGCCGTTCAGCGGTGTGTTCCGCGAACTGTTGCGATCCAGCGGCCCGCCGTTGTCGCTGAGGAAAAAGACCAGGGTGTTCTGCTCCAGACCGTCAGCGCGCAGTTGCTGGAGGATGTCGCCCACCGCGTCATCGAGCGCGCCAACCATCGCTGCATAAGTCCGGCGATCCGTGTCGGTGACGTGGGCGAAGCGATCTAGATACGCCTGCGGCGCCTGAAGCGGCGTGTGCGGCGCGTTGAAGGCGGCATAGAGAAACCACGGATTCTCCCTGTTGCGGTGGATGAATGCCGCGCCCTCCCGACCCAGCACCGTTGTCAGATAACCCGTGTGCGGCTCGGGCGTTCCATTGCGTTGCAGGAAGGTGCGGTAGGTTTCGACGCCATCCTTGGCGGCGACATATTTGTCGCAGAAATACTCATGGCCACCGCTGGTAAAGCCGAAAAAGTCATCGAAGCCGCGTCGGTTCGGGTGAAACTTGGCTGCATCGCCGAGATGCCATTTGCCCACGCAACCCGTACGATAGCCGGCCGTCTTCAGATGATCTGCGAGCGTCTTCTCGCTGAGCGGCAGGCCTCGCATGCCAGTGGGATCGTTTCCTTCCCAGTTGATTTCATGCCCGAACCGCGACTGGGACCGGCCCGTCAACAGCCCTGCCCGGGATGGCGAACACATGCAGGACGTGACATAACCGCTGGCGCATCGCACCCCGTTCTTTGCCAGTGAATCGATGTTCGGCGTTGGAATATCCTGCGACCCCTGGCAGCCGAGGTCATGGTAGCCCTGATCATCGGAGAGCAGAACGAGAATATTGGGATACGTGGTCCGAGGCGCATCAGCAGCGCAAAGCGCGATCCATGGTGTCGACAGCAGGGCGATCAGGAACGCGAATGCGGATTTCATCGTGTGGGACCTCATTGTGAATGCGCGTAGAGCGATAGGCTGCACCGTCGCGCTGCACGACGATTCGCAGAACCATCCCAACCACGTTGGGCGGCTCTGCAGGACCGAATTGCCGACAGGTTTTGGGACCGGCTCTGAGCACCACGCGACGGCTATGGCTGGCCTTCGTCGGTGCGGAAGGGCGTGGCCGGCAGCCCTGCCCCGTTGTACAGGTTGCAGTCGGGGTTATCGCTCCAGGCATAGCGCACGGCCACCGGTTGCTTCACCTGTGGACTGGAGACAATCACCGACTGCCCGTCGATCCGCGCCTGGGCCGGCACCCATTGCCGATCGGCCCCGGCAATCACGAACCCGCGCAACTCACCCCCCTTGGCCACCAGGCCGCCGTCGGCGTGCTGGAAGCGGACGCACACCTCCTGGCCGCGGATCTCGTGGCTCGCCGGCAAGGGTCCCGACGAGGCGCCCGGCTTTCCATACACCTTGGCCAGGGCCCACATTGCCAATCGCCGGCCAACCTCCTGCTTGTTCTTGGGATGGATATCCTTGGGATCGCCAATGTCGATCGTGATCGCCATGCCCGTGTCTTTCACCGACAGGCTCTTGAGCATGCTCTCACGGACCACCTCCCAGCCCCCGCCGGTGCGATTGAAGTTGGGGAGTTGGACCCAAGCGAAGGGGAAATCGTATCCCCAGCGCGCACGCCAATCGGCGATCAGCAAGGGCAGTTGCAAGCTATACAACGCGCCGGTCTCCGGGGTCCGGGAATTGTGTTCGCCCTGGTACCAGATCGCGCCCCGAATGGTGTAGGGAATCAGCGGGGCGATCATCCCGTTGTAGAGGTTGGCCGGCCGGTTCTGATCGTGCTGCGGTTCGACCGGCGGCTTGGGCGCGCGCGGCACGTCGCGCTTCGCTGCACGTGCTTTCTTGGCGGCTTCCTTCCAGGCCGCCATGCGTCTTTCATGGTCGGCCTTGGCCTGCGCCATGTCGAAAGTCGTATCGCGCTGCTTCCAGGACTCCATTTGAGCCAGCAAGGCCGGCACCTTCTGCTGCACTTCCGCGCTGGTCCAGGCGGCGATATCCGTGCCGCCCACCGACGAATTGATCAAGCCCACGGGGACCTGCAACTCGTTGAGCAGAGGACGGCCGAAGAAATACGCCGTGGCCGAGAAGGCCCCCACTGTCTCGGGCGTGCAGACTTGCCATTGGCCCTTGCAGTCGGCCTGCGGCGTGGTTATCGGGAGGCGTTCGACGTTGAACATCCGCAGCGTGGGCAGATTCGCTGCCGCTTGCTCCTGCGCAAAGTCCTGGGCGTTGGCCACCTTCATGGCCATGTTCGACTGGCCGGATCCCAGCCACACTTCGCCCACCAGCACGTCCCGCACGCGGATGGTGTTGGTTGACTGAACCTTCAACACGTGGGGGCCGCCAGCGCGCAGCGGATCGAGTCGTAGTTGCCACCTGCCGTCCGTCCCGGCCGTGGCGGACTTGGTCTGTCCGGCAATGCTCACGCAGATCTTCTCGCCCGGCGACGCCCAACCCCACACGGCGTCCGCCTGTCCGGCCTGCAGGACCATGTGGTCCGAGAACAGGGCCGGCAATCGCACTTCCGCCGTGGCCAGAGAGGTTGTGAGCAGAAAAGCAGGGATCCAGGCACACAAACGCAGAAGGCGGCGACTCATTGAGGCATCTCCGGGCAAGGGTGAGGGATCCGGTTCCGAAGGTATCGCACTGGCAGTCTACTTGCCGTCAGGACCGCTCAGCAAGGGCCAGAGACCACTCAAAGCGAGACAGATTGCCAAGGTACCCAACGCGTAGAGACAGAACGCCAACTGAGGCCGACGGCCGGAGTTGTCGAGCACGCGCGCACGAGGGGCACACGCCACCGACAACAAGGGGGGGTGTCGTGCCCAAGCACCGCTGCGGCTCAACAGGCGTTGCAAACCACTACCCGCTGTGTATACTTGGGGAGTGCTCAGGGGTAATCCCGAGCACGACGGGGCGTGGCGCAGTCTGGCTTAGCGCGCTTGCTTGGGGTGCAAGAGGTCGCAGGTTCAAGTCCTGTCGCCCCGACTGACTCGGAA
>CALARR010000261.1 GCA_937889015.1 uncultured Planctomycetales bacterium | reverse complement strand
TCTCATTGGACGGCTGGTTCTCGAAGCGGCCGATATCCACCCAGGCCTCCAACATCGGAAAGTTGGCCCAGATGTTCGGCCCACGAAGAGCCAGTACCTTGCGCAATTCCATATGAATTCTCGCGAAGAAAACCTTGGGAACCACGCCGATACAACCGCCTACCGTTCCCTTCAGGCCGTTACGTTCCCCGCAACGTAATAGTTGTATCGGTCACTCTCGATGTCGGCTTCGCCCAGGACCGTCCCACGCCGGTGAGACGAATTGCGATCCTGGACTCGGACCACATCCACAAAAACACCTTTCCGACCCGTTGCAATTCGATGAACCCAGGTGTCTCCGTACGTTCCCTCGCTCCTTCGGTTTGCGCGTAGTCCAGACAGCCCCAGGCGGCAAGGCTCCTGACGAAAGCCCCTTCTTCCCAGCTCTACTCCGGATGACCGCCACGTGACACGAGCGTGTCAGCAAGCGGCAGAATGGCCACAGGCCGGCAAGCGGGGTGATGGCGGGAGGCGATCAGGGAAGAAGAATGAGTTCTGCGAGACTTGCCTTTCCTTTGCGGCCGCTTCTCTCGATTCCTCGATTCAATCTTGCCGGTCGGGGAAAAGCAATAGGCAACTCGGTTTTTTTGGCTTTTGCCGGGCGTCAGGCCTCCCAAAGGCTGGCTGGGCTTGGCTCTTTCCGTCGTCCACCGAGTGACCCTTTGGACGGTGCGACCTTGCGGTGGTGGTCCGGGGCTAGGCGGAAAAGAATCAGGCCAAACCAAAGCGCTTTTCGACAACAATCGGCACGACTGCAACGCAAGTCGAGCGGAAACTGGCCGGAAAACCGGCAAAACACTCTCGCGAAGGATAACCCCACCTGCCCGATAGAATGGCCGAAACGCGGTGTACGGTTGGCGGACCAATCTGGGGCTGGAGGAGCGAGCCAGCGCGCGCCGGACCATTGCCAACGCGGCCCGCCGCCAATCCACTCCGCCCCCCCCGCTGCATGCTAGGACACGGTTTCAGGCTCGGTGTGGGCGAACCGGGCGACGGAGCACCATGATGGTCGTCGGCTGCCCTTATCCCTCGAAAAGCCACCGCGCTCGGCCGATGCTAGAATAGGAACACGTGCGGGACTTTGATCCATCACAATGGGGTGATACGTTCCACTCTTGGGTGGTTCGGCCAGCCTCGCACCGCAACCAGTCACGGGCCCCCCCCCTCAGTTCATACGATCTCCGGCACAACCGATCGCCTCTGCCCATGAAACGAGTCTTTCGCCTGTTGGGACCGCTGTTGGTGTTGCTGGTCTTTGCTGGCGCGATCTGGTTGCTGTACAGCGAGTTGAAGCAGTATCGGTTGAGCGATATTGGCCAGCAACTGCGGCAGATTCTGGCTTCCAAGGCGTTTGCCGCCGCAGTGGCCCTGACGGTTCTGAACTACATCATCCTGATCGCCTACGACTGGCTGGCCGTACGCTGGGTGGGAGAAAAGAATCTCGCGCTACGCCGGATCGCGCTGGCATCGTTCACCGGCTATGCCTGCAGCTACAACTTCGGCGCCACCCTGGCCGGCACCACCATCCGTTTTCGGCTCTACTCGGCCTGGGGGATGACTGCGGTCAAGATCCTCGAGTTGCTGGTCATCCTCGGCCTGACCTTTTGGTTTGGCCTATTTGGCTTGGCGGGCGTGGTGTTCATCGTCAATCCGCCCCAAGTGAACCCCGAGTCCCAGGCGGCGGTCCTCGCATCCCAAGACCATGCTCAATCCACCCAAGCCTTGCCCGAGGGCGACCAACAAAGCCAGCACCGCGTCCAGGAGGTCCTCGATCAGATTGTCCGCATCGCCTCCAACATGCGTCTGTGGGGGATTGTGCTGCTGTCGATCGCCGTGGCCTATCTGGGATTGAGCCTGTTTCACTGGACCAAGATTCGACTCTTCGGCCGGGAACTGCCCATACCGCCCTTCCAACTGACGTCTTTGCAGTTCCTCATCACCTCGGCCGATATGGCCGTCGGCGGACTGGTCCTCTACATCCTGATGCACCACATCCCCGGCGTCACCTGTTACACGGAGGTCCTGGCCGTCTACCTGCTGGTCTATGTGGCCGTGGTCCTCTCGCACGTGCCGGGGGGGTACGGCGTGTTCGATGCGGGCATGCTCTTCTGTCTGCGTCTGTCGGCCGGGCCGGTCGATGTGCCGCGCGACAGCGTGATCGCGGCGATCGTCGCCTTCCGCATCATCTACTTCTGGATTCCCTTGATCCTGGCCATCGTCCTGTTGGGGATCAACGAAATCCTGCTCCGCCGCGCGCCGCAATCGCCGGCGTCTCCCAGCAGTCGCTAGAGCGCGTTTCAGGCACCTGTAGCGGCTTTTTCGCTTTCGGAACCGTGGCGACACGCCGCCGGGAACGCTACACGTGTGTGCGACACGTACTAATCACTACACGTGGCTGTCCTCTTCGGAGGGCGTCTTGATGGGGATCAGCCAGCCCAGCAAACGCACGCGATAGAAATGCGCCAAGCACGCGTCGCACCGCACCCGGCTGACGAACAACTTGGCCAGCAAGGGCAACCGTCGCTTATCTTGCCAGGGCAGAGGGGGCCACTTCGACAAGCAGAACGGACACTTCATGTTGGGCTCGAAGACTGCAGATGAATCGCGCCACGTTCCCGCGCGGTGATCGGGGACCAGGATCGACCGCTCCGGCGATCCGCATCCGTCTCTCGGGCCGGTCCCAAAACCTGTCGGCAGCTCAGTCCTGCTGGGCCGCCCAGCCTGGCTGGGACGGTTATGGGATAGGTCCTTAAGACAGAGTAATTCCCCCTGTGGGGCGCAGTCAACCGCCTGCCCTTGATGGCCATGTACCGGGGCGTGTTGCCAGTGCCAGACGTTCATCCGCGCGTGGAGTGTCATCCATCGCCGGATGGCGCGGCCCTCTCCAGGCCCTGACTACGGGCCACATACCGCCGCCCAAGGTGGCTGCCCTCCGCCGGTTGCCGCCGCGACGGGTTCAGGCACAGAGTCCGCAGCAGTTCCTCCGGCCCACGCCGCTCATCCGCAGGCCGCTGTCGATGCCAATCCGGGTCCGTGGGCACCAGGTTCTCGGCCAGCGGCCAGGGGGCGAGCAAGTTGCCGCCCAACGTTCGCAGCAGTTTGCCGCTGTCCATACACACATCGCCTGCTCGCGGGGGAATGGGTTCGGCCAGCTTGCGAGGGATGCCCCTGAGGCATCGCGGGTCGTAGCCGCCCACGCGATTGATCACCTGGGCGATCTCGTACAGACTCAGACGCCGCGGTCCTCCAGCGTGAAAGATCCCCGACTCGGTCCGGCCGAGCATCACCTCGTACAACCGGTTGAGGCAATCGGTGTAGGTCGGCGTGCGAATCTCATCGAAGAAGAGCGTCGCCGGGCGGTGATTGCGGAATCGCCAACTGATCCAATCGATGGCCCCCGCGTGCCCGCTGAGGCTCACGCCCATTGGCAGCGAAATGCGGAGGATGCAGGCCTTCGGATCGAGTTCCCGCACGCGTTGTTCGGCCAGGGCCATGGTCTGGCCGTAGACCGTGACGGGGTCGGGCCGGTCCTCCTCGACATAGCCTCCGGGCTTGTCGCCGGAGAAGACCAGGTCGACCGAGAGGTGCACCAGACGCAGGCCGCGCGGAACCGTCTGGGCCAGGAGATGCTCCACGCCGCCCACGTTCAACAGTCGCGCCAACTCGGGGTGCAACTCACAGGCCTTCAAGGCGCAGTTGCCGCCGCAGTTCAGCACGGCCGCGAATCGGTGCTGATCGAAGAGTCGCGCCAGACGCTGCCCATCCTCGGCATTGCAAGCCAGGATATCGCCCCCCCCGGCCAAACGGTTGTCTTCCTGCGACAGGCCAAACACCTGGCCCGGGTACCGCGCACGGAAGTATTCCATGGCGTTGTAGCCGGGCACGCCCGGAATGCCCGTCACCAGCAAGGGCAGCGGCACAGGGCCGGCAAGAGGCTGCGCGGCCGGCGATGACGGCTTCATGAGAAAAGCGGTGGTTCGTCACACGTGTCCGCCTGCTGGCGGAGCTTGCGGCGGCGGACCACAAATCCCCAGGCCAAGAACGCCCCGCTGCCGGCCAGCATGGCCAGCGTCGAGGGCTCGGGCACGGCCGTCAGGGTCATCACCAGATTGCCCGACTCGTCGCTGAAGCTAAACGACAGCGACGAACCCGGGATCGACGTCACGTTGTTGACGGTGATGTACGTGGGGCTGCCGAACAAATCGTCGTGCGTGAACAGGGTCCACTGGTCCCCGACCTCGGGCGTGTAGCTCGTGATGTCCACATCGAGCAGCACGCCGTTGGCCAGCGACAAGTCGCCGCCCACCGCTAACATGTCGCTGCTCAGCAGCGGGTCGGTCAGGTCGAACGAGAGCAGCGAGCCACTGGCCAGGGACAAATCGTCGGCCACGC
>CALARR010000260.1 GCA_937889015.1 uncultured Planctomycetales bacterium | reverse complement strand
TTCAATTGGAACACCACGCGATCGCACTTTGGCAAGGCAGCGGGCGGCCAAACGGGAGGCGTCATCCTCTATTCGCCGGATGGCGGCCGCACGTGGCGCGAGAAAGCCGATGCGGACTACAAGCCGCGGCCGCCGCAGTCGGGACTTGCCTTGCGTGACGGCACACGGATCTCCATCGGCCCGCTGATGCACGAGGTCCTGCCGGCCGAGAAGAAACAGGAACTGCTCCAGCGGGGAATCCTGGTCAAAGAGTGGCCCGACGGCCACCTCAGCGCCTCGTATCGCGTGAAGATGACGCGCCAGCGACCGGGCCAGGCGGCGAAGGTCCGCTACCCCGATCTGCCGGCCTTTGCGTCCATGGGCGGGTTCGGCCTGGGGGTGGTGTTGCCCTCCGACGTGCTGCTCAAACCGGTCTACGGACGGCTGTTGCCGGACGATGCGGCCTCGCGCACTTGGGTGCTGCGGAGCGAGGACCGGGGCGACTCGTGGCAGTTGGTAACCGTTGCCAACGACGGAGAGCACTCCTTCAACGAGAGCGACCTGTTGGCTCTGCCGGACGGCCGCGTGCTGGCCATGATCCGCATCGAGGGGGGCCAGAACGCGACCACGCCCCCGCAGGAACGCGGCAGGCTGTGGCAGGCCGAATCGGCCGACGAAGGCAAGACATGGTCCGCTCCGCGGCGGACCGACATCTGGGGCTATCCGCCCACGCTGCTGCGGCTGCGCAACGGCGACCTGTTGTGCTCCTACGGTTACCGCCGGGCGCCGTACGGCATTCGGGCCTGCTTCTCCCACGATCAGGGACGCACCTGGGATACGGCCAACGAAGTGATTCTGCGCGCCGACGCGTTGCCCGACGGCGCGCGCGCGGGCCGTGGCACGCCCAGCGATTTGGGCTACCCGCGCTCGGTGGAATTGGCGGATGGCACGATCTTCACGGTCTATTACATCACCTTGGGCGACGGCGTGACGCACATCGCGGCCAGCCGCTGGGCGCCCGACTTCCGCGGCCCGGCCGAGTTGCCGCGCGCGCCGGCGGCCGTGCCTCAGGCGTCCAAGCCCTGAACCGGCTGCTAGTGTAGTGCGTCACCCAAATGGGACACTATGGGGTGCCATGGCCACGCTTGCGTGGCCATGCAGTCTCAGGCTCCGGCATGCCCACGACAAGCGTGGGCATGGCACCCAGTCATCCTGGGTTACCTACAATACGGCCCCTCAATTCTGATTCACTACACTAGCCCTGGCGCATCTGGCTGCGATAGGCCGAGGGGGCCTGGCCGAACTTCTGCACGAAGACGCGCGTCAAGTAGCCCGGGCCGGCAAAACCGCAACTGGCGGCCAGGGCGCTGATCGGCAGGTCCGTTTCGCGCAGCAGGCGGCGTGCGCGCTCCAAGCGGACGCGTTGGATCTCGTCATGGATGCTGCGTCCCATGGCCGCACGGAAGCGAAGTTCCAGGGCGCGGCGCGACAGCGCTCCCTGGCGCACCACGTCGCGCACGCCGATGGGCCGGCCGGCGTTGTCATGCACAAAACGCAGGGCAGCGGCCACCTCGCGATCGTCCAACACCAGCACGTCGGTCGAGCGCCGCGGCACGACGTACATCGGTTCGGCCAGGATTCGGCGCGCTGGGCCGCTGCGGCCGGCCATCAGGCCATCCAGCAGGGCCGCGGCTTCGTAGCCCGCCTGCTCCGTGTCTAAGGCCACGCTCGACAGGGACGGATCGGCCAGATCACAAAGCATCTCGTCGTTGTCCACGCCGATCACGGCCACATCGTCGGGCACGTGTACGCCGGCCGCGCGGCAGGCCTCGAGCACCTGCCGGCCGCGATCGTCGTCGCAGGCCAGCAACCCGATGGGCTTGGGCAGGCCGGCCAGCCAGTGGCTCATCAACGATTGCTCGCGCCCCCATTGCCGATCGCGCTTGGCTTGCGGCAGGGGATAGACGTGGCACGAACAGGATACGGCGGCCAGTCGCTGCCGGAAGCCCTCCTCGCGGCGTGCCGACCAGAGCGGATTGTCGAAGGCCCCCACAAAGGCGAACTGCCGCAGGCCCAGGTCCAGCAGGTGCTCGGCCGCCATCACTGCGGCGGCGTGCGAATTGGGACAGATCTCCGAAACCTGCGACAGGGGGTGGTCGCCGGCCAACTGTTCGCGCGAAAGATCCAAGGCAATCACCGGCAGACGCGTGGCCAGCACGGCGCGCACCGTCTCCGGCGTCTCCACGCGCGCGATGATCCCATTGCAGCCCCACTCGTCCATCTTGGGCAAGACCTGCGCCAAATCGCCGGGGGTGATGTAAAAGGCCCACGGGCCGTGCAGCCGGGCATAGCGCACAATGCCCCGCAGCAGGCCCCGGCCGTAGTCGCGCGCCGTTTCAATCAGCAGGGCCACCTTGGGCACGCCCAAGGGCAGCGGTTTGGAGCCAGTGCCAGAAGATGCCGGCAGGTCGGCCTTGCCGGGCCGCGCGACCTGGCCGAGGCGGTTGGGGGACAGGTTCTGGGAGCCGCCTGCTAAACAGCGGGCCGCTGCGGTTGCAGCCGGCCGCGACGACGCACGCGGACGATTGCGCGAGGAGTTTCTGGGCGAGGCGGCCATCGTATTGCGCATTTATTCAGATGAAACAGGCCCGGCGATTGGGGCTCCAGCGGCTCGGAGGGGGACGGATTCGGCATCGGCGGGCCAATCGGGGGCTGTCCCCCTTGCGCAACTTTACACTCCGTTTGCGCAAATGTCCATCGACGGGCCTTTTCCGGGCAGTATCATGAACGGAGATGCTGCACAACCTTGCTACGAGGATTGAATATGTCCGGGACTGAATCGCGAGTTCTCGGCCGGCGCGTTTCGCGCCGGTCTTTTGTGGGCACCGCCGCGGCGGGGCTGTCCCTGCCCCTGCTGATTCCGGGCTCGTCGCTGGGCCTGAATGGGGCCACCTCCGCCAACGAGCGGGTCAACATCGGGGCCATCGGGGTCGGGGTTCGCGGCCGTCACGCCCTGAACTCGCTCTTCCCCCTGCCCGACGCCCAGGTGGTCGCGGCCTGCGATCCGCGCCAGCCGCGTCTGACCTCCGTGCTGGAACAGATCGAGCGGAACTACGCCGAGAAGCTGGGACGCCAGACCTACAAGGGCTGCACCGCCTGCAAGGATTTTGTCGAATTGCTGGCGCGGAGCGACGTAGACGCCCTCTTGGTCTGTCCGCCCGACCATTGGCACGGCGTTGTCATGACGCGCGCCGCGCAAGCCGGCAAGGACATGTACGGCGAGAAGCCCATCAGCCGCACGATCGCCGAGGGGATCATGGTCCGCGACACGGTGCGCCGCCAGGGCCTGGTGTTCCAGACCGGCACGCAGCAGCGCAGCGATCCCAAGTTCCGCCACGCCTGCCAACTGGTCCGCGCCGGCTATATCGGCAAGGTCCACACGGTCAAGGTCGCCGCGCCGGGCGGCCGAACCTACGACACCGAGCCCTCCTGCCCCGTGCCCGAAGGGTTCGACTACGACATGTGGAGTGGACCGGCCCCCTACATTCCCTTCGACGCCAAGCGCTGCGAATGGCTGGCGATGTACATGATCTCGCACTACTGTGCGGGCTTCATCTGCAACTGGGGCGTGCATCACCTGGACATCGCCCAGTGGGGCTGCCCCGAGGTGACGCGCGAGCCCTTTGAACTGGAGGGCAGCGGCACCTTCCCCGAAGAGGGCATGACCGACACCTGCATCACCTGGAACACGACCTTCCGCTACGCCAGCGGGCTGGTGATGAGTTTCAGCAACGCCGGCAATCCCAACGAGATGGGCTGCCGTTTCGAAGGCGACGAAGGCTGGGTGCACGTGGATCGCAAGGGGATCTGGGCCAACCCCGAATCGCTGCTCCGCGTGCAGTTCAAGCCCAACGATGAGCCGCTGCACGTCAGCCCCTGGATCAACTCGAACCCCTACACCAACCACACGGCCGACTTCCTGCGCAGCGTGCGCAGCCGCCGCGACCCGGTCTCCAGCATCGACGACGGCCACCGCGCCAGCACGCTGGGAAATGTGGCCGACATCATGGTCCGCCTGGGGCGCAAGGTCCGCTGGGATTGGAAGAGCGAACGTTTCGTCGACGACGATCAGGCCAACCAACTGCTGTCCCGGCCCATGCGTCCCCCTTGGACCCTGTGATCGCTGCGTCAAGCCTGTCGGTCTCGTCTCGGCCCTTGTGCCGCGCGACGCCTCCGGAGAGCCAGCCCACGTTTCATAAGAACAGTTATGGTAACCAACATGCGAACCGCACTGCTGAGTACGATACCCGTCTTGGGTCTTCTGGTCGCCGCCGCGCCCGGCGCGGAACCAAAGATCGATGATCTGCCCTGGCCGGCCCTGAAGTCTTACCAATACGGCGAAGACCTGAAACCGCTGTTGGCCCTGGAGCGCGCCGCGCATGCGGCGTTGAAAGACGCGACCCAGCGGCAGCAAGTGGCCCAGCGCTTCGTGGACGTCCTGAGCGATTCCCAGGCCACTCCGGCCGGCCGGCAGTTCGCCGCCATCCAGCTCCGCGTGGTGGGCAGCGCGGCCCAGGTTCCCCAACTGGCCAAACTGGTCGCCGATCCGGCGCGCGGCGAGTGGGCGCGTTATGCCCTGGAGGCCATCCCCGGCCCTGAATCGGCAGCCGTGTTGCGTGCCGCGCTGCCGCAACTGCAGGGCCCGGCCCTGATCGGCACGATCAACGCCCTGGGGGCGCGGCGCGATACGCCCAGCGCCCCGGCCCTCATCCAACTGGCTGCTGGTCCTGATCGGGCAGTGGCCGACGCGGCGATTACCGCCTTGGGCAAGCTCCCTTCGGCCGACGTGATCGCCTCGCTCCAGACCGCCAAGGGCAAGGCCGGCAGCGCTGACCTGCTGCCGGCGGCGAACCTGGTGCGCGTGGCGACCGCGCTGCAGGCCGCGCGCCAGGCGACCGTTGCGACAGCCCTCTTCCAGGAGCTATCCGCCCCAGGCCAGGCGCCGGCCATTCGGCGTGCCGCGCTGCAATGCACGCTCCAGGCCATGGACCGGGGCCAGACGGCCAAGGTCCTGCAATGGCTGGCGGGCGCCGACGCCGACGCGCGACAGGTGGCGGCCGGATTCCTCTCCTCCCTGAAGGGCGAGGGGGTCAAGAAGGAACTCCTGGCCGGATTGGATTCGCTGCCGGCGCCCGGCCGGGCCCTGTTGCTGCAGTGGCTGGCCGAACAGCAGGTTCGCGAGGTTCTGCCCGCCCTCGTCGCCGCCGCGCAGGGCAACGATCCCGTGCTCCGGTTGGCGGGCGTGCAGGGCTTGGGTCTGGTGGGGCGGGCCGCGCAGACGCCGCTGCTGCTGGCTGCGTTGGATGCCGGCGAGCCCATCGCCACGGCCGCGCAGCAGAGCCTGATCTCGATGCGCGATCCACAGAGCGACAGGGCTTTGTTGGCGGCCCTGAAAGCGGCCCAAGGCGATCGCCGCGCGGTCATCCTCGACGTGCTGGCCCAGCGTCTCTCGACCGCCGTCGTTCCCGAGTTGGTCGCACTGGCCGCCCAGGCCGATCCAAAGCAGTACGAGAAGCCCTTGGAGGCCCTGCGCTCCCTGGCCCAGCCCAGCGATCTGCCGCAACTGCTGCCGCTGTTGTTCCAGGCCGAACAACCGGCCCATCGCAGCGAGGTCGAGAAGCTGCTGCTGGTGGTTTGCGGCCAGATTGGCGACGCCGATCGGCGCGCCGACCCGGTACTGGAAGTGCTCGCCAAGGCCGACGTCGCCCAGCGCTGTGCGCTGCTGCCGCTGGTGGGCCGCATCGGCGGCAAGCGCGCCCTGGAGGCGATCGACGCGGCCATCGCCAGCCAGGACCAGGCCCTGCGCGAGGCGGGGCTCCGCGCGCTGTGCAACTGGCCCGACCCCTCGGTCGCCGCGCGACTCTTGTCGCTGGCCCAGAATGCCTCTGAGCCGGCGCAGCAGGTCATGGCCATGCGCGCCTACATCCGTGTGATCAGCCTGCCGGACCAGCGGCCGGACACGGAGACGCTGGCCCTGCTCCAGCAAGCCATGAAGCTGGCCAAGGGCGACGCGGAGAAGAAGCTCATCGTCACCCGGGCCGGCGCGGTGCGCACGATCGAGACGCTCCGCTGGCTCGTCTCCCTGTTGGACGATCGGAAGTTCACGCACGAGGCCAGTACGGCGATCGTCGACCTGGCCCACAACCGGCCTCTGCGCATCCCCAATCGTCAGGAATTCACCTCGGCCTTGAAGAAAGTCATCGCCACCAGCAAGAGCCGCGGTCTGGTGGATCGCGCCAAGCAGTATCTCGACTAGGAACCTATCCCAAAACCACCCCAGCCGCGTCAGGCGGTCCGGCAAGACTGAGTTGCCGACAGGTTTTGGGACCGGCTCGAAGGACTCTTTCCAATAGACTTGACCATTACCTGAGGAGTGTGATCACATGGGCAACATCTACGTCGGCATGAACCTGGAAGCCACGCGCCGCCACGAGAAGCCGTTTGAGTGGGGCGTGGAGCGCGCCGCGGAACTGGGCTACGAGTACATCGAGCCCATGGTCCACTGGGGCCGCGAGCTGATGAGCGAGGCCAAGTACTACCATACCGTGTCGATGATGGAAGATCCCTACATCATGCGCCGCCTGGCCGAGCAGCATGGCCTGAAGATCTCCGGCCTGCAGGCCCACGGGCCGCTGGGTCGCCCCGACGCGCACGGCAACTACATCAAGCAGGCGATCCGCTACGCGGCCGAGGTCGGCGCGCCGGTGGTCAACACCGACGAAGGCGTGAAGGCCTCGTGGACCACCGAAGAGGAAGACATGGTGCTGATCCGCTACACGCTGTGCGAGGCGGCCATGTTCGCCGAGCCGCGCGGGATCAAGATCGGACTGGAGTGCCACTCGCAATACTCCAAGACGCCCGACGGCCTGGACCGGCTCTACAACCTGGTCAAGTCCCCGGCGATCGGCATCAACCTGGACACGGGCAACGCCTACCTGGCGGGCCAGGATCCCTACGCCTGGTTGGAACGCGTGGTCGATCGGCTGGTGCACTTGCACGCCAAGGACATCACCATCCAGCACTCCGACGCCGAGCGGGGCAAGGTCACTGGCACGGCCGTGGGTTGCGCCTGCGGCGATGGCGTGATCGACTGGGCCCACGTGATCTCGATCGTCCGCCGCTGCCCGCGCGACATCGTGTTCTCGGTCGAGTGCGGCTCGATCGACGACGCCGCGCGGAGCGTGGATCACTTGCGCAAGCTGTTGAACCGCTGAACGGTTTGGAAACCGGAATGCGGAATGCGGAAACCGGAATTCCTGCGGACCATCCCCGCAGAGTCCGCCGCGCGGACCAGACTCGGGCGGGGCCCACATCGCGGGCCCCGCCGCCTCTTTTCAGGAGCAGACCGATGCG
>CALARR010000259.1 GCA_937889015.1 uncultured Planctomycetales bacterium | reverse complement strand
CTCGATCGCACGTCTTGCGGCGCTGCGCCCCGCGAATGCGGTAGGCGGCGGCGAAAAACTCCAGGTACTCGATCACCTTCATGTCGTCGTACACGCCGAAGAAGTCCGGCATGAACCCGATCAGCCGCCGGATCTCCTTGGGATGCGTGTAGATCGAGTAGCCGCAGACATAGGCCTCACCCCACGTGGGTTGCAGCAGCGTGGCCAGGATCCGCATCGTGGTCGTCTTGCCCGAGCCGTTGGGACCAATATAGCCGAACAGGTCCCCCTGGTTCAGTTCCAGGTTCAGCCCCTTCAAGGCGTACAACTCGCCGTAAACCTTGGTCAGATTGTCAGTCTTGATCATGGATTCTGGCTGGCCTGCGCCACAGGAATGAGGAAACGAAAGAGGGTCACACGCGTGTCCCCAGGCTGGGCCAACACCTGGCCGGAACCGAGCACGCGGCTGCCGCCGTCGGCGGCGGGCACGCGCGCCACCAGTATCGCGCGTTGCGTCTGCAACGCCGCACTCAGGTCCACGAACGATTGATAGCGGTTGGGCAGTCCCGTATAACGCTGGCCGCCCGCCGCTTCATAGAACATCATCGTCCGCAGGATCAGAGGGATGTCCGCGCCGCCACGGTCCCAGGGATCGGTGACCTGACGGTATTTGTTGCCGCCCTCGTCAGGCACCAGACGCCGGCCCGTGAGATAGGTCTTCAGCTCACTGCGTTTCGAGGTCGCCCCCAGGTCCAATGCCTGGCCTGGCCGCAGATCGCCCAGGTCATAGGCCCACTGGCGATACACCAGCACGGCGCGCTGCAACTCGCACGGCAAGGCATTGCGGATCTGACCGGCCAGGACCTGACCGTCGTCCCGCAATTCGATACGCGGCCATTGTTCCGCCTTACCGCACCAACGCACGGTAAACCCCTTGCTCCCTCCCGGGCCGACCGGCACTCCCTGCATGGCCGACAGATCGGAAGTGAACTGGTAGCTGCGATCCCAGAGCAGTCCGCTGCCCACGTTCGCGGAACTCATCCCGCCCAGCCCCTGGCCGGGCAGTCCCAGCCAGCTCGTGATCCATTGCGGCTCGTGGATCGGGACCGCGCCGGGCAGTGCCGGTTGTGCCGAGATGTCGTAGGCCACCGCGTCGGGGCTGAATAGATCGGCCCACAGGGTGCCACGCGTCAGACCGCTGGCCAAATCCACATCCACCAGTTCTGCCTGACTCAAGTGTACGCGATCGCCCTTGGCCCATTGGCCCAAGGCATAAACGCCCACGCTCACCGCCAGCACCAGCAGGGGGAACGTGATCCAAGTCAGCTCCATGCGCCCTACGACCTTGCGCAGGAAGTAGTAATCCACCGGCCCGATCAGCACCAGATAGCCGGCCAGCAATACGGCGACCAGCCAGAAGGGCACCAGCCGCACCGTGGGAAAATGGTCTAAGGCCTGGCGAAGCTGGCCCGACAAATCAAACACGCCATAGTCCAAGATCGTACGCTCCAGGGCCGCTTCTTCCTGCGGTCCCAGAGGCAGATCGAGCAGGCGGCGAATCAAGTCGGCCCGGCCCTTCCAGGCGGCCAGTCGCCCCCGATCCACATCCGCCGCCACAAACACCACTTGTCCTAGCCCCCGGGCCGTGCGGACCACCAGGGGCAGGTCAACCTCGCGCGCCTCCACCACTCCCTGCACCTCGGCCAACCGCGGCACGCGCAACTCGGGCCCGCTGGGCATGGCCACAGAACTCCGGGCATAGGTTTCCCAAGCGCCCGTCTGCTGCAGGGTTACCATCTCCTGCAACTTGCCCGGCGCCAGTCGCGCCAACGGCGCACCGGCCCCCAAGACCGCGTCGGCCTGCGAACCAACGCACAAGACGAGCGTTCCGCCCAAGCTGATCCACTGCTCCAAGGCAGCTATCTGGACCTCCGACCGCGCCCAGTTCGCACTGAGTCCCGGATGGCCTGTGCAGAGGAAGATCGCCTCAAAACCCTCGTAGCCATACCACGTGAGTGGCAGGCGTGCCGGACTGCTCACGCGCGCCACTTCGGCCGCCAGTTGCTGCGCGCCCGCATCGCGGAGCATCTGTTCCAGCGGCAAGCCCTCCGAACCAATCGCCAGGTAGAGGGGCGCCGTGGCCGACCGCGGCGCGGCGAACGCGTGGCTCCCGCGGTCCGGATCCGATTGACAGGCGAACTGGGCTTGAGCCGCCAATCGCCCCTCGACTTCGAAGCCGGCCCGGAGCCACATCGCCTGGCGTCCGGGACGAATCGACACCACCACCTGGGTCGGTTCGTGCGCCTGCAGCCGGCAAGGCTCTTGGGCCACGAAGCGGCTCTCGACCCCATCGCCGTCTGGCACCACGACCCAAACCTGACCGGTCATCGGTTGGCTGCCGCCGCGAAGCGTCAGCACGGCCTGGGTCCACTGCCCCAGCTTGTACGCGCCGGCCACCCCGACTTCGACCGCCTCGAACTTCGGTGCCGCCTCAGTCTGGCCACGGGTTGGAGTGCAGAACGGCCCCCACGCCCACAGCAAGGCCAGGCATCCCAAGAAGGCATGCGTCGGACGCGACATTCCCAGGGTCCGGCCAACGCAAGGCCCGGTTGGCCGGCCAACCGGTGGGAGGTTGGCGACCGCACTCTGCCGGCATCCAGTCAACCCTGGCCGATATTGCTTCATGGCTTGCCGGAATCGGGACAAGTGCACACAAACTCACCGCATCCCGGGCAACCTGAGCCGTATTTCTTCATCACGGCCGCGGTCAGGTCCACGCCGGCCACATTGGCGATCGTGGCCAGCCACGCCAGCACATCGGCGAATTCGGCCGAGCGTTCCTCCAACGTCCCCTTGCGGAGCACGGCGGCCAGTTCGCCGACCTCCTCCATCAACCACATGAACGTCCCGTCGATACCCCGCGCCAGGTCCTTTTCCAGATACATCTCGCGGATCAATCGCTGAAACTGCGCCAACGTCACGGCCGGCCGCTCGTCCGGTTGTGGAAAAGCCGCGTCCTCTTGCGTATGAGCATTCATGAAGAGATTCCCTTTCCCTCGTAGGTTACCCCAGGAGTCCGCGACCTTCAATCGCCTCGCCCCTCGCTGCGGTTAGCTTCGAGTTAAGAACTTAGCGCAGAACCGTCCCTGCCAGATCGAGCGGTGAGCTGCCGATTGTTCTATTGGGTCCTGCATCGCCAATGAACCGGGGGCCGGGCACCGACCGCAGGTTGGTCGCGGAAACCCGGTCTTCCCGACCTCCCGTTGGTCGGCCGGGGCCATTAGCAATCCAGAGATCGATAAGGCCAGCTTTAATGTAGGTCCGGTTTCCGCCGAACGGGTGGGGAGGTGGGGCCAGGAACTCCGGCCGGTGGCGGTCTCCCTGGTTGTCGGAAAACCTCCCCTTGCCTTGTCGGGCCGTATGCCTTGAGCGACAATGAACCCTTGGTCCGTTTTCGCCTGATCTGTGGCAACAGGCCCTCTCTTGCCGGCCCATGAGCGCCCCCCTTCCTCAGTCCGACCAAAACCACAACGGCCACGGCCCGTTGGACCTCACCGGCCGCGTGCTGGGCGCGTTCCGCCTCTTGCGGCGTCTCGGCCGCGGCGCCATGGCCGAAGTCTACCTGGCCGAGCAAGCCGGGCTTGGTCGCCGCGTGGCCCTCAAGATCCTCAAGCCCGAACTGGCCGGCGACCGCGTCTATCTCAAGCGATTTCAGCGCGAGGCCCAGGCCGCCGCTTCCCTCGTGCATGCCAACATCGTCCAGATCTACGAGGTCGGACAGATCGAGGGGCTGCACTACATCGCCCAGGAGTACGTCGAGGGGCAGAACCTGGGCCAATGGGTGGCACGACAGGGACCGCCCGACTTCGCCCATGCCCTGTCGGTCATGCGGCAGACGGCCGCGGCCCTGGCCAAGGCCGCTGAGCAGGGCATCGTGCATCGCGACATCAAGCCCGAGAACATCATGCTCACCCCAACGGGCGAGGTGAAGGTTGCCGACTTCGGCCTGGCGCGTTTTGCGCGCGAGGGTGATGCCGTCGATCTCACCCAGGTGGGCATGACCATGGGCACGCCCTTGTACATGAGCCCCGAGCAGGTGGAAGGTCGGCCGCTCGATCCTCGCAGCGACCTGTACTCGCTGGGCGTCACCTGCTATCAGATGCTCTCCGGCGCTCCGCCTTTCACGGGCGAGACGGCCCTGGCCGTGGCCGTGCAACACATCAAGAGCGAACCCCGCCCCCTGGAGCAACTGCGGCCCGACCTGCCGCTGGCCCTCTGTCGCATCGTGCAGACGATGATGGCCAAGCAGGCCGACCAGCGTTATGCCTCGGCCCACGAACTGCTCAAGCAGTTGCGCCAATTGCAGAAGGAGCACTTCGGCGACCAGTGGCCCGAGGATTCCACCGACTGGGACGTGCCTGGCGTGCCGCTGCCTCCGCCCCAGGACGCCGTCACCAGGCAGCTCGACGCCGTGCTCAAGACGCTCCAGATCGAGTCGCTGCCCCGAGCACGCCGCTGGTGGCTGATCGTCGCGGCGGCTTTGACAGTCATGTTCATCTTGGGCGGGATGACGGCGCGTCTGACCGTGGCGCAACAGCGCCCTCTGCTGGTCGACTCCTCCGACGAGCCTGTCGAGAGGCAAGACAACGTCGTGCGCCAATGGTACGTGGCCAGCCTTCGCGGGACCGAGGAAGGTTGGCAGAGCGTGATCCGCTACTTCCCCAAAAACGAGTACATGGTCCACCGTGCCCAGCAGCAACTAGCCCGGCTCTACCTCCGCGAAGGGCAGAACGCCAAGGCCATGGAAATCTTCGAGGCCTTTGCGAATCTGGGCAAAGGGGAGGAGGATTTGCAGGCCTTCGGTCTCACCGGTCAATATGCGATTCTGACTCGCCAGGAGCGGCACGCCGAGGCGGCCGCGGTTCTGGAACGACTCAGCCCGATCCGCAACCGTCTGCGCGACGGCCAGATGCAGCAACTCCTCTCGTCGGCGATCCGCAAGAACCACCAGCGCATGGGGGAACAGTCCAGCCGCGAGTGGCAGCAGTGGCTGGAGCAGCAATTCGGCGAGAACAATTGACACCGGCCGTAGGTTAGGTAAGATTGTTCCGATTCGGGCCCCCTGGGGCCCGATATACTTAGAACGTGCCCCTGAACCCCTGCTGCCACGTTGGGCAGCCCGGCGGGAGTAGGCTGCCGACAGGTTCTGGGCCCGGCTCCAAGTACAAGCCCCCTTCGTCTAGTGGCCTAGGACATCGGGTTCTCAGTCCGAGAACAGGGGTT
>CALARR010000258.1 GCA_937889015.1 uncultured Planctomycetales bacterium | reverse complement strand
CCCGGGCAGTAGGTGATCGAAAACCGCCCTTCGGACGAGCCGTGGATCAGGTGCGCCGCGGCCGAGAGGTTCTTCGGCAGATCCTCCGTCTCGCGCACGTAGCGCATGATCTGCGGCGTGTTGCAGTAGCCGTATTTGCGGATCAGCCGGTCGATTTCCGGGTCCTCGCCAAAGGTCTTCACGCCCGGGGCCAGCACGATCAACTCGCCCGCGTCGGCAATCGCCATGCGCGTCCGGTAGATCGACTTGTTGCCCAGCCACGTGCTGTGGAACTCTTCGGGGTCGAGGAAGACCACCATCTTCTGGGGCGCTTCGTCCAGCACGGTGAAATTCACCTTCACCGACAGCTCGGCCGCCTGCTCGAAACACTCCACGTCGTTGCCCACGTACAGCCCGCGCACGGCCAGGCTGCCGTCGGCCCTCGGGCCAATCACGGTCTGAATGAAGACCAAAGGCAGGTGGCGGCAGAAGTGGTCCTGGGCGTAGTTCAGAATCCGCCGCAGCGGCGTATCGGCCCGGCCCATCATCCGCTCCATGCCATACGCCGCGCCGATGAAATGGCTTTCGTTGATCCCCGTGGCCCCGCCCGTGCCCACGAACAGGTTCTTGTTGTAGTTGGCCATGCCGATCACCTCGTGCGGCACGACCTGGCCGATGGAAAGGATCAAGTCATGGCCCCCTTGCCAGACCAGCTTATTGAGTTGTGCCGGCCAGGGCTTGGTCCAGATGCCCTCGGTGGCCTGCCTCACGAACTCGGCCGGCACCTCGCCGATCGTCACCACGTCGTTGCGCCAGTCGTGGTTGCGGACCAGCGCCTTGGGCAGCGTGGGGAACATCCGTTCCAACTGCCACTCGGGCATGGGCACATGCGTGCCCAGGGCGGGCATCACGTCGACCAGACGCGACCCGAAATACTCGTGCACCATGCACGTCAGCGGGCCGGCCATGCTGTTGGCGCGCGTGAAGTCGGGCGGCAAAGCCAGCACGCGGTTCCGCGCGCCCAGCTTGGCAAAGGTCTCGGTCAGGGCCGCGCGCAGGTCGGCCGGCGAAAGGTCGGTGCTCGTGGAACCAGTGGCAAAGTAGAGGGACATTCCTGTATGGCTGTGGTCAATAAAGGATTGGGGAGGGGGACGTACAAACCCAGAACGACGACGCTTTTCGTGTAGTGCGTCGCGCAGAGGGGACATCAGGAGGCGCCATGGCCACGCTTGCGTGGCCATGCAGTTTCAGGCTTCGGCATACCCACGGCATGCGGGCCCACGCCGAGCGCGAGCCTGGCATGGCGCCCAGCTTGTAGCCTACCGCTTTCTTCCAGGGCAGTCGAGTTCACCCCCCGCACCACGGGGGGGCTTCCCGCATCGGCGAGGGCGACCACTGCACGATCCTCAGTGGACTGAAATCCCAGGCGAGCCCACCTCTCCATCCTTCCCGCCTGCCCTGGACACTGCCTGCGGGTCGCGAATGTCGTAGGCGTACAGATCATCCGCACACCGCAGGTACAGCCGCCCCTGGCAGATCACCGGATGCGCCAAGTACGAGTTGGCCGGCTTCTTCGGCAGGTCGAACTGGCTGGCAATACGGAACCCGTCGGGCAGAAGTTCCAGCAACGAGACGCGCCCCTGGTGGTTCAGACAGTAGAGCATGCCCTCCGCGCAGCTCAGGGCCACCTTGCTCAGGGTCGTGTCGGACTGCCGGGTCTGGCCCGTCAGAAAATCCACGCAGAAGAACTGTTTCCCGCCCATGCGGCAGGCGCTGCCAAACAGCTTTCCATCGACCAGAACCACGCCGCTGTGGCAGCTATCCAGCTCCTCGTGCCACCACACGCGGCTTGCGCTCCGCTGGTCGGGCGCGATCTTGAACACGGCTCCGCCCGAACGGTGGCCGCAGGATACGAACACGTGTCCGTCGTGGAATACGGGCGTGGTGGCGTTTTGCGGGGAGCGGGGAACGAACGGTTCCGACCAGAGCAGTTTTCCGCTGGCCACCTCCACGCTCAGGACCGACTTCTGCGTCATCGTCAGCAGTTGGCGGATGCCCCCATGGGTCACCACGCGCGGCGAGCAATAGGCGGCTTCATGTTCGATCTCGGTGTTGGCCCAACGCGTCTGGCCGGTCCGCTTGTCCAGGGCCACGACCCGTCCCTTGGGCCCGCCCGGCATGCACAGCACCAGGTCCCCATCAACGACCACGTTCTCCGCATAGCCCCAGATCCCCCGATATCCCTCGAAGCGCTCGACCAGATCCACGGCCCAGACTTCCTTGCCGCTTTGGGCGGAGAAAGCGGCCAAACGCCCGTGCGCGTTCATGTGGTACAGCAGGCCGTCACTGTAGGTCGGCGTGGTCCGCGAACCAGGACACGGTCGTTCCCACGCCCGGCCGTTGACCGCCTGCCACAGCGGCCGGCCGTCCATGGTCAGGGCCAGGACCTTTTCCTCGTCGTCAAAGTCCCCGGCGGTGATGATCCGGCCTTCGGCGATCGTCACGCCCGAGTAACCCACGCCGCAACCCGACGCCTTCCAGACCAGCGGCGGGCCGGCCTCGGGCCACTGCTTCAGCAGGCCCTTTTCCGGTGAGATATTGTCGCGCCCTGCACCGTGAAAGTCTGGCCAGGAGCGCTGCTCGGCCGGCCGCGAGACCGATGCCCCCACTGTCCCGAGATGGAGGGTGGCCAGCGCGACCAGGCCGCCGCAAACAACCAGACCAACCAGCGCCAGACCCAGGGCCTGGCGACGATTCGCAGGGGATGCCATCGAAACCTCCGCAGTCGAGGACCCAACGCCCCCAATGGGCGCGGCGATGCATCCAGTCTATCTGTGCCTGGCGCCAAGCAGAAGCGCACTACCAGAAGTTGGTCCCCGGATTCCAGGGCCAATAGGAACGGCGGTTGCCGCCGAAGCGATACTCCAACCCCGCCGTCAGAGCGAAGTCGTTCAGGGTGTTCACCCCGCTGCCGCCACAGAAGATGACCGTGTCGCTGCACTCCAGCCGCCAAGCCAGGCGGTCGGTCTGCTGATACTTCACGCCCAAGCCCACGGGAATCGAGAAAGCCGCGGACCTGTACGCAACGCCGCCCCGGTCCACAAAACTCACCTCTCCAAACCCCACGCCAAAGAGCACGTACGGCCTGCACCGGGTATCACCCCAGGGATAGTACAGCATGCTGGCGTCCAGCAGGATGTGATCGCTGTGCCGAGCGGCGGTGGCCGTAGGATAGGCCTGCACCGCCGGCGGATCGTCGTGCAGTTTCATGGAACCGATGCCGTAACGCGCTTCCAAGCCCCAATAGTCATCCATGTCCCAGCCCAGACGCAAACCGCCAATCATATCCACGTCCTGGCTCACCCAGTTGTCGATCAACGTGCCGCCGCTGAGCATGCCCAAAAACACCCCAAAACTCATGGGCCGGTACAGCCAACTCTGAAAGGCTGACGACCGGTGGGGGTCTTCAATGAAATTCTGCCAGCGGTGCCGCGGAGGTTTGCTGGGGCAGGGTTCTTCCCGGCCCAGCCCCGATTCCTCGGCGTGGTTGGGCGACTGCGGCTCGACATCCGGGGCAAAACGCGGCGCCACCATGCGGCCAGGTTGGCCGGGCCACGACTCATGGTGGTGAGGCTTGGCGTCGCCGGAGAGCGGGCCCAGATGGGATGGCCGCGCGTCGGCCGAAGGTTTCGCCGTCTTGGCTCCCGCTTTGCTGTCCGTCTTGGCCTCTGCCGCGGCCTCCGACTTGCCTTCTGCCGTGCTCTCATCCCCGGCAAACACTGGCCCGCTCAACAGGCATACCCCTAGCGCAAGCCACAGGCCTCGGCACAGAAAGCCGCGATGCTGAAAGGGGTTACGCTCTGAATCCATTCGG
>CALARR010000257.1 GCA_937889015.1 uncultured Planctomycetales bacterium | reverse complement strand
TGTCGAATGTCGAATGTCGAATGTCGAATGTCGAATGTCGAATGTCGAATGTCGGCGCGGCTAGAGACTGCTGAAAGCTGACTGCTGATGGCTGAAAGCCTCTTTCTGGGGCCCTTGCGAGGAGGTCTTGTCTTGCGTTGCCCGGCGCAGGGCAACTGGAAGATCGCAGGCCCCTGTGTTAAGATGGGGCGCGCTTGACGTGAAGACGATCGTTGCGGCTCGGAATGTGGCCGAGTCGGCTGTGTGCGCCAGAACGACCGGGCAACAGGCCGGATGGACCCAAGCTGTATCCTCCAGGTCCGAAATCTATCGAAGAGCTTTCCCGGAGTGAAAGCCCTGGAGGCGGTCCAGCTTGCCGTTCGTGCCGGGACCGTACACGCCCTGATGGGCGAAAACGGGGCCGGCAAGTCGACCCTGATGAAGACGCTCATGGGCCTCTACGCGCCCGACGAGGGCCAGATCCTGCTGGACGGCAAGGGCGTGCGGATTCGCCATCCCCACGAAGCGCTGCGGCTGGGGATCGCGATGATCCACCAGGAACTGATGCCCTTCCCGGACCTGACGGTAGCCGAGAACATCTGCATGGGGCTGGAGCCGACGCGCTGGCTGCCGCAGTGGATTGACCGGCCGGCCATGAACCGCCGGGCCCAGGAACTGCTTGGCCGCCTGGGGGTCGCGTTCTCGGCCACGCGCAAGATGCGTACCCTGAGCGTGGCCGAAATCCAGACGGTGGAGATCGCCAAGGCCCTGGTCTACAACGCGCGGATCCTGATTATGGACGAGCCGACCTCGGCCATTTCGCAGCGCGAGGTCGACGCCCTGCTGGACACGATTCGCGACCTGCGCCGGCAGGGCGTGGCCATCATCTACATCTCGCACAAGATGGACGAGATCTTCCGCATTGCCGACACGATTACGGTTCTGCGCGACGGGCGTTACGTGGCCACGCACGCCGCCGCGGACCTGGACCGCGATCGGCTCATCGCCCTGATGGTCGGCCGCGAATTGTCGCTGCCGGCGCGTGCGGCGACCGCAGTCCAGCCCGCGCTCGGCGCGGTGGCGCTGGAGGTCCGCGAGTTGACGCAGGCCGGTAAGTTCCGCGGCGTCGGCTTCCAGGTGCGGCGCGGCGAGATTCTGGGCATTGCGGGCCTGATGGGCGCCGGCCGCACGGAACTGGTCAGCGCCCTTTTCGGACTTGCGCCGGCCACATCCGGGGAGATTCGGATCGCCGGCCGGCTTGTGCGCATCGCCAGTCCCCGGCAGGCGATTGCCCACGGCATCGCCCTGGTGACCGAAGACCGCAAGCGGTTTGGCCTGGCGCCCGCCATGTCGGTGAAGGAGAACCTCACCCTGGCCAGCCTCGGCCAGTATTGCCGCGGCCCGTGGATCGATGCGCGCCGCGAGAACCGCGTGGCGGACGAACAAATCCAGGCCTTTGCGATCCGCGCGCGCGACCGGAACCAGCGCGTGGGCGGCCTGAGCGGGGGCACGCAGCAGAAGATCGTCGTGTCGAAGGCCTTGCTCACGCGGCCGGCGGTATTGATGCTGGACGAACCGACGCGGGGCATCGACATCGCCGCCAAGCAGGAGATCTACGCGATCATCACCCGGCTGGCCGCCGAAGGCACGGCGGTGATCGTGGTGTCCTCGGAGTTGCCCGAGATCCTCGCCCTGAGCCATCGCATCCTGGTCATGCGCGAGGGGGAAGTCAGGGCCGAGTTGAACTCGCGCCGCACCACCCAGGAAGAGATTTTGCACTATGCCATGCCCGACTGACAAACTGCGAACCTGGCTGCGGCAATTCGGCCTGCTCATCGCGCTGGCGGCGCTGGTCGTGGGGCTGTCGATCGTCAAGCCCACGTTCCTCACCTTCGCCAACGGGATCAACGTCGGCCGCCAGATCTCGATCAACGGAATCCTGGCCATCGGCGTGACCTATGTGCTGCTGACCGGCGGCGTCGATCTGTCGCTGGGTTCGCTGGTGGCGTTGACGGGCGTGGTGGCCGCGTGCCTGGCGCATCCGGGGCAGTACCCGACGGTCGTGCCCGTGGCGATGGGCATCCTGGCCGGCGCGGTGTGCGGCGCGGGCAACGGCCTGATGGTGACCAAGGGCCGCGTGGCGCCCTTCATCGTGACGCTGGGCACCATGACCGTGGCACGCGGACTGGCGCTGGTGATCAGCGGCGGAAAGCCCGTCTCGAACCTCAGCGCGCCGTTCACCGCCATCGGCAGCGGCGACCTGGCCGGGATCCCCGTGCCGGTGATCCTGCTGCTGGCCGTGACCCTTGTCTCATGGGTGTTCTTGCGGCACATCCGCCTGGGCCGGTATATCTATGCCGTGGGCGGGAACGAGAACGCCGCGCGCGCCTCGGGGATCAACGTGGACGGGGTCAAGCTGTTCGCCTACACGCTGTGCGGGGCGATGGCCGGCCTGGCGGGCGTGGTCCTCGCCTCGCGGATCACCACCGGCCAGCCCAACGCGGGCGTGGGCTACGAACTCGACGCCATCGCCGCCGTGGTGATCGGCGGCACCAGCCTTTCGGGCGGCGTGGGCGGCGTGGGAGGCACCCTCCTCGGCGCGCTGCTGATGGGAGTGATCAACAATGGCCTGGATCTGCTGAACGTCTCGTCCTACTACCAGCAAATCATCAAAGGCGCTATCATCGTAGGCGCGGTGTGGCTCGACAAACGCCAGGAATCATGACAATGAACGCAAGACTGATCGCGATGGCGGCCATGGCGCTGGGGATGGCGGGCGGCTGCAACCGGCCGGACTCGTCCGCCCGGCACGAAGCGGGCGCCGCAGGGGCCCGGCCGATCACGATCGGCGTGTCGATGATGAACCTCTCCAACGAGTTCATCGTGATGCTCAACCAGGCCATGGAGGACAAGGCGCGCGAGCTGGGGGTGACCCTGATCGTCAACGACGCGCAGCGCAGCGCCGAGAAGCAGGTGCAGCAGATCGAGAGCTTCATCGTGCAGAAGGTGGATGCGATCATCCTCAACCCGTGCGAAAACGAGGCCAGCTCGCCCGCCGTGGACAAGGCCCTGGCGGCGGGCATTCCCATCGTGAACGTCAATTCCGAGACCCGATCCGCGCCCACCGCGTTCGTGGGCTCGCGCGACGAGCAGTCGGCGCAGATCGCCATGGAGTACATCGCCCAGCGTCTGAAGGGGCAAGGCAAGGTGGTGATGATGCACGGCTTCATGGGCCAGGCCGCGCAACTCAAACGCGATCAGGGCGCGCGCGAAGTGCTGGCCAGGCAGCCGGGCCTGAAGCTGCTGGCCGACCAGACGGCCGAGTGGGACCGCGCCAAGGCCATGACCCTCATGGAGAACTGGATCCAGTCCTACGGCGACCAGATCCAGGCGGTCTTTGCGCAGAACGACGAGATGGGCATGGGGGCCGTGATCACCTTGGAACAGGCGAAGCGGAAGGACAAGGTGATCGTGGCCAGCGTGGACGCGATCGCCGACGCCCTGCAAGCGGTCAAGGACGGCCGGCTCGACGCCACCGTCTTCCAGGACGCGCGGGGCCAAGGCGGCGGGGCCGTGGAAACGGCCGTGCGCATCGTGAAGAAACAGCCCTACGAAAAGCAGCTCTACCTGCCCTTCCAACTGGTGACCCAGGAGAACGTCGCCCAGTATGTGAAGTAGGGTGCGCTGCGCACGCCCTAGGCCTTGCGGCGTTGCAGGGCCTGGGCGATGCGGCGGGGCAGGGGGCTTTGTTGGAGGGCCTCCAGGCCGCCGGGCAGGGCGCGACGCCAGTTGGGCCACTCGATCACCGTGCCCGGCATGTTCGGCCGCTCGGTCACGGCCAGGGCGTCCTCCAGCGTGGCCACCAGCAGCAGCGACGGCGCCTCGCCCAAGAGTTGGTAGGCGCCGTGCACCACGTCTTCCAGCGGCGCCTGGTCGCTGATGCCCGACAGGCGACCAAAGCGCTGACGCAGTTCGACCAGGGCCTGGGTGTCGAAGCCCAGGGCCGTCTGCGCCTGCCGGTCGCGGTCGCTCCACAGGCCGGCCACGGTCGGCAAATCGTGGGTCGTGGCCGCGGCCATGGCGGCTTGCGGATACTGCCGGGGCGGTTGTTCTTCGAACCACAGCAGGCGGAAGGAGAGCAGGTTGCGTTGGGCGAGCTGCTCGCGCACGCCCATCTCCACCGTGCCCAGGTCCTCGCCGACCACAAAGGCCCCGGCGCGATGGCTTTCCAGGGCCACGATCGACATCAGTTCGCGCGCGTTGTAGCGCACGTAGGTGCCGCGCGCCGGTCCGAAGCCGCCGGGAATCCAATACAGCCGGAACAGGCCCATCACGTGATCGATGCGCAGGCCGCCGGCATGCCGCAAGGATGCGCGGATCGTCTGGATGAAAGGTTCGTAGCCCACGCCGCGCCAGCGATGCGGAATGAAGGGGGGCAGGCCCCAGTCCTGGCCGATGGTGTTGAAGATGTCGGGCGGGGCGCCCACCGTGCAACCGGTGGCCAACAGCGACTGCCAGGCCCAGCCGTCCGCCCCGGCCGGATTGAAGCCGATGGGCAAATCGTGGACCAGGGCCACTTCCCGGCTGGCCGCCGCCAGTTGCCGGTCCAACAGCCACTGGCACCATTTGTGGTAGTTGACCTGGCGCGCTTGTTCCTGGGCGAACCGCTGCACGGCCGGCTGCTGCGGATGGCGATAGGCGTCGGGCCATTTGCGCCAGTCGGGGCCGTGCAGTTCGGACAGGGCACAGTGCGTGGCGAACTCCGTCAGCTCGGCGCCGCGTTGCCGGCAAAAGGCGTCGAAGTCCGGATCGCCGGAAAACCGCCCCCACAACTGGCGCAGGGCCTCTTGCTTGAGCTGCCAGATCGCGTCCCGATCGATCAGCGGCTGGGCGTTCAGGGCCCGACCGGCCGCGGCCAGCCGTTCGCCTTCCGGTCCCAAGGTCGCCGCGCCGGGCACGTCCGCGATGTCGAGGTACAACGGATTGCGGAATCGGCGGCTGCTGGGAAAGTAGGGGCTGGGCTCCTGCGGAACGGTCGGCGTGGGGGCCACCAGCGGATTGACCATCATCAGGCCGGCCCCCAGGCCGTGCGACCAGGCAGCCAGCCGGCGCAGATCACCCAGGTCGCCGATTCCCCAACTGGCGGCAGATCGGGCCGAGTACAACTGCACGCTCCATCCCCAAATAGGCTGGGGCGGAAGTGGGCAATGTGGCGGGGCAACGATCAGACGCACCCGCCTCTCGCTCGTGGCGGGGAAGAAGTCGTGGTAGCCCAGCGGCATGTCGGCCGGCAGGTGGCCGTTGACGGCGAGCTGCGCGCCGTCTTCAAGCTGCAGGTGGCCGGGCTCGGGCCAGGCACTTGCTCGGCCGGCCTCCAGAAAGCGGACGTCATCGCCGTCGGGCGCGGGGGCGTTGGGATCCTCGACGCCCATCGCCTGCAGGATGGCCGCGCGCGTCTGCGTAGACGTGGGCTTCCATTGATGATGCGCGTCGAAGTATCCGTCGTCGATTCCCCAGCGATCCGTGCTCATTCAGTTAACCGGGCGTAGGTGGGCGTTGTGCAAGACCTAAGAGCCTATCCCAGACCCATCACAGCCACGTCGGGCGGCCCAGCAAGACTGGGTTACCGAAAGGTTCTGGGGCCGGCTCTAAGAAGGTATTAGCAATTGGCGTGCCCCGAGGTCAAGGGCGCAGCCTGACAGCACCAAATCAGGGGGGCGATTGCCTGGCCGAGGATTTCCAGGCCCTGCACAGGAAACGAGCGTGGGTAGGGCCCCTAGCTCTGCCAGCCTCCGCAAAGTACGGACTACCCGTTCACAGGTGGCATTGCGACCCTCGTTTGCGGCCCCCCCGCTGACCTCGGAATGGACCTGGTTGCATCCTGGGCGTTATATTTCCAGAAGCGGGCCGCCCATGCGATTGGCTACGTTGCGCGTCGCGGCAGCGAGTCAGGCAAGGGCCTTTGGGGCAGCGCAGGACCCCGCGCAGCGATGAATTTGTGCCGTAGGGGCCGCCGTCGGCGTCTCGCAGGGACCAGTCACTCATGCCGGAAGCCTATTTTCTCGCGGATCTGCACCTGTTCACGCGGCGCTCGCTGGCTGGCCGGCACGAAGCGGCGATCGCCGAGGCGGCGGCGCGCGCCTCGACCTTCGTGCTGGGGGGCGATATCTTCGATTTCGCCTGGTGCGAGCAGCCAACCGTCGCGTCGGCTGTGGAGCAGGCCGCCGGATGGCTGCAGCGCTTGGTGGCCGAGCACCGTCAGTGCCAGTTCTACTTCCTACTGGGCAATCACGACTGCCATCCGTATTTCGTCAAGCGCCTGGACGAGCTGGCGCAATCCTTGCCGAACCTGGAATGGGATCCCTATTACCTGCGCATGGGACACAGCCTGTTTTTGCACGGCGACGTGCACCGGCAGCGCCGGCCGTCTGATGCGTTGCTCAAATCGCGGCGGCGGTGGATGCGCGCCCGGCCGCGCGGCCCGGCCCTGAATCGCCTGTACGATCTGGCTATGCACAGCGGACTGCACAAGGTGGCCACACGCGTGGCGCATCCCAAGCGGACATCCGCGCGGCGGATTCTCCGCTACCTGGAAGAGATCGGCCACGGTCCGGCCAACGGCGTGCGGCACGTGTATTTTGGCCATACGCACCGGCAACTGTCGGACTTCGAGTATGGTGGGCTGCTCTTTCACAATAGCGGATCGCCGATGCGCGGCGTGCCGTTCCGGATTGTGAAGATTCGTGCGTGAAGGGGAGGGGACGGCATGCCCGACCTTGCGCCCAAAGCCGACTGATGTCTCTTCTATACGGTGGTGGTGTTGTTCGCCATGGCGCGCAACGCCTTGCGCGTCCCGTATAGCTGGCTGTTCCGGCCGCGGTTGGCGGTCTTCGCCTGGTTCGTGGTGGAACTCTACTTCCTGCCGGGCACGATCGACTACGTGCTGTGGGGTTTCAATCTGCTGCTGGCGGCCAAGATGCTCAGCGGCTTTCTCCGCCTGCGCCGCCGGATCGCGTGACCGGCTCGTGCATCCGCGTAGAGGATGCTCGCAGATACGAGAAGGCCCCTGTACCCTGCGCTTGGCCGGTCGTCGTGCACCCCTTCATCGGCTATAATCGGCTCGGTACCAGGTGGTGTCATGGTCTAGCGCATATTGGTCCCCCGGAAGGGAATCCACGCCCTCATGTTCTACGCCGATCTGCACGTGCACTCCAAGTTCTCTCGGGCCACGAGCCGGGAGTGCGATCTGGAGCACCTGGCGCTCTGGGCGGGGCGCAAGGGGATTACGGTCGTGGGGACCGGCGACTTTACGCACCCGGGGTGGTTCGAGGAGATTCGCCAGAAACTCGTGCCGGCCGAGCCGGGCCTGTTCCGTCTGCGGCCCGAGCTGGAGCAGGCCATCGCCAGCCAGCAGCCCGAGGCACGCCTGGCCGACGTGCGGTTCATGCTCCAGGTCGAGATTTCCACGATCTACAAGAAGGCGGGGCGCACGCGCAAAGTACATCACTTGCTCTATGCGCCCACCTTGGAACAAGCCAAGGCGATCGTGCAGAGCCTGGCGCGGATCGGCAACCTGGTTTCCGACGGTCGCCCGATCCTAGGGCTCGATTCGCGCAACCTGCTGGAGATCACGCTGCAGGCGGGCGAAGGGGCCTTTCTGGTGCCGGCGCATGTTTGGACCCCCTGGTTCGCCCTGTTCGGTTCGCAGTCGGGCTTCGACGCGCTGGAAGAATGCTACGCCGATCTGTCGAGCGAGATTTTCGCCCTGGAGACGGGGCTGTCGTCGGACCCGGCCATGAATCGCCGCGTGTCGCAGCTCGATCGCTACCGGCTGGTGTCGAACTCCGACGCGCACAGTCCGGCCAAGCTGGGACGCGAGACGTGCGTCTTCCACACGCCGGTGGACTACTTCGCCATGCGCGAGGCGCTGCGCACGGGCCAGGGCTATGGCGGCACGTTGGAGTTCTTTCCGGAGGAGGGCAAGTACCATCTGGACGGACATCGCAAGTGCGGCGTGTGCCTGGAGCCGGACCAGACGCGGCGTCTGGCGGGACTGTGCCCCGAGTGCGGCAAGCCGCTCACGCTGGGCGTGATGTACCGGGTGTGCCAACTGGCCGATCGGGCCGAGGGGGAGACGCTGGCCGCGGGCTCGTTCCGCAGCCTGATCCCGCTGGACGAAGTCCTGGCCGAACTGCTGCAGGTCGGACCGCAGAGCAAGGCTGTAGCCGCTCGATACGATGACCTGCTGCGGCGCGTGGGGCCCGAACTGTTCATCCTGCAAGAGGCCGCCCCGGAAGATCTCGCCCGGCTTGGGTCGCCCTTGCTGGCTGAGGCCATGACGCGCATGCGCAGCGGCCAGGTCATTCGTCAGGCGGGCTACGACGGGGAGTACGGCGTGATCCGTCTGTTCCAGGAGGAAGAACTGCACCGCGGCGCGGGGCTGCTGTTCTCACTGCCCGAGAAGAAGCCGAAGCAGCGCGCTGCGCGCAAGACGAACCCGAACCCATCGTCGCCAAACGCACAGGCCGCGGCACCACGATCGGAGCCGGTCCCAAGCCGGGCGGCCGACCAGGAAGCCGTGCAAACGGACGCGATCGCCAACGCGCGGGGTATCTTGGGGCAGCTCGATCCGCAACAGCGTGCGGCGGCCGAGATGGTGCAGGGGCCGTTGGTGATCCTGGCCGGGCCGGGCACGGGCAAGACGCGCACCTTGACCCATCGATTGGCGCACCTGATTGTCGAGCAGGGGGCCGCGCCGCAACGCTGCCTGGCCTTGACCTTCAGCCGCCGGGCGGCCGAAGAAATGGCCCAGCGTCTGGGGCAACTCGTGCCGGCGGCGCTGGGAACGGTACCGGTGATGACCTTCCACGCCCTGGGGCTGTGCATCCTGCGCGAGCACGCATCGCGCCTGGGACTGCCTGACGCCTTCTGCGTGGCGAGCCAGTCGCAGCGCAGCGAAATGCTGCAGGCGGTACTGGGAAAGAAGCCGCAGGCCGCCGGCCAGCTCTTGCGGCGGCTCTCACGCCACAAGCGGCAAGCGACCGGCGTGCCGGTTGAGGACGCGGATCGCGAGGCCTGCGACGTCTACCATCGCGAACTGGCGTCGCGCGGCTGGCTGGATTTCGACGACCTGATCCGCCTGCCGGTCCAGTTGCTGACCGCGCACGAGGACCTGCGCGAGCAGTATCGGTCGCAATGCGGCTGGGTCTCGGTCGACGAGTTCCAGGACATCGACGCGCTGCAATACGACCTGCTCAAGCGGCTGGTTCCGCCGGATGGCAACCTGTGCGTGATTGGCGACCCGGATCAGTCGATCTACGGCTTTCGCGGCGCGGATGCCGGGTTGTTTAGCCAGTTCGTGCGCGATTTTCCCGCGGCGCGGACCGTGGCCTTGACGCACAACTATCGCTCCACGCAAACGATCGTGGACGCGGCCCTGCAATTGATTGCCCCGGCCAGCCTGGTGCGCGAGCGATCGCTGGCGGCCGAGGGGCGCGGGGCCGCGCAGGTCGAGATCCACGCCTGCGCGACCGATCGGGCCGAGGCGGAATTCGTGGTCCACACGATCGAGCGGCTGCTGGGCGGTTCGTCGTTCTTTTCGCTGGATAGCAGCCGCGTCGAATCGCACGAGGGGCAGAGTCTGTCCTTCGCCGACATTGCGGTCCTGTATCGGACCGAAACCCAGGCCGGGCCGCTGGTCGAGGCCCTGGCGCGCTCGGGCATGCCTTTTCAACGCCGTTCGCACGATCCGCTGATCGAGCGGCCGGCCGTGGCCGCCCTGGTTGGCAGGCTGCAACAACAAGAGCAGGGCGGCGATGTCGGCGAGCGGCTGGAGCAGGCGGCCGCGGAACTGCAGGCGGAACACGCGGACCTGACGCTCTATCTGCCCGAGTTGCGACGCCTGGCCGCCGGCGGCGGAAACCTGGCCCAGTTCCTCTCGCAATTGGCCCTGGGGGCGGACGCCGACCTGTGGGATCCGCGCGCCGACCGCGTGTCGCTGCTGACGCTGCACGCGTCCAAGGGGCTGGAGTTTCCCGTGGTGTTCCTGGTCGGTTGCGAGGACGGCGTGCTGCCGCTGCGATTTGGCTCGGCCGACGAAGAGGACCTGGCCGAGGAGCGGCGGTTGTTTTTTGTGGGCATGACCCGGGCCCAGCAGCACTTGCTGCTGACCCACGCCGGCAAGCGATTGTGGCGCGGCAAGCTGCACCAGCAGCGGCGATCGCCCTTTGTGGATGACATCGAAGCCCGGCTGCTGGCCGAACATCAGCATCGTGCCGTGCCGCGGCCGGTGAAAGAAGATCGGCAACGAACGTTGTTTGATGTGTAATGTGTAATGCAGGATGTAGGATGTTGACGCCCAAGACGATCCAGGCCAACTGGTACGACCACCCGCGACTGTACGACATTGCGCTGGCCTCAGAAACGGGCCCCGAGGCCGACTTCTTGGAGGCCGCGGTGCGCAAGTACTGTCCGTTCCGCGTGCAGAAGCTGTTGGAGCTGGGCTGCGGCTCGGGCCGGCTGGTAACGGAGTTGGCGGCGCGCGGCTACCGCATGACCGGCCTGGACCTGAGCGCGCCGGCACTGGAGTATCTGCGGCAGCGTCTCGGCCGGCGCGGCCTTCGTGCCCGGCTGATGCAGGCCGATATGTCCGACTTCCGCCTGGCGCAGCCGGTGGACGGGGCCTTCTGCACCTTCGACAGCTTTCGCCACCTGCTGAGCGAGGACGCCGCGCGGCGGCACCTGGAGTGCGTGGCGGCGGCCGTGCGTCCGGGCGGAATCTATGTGCTGGGCTTTCACCTGCTCCCGCCCGACGCCGCTGAAGAGTGTACCGAGCGCTGGACCGAGCGGCGGGGCGGCACGCAAGTCACCGTCACGCTGCGCGTGGTGGCCACCGACCGGCGGCGGCGCGTGGAGCAGATCCGGATCTGCCTGTTGGCGCGGCAGAAGGGCAAGGAGATCCAGCGGCTGCGCGACGAGTTTCCGCTGCGGATGTACACGGCCGGGCAGATGCGTCAACTGCTGCGCCGCGTGCCGGCCTGGGAACTGTGCGACGTGTACGACTTCTGGTACGAGATCGACCAGCCGCTGCGTCTGAGCGACGAGCTGTCGGACACGGTGTTCATTCTCCGCAAGCGGTAGGGGATAGGGTGATTTGCGGCAAATCGAGGCCCAGGATTGCGAAGCACCGAACGATAGCCGAGAATGCCAAGATCAATCCCCACCGCCATGGAGACTCGATCATGCGAAAAGTATTGATCACTGCTTGCTTGTTGGGCTTGCTGGCCTCCCTGCTGCCCGTGTGCAACGCCGCAGCCGCTGCTCCGCGAATGAACATCCTCTGGCTGATCGCCGAGGATTTCGGCCAGCACTTGGGCTGCTACGGGGCCTCAGAGGTCTGGACCCCGAACCTCGACCGGTTGGCCAAGGAGGGCGTGCGTTACACGCGATTCTACACCACGGCTCCCGTCTGCTCGTCCAGCCGTTCGGCCTTCATGACCGGCATGTACCAGACGACGATCGGGGCCCACAATCACCGCTCGCACCGCGACGACGGCTATGTGCTTCCCTTCGGTGTGCGGGTCTTGACGGACTGGCTGCGCGACGCGGGTTATTTTACGGCCAACCTCCGCGAGTTGCCGCAGGAGTTCGGCTTTCGCGGCACGGGCAAGACCGACTGGAACTTCACCTACGAAGGCAGTCCCTACGACTCGGACCGCTGGAGCGATCTGAAACCGCACCAACCCTTCTACGCGCAGATCAACTTCCAGGAGACGCATCGCAAGTTCCATTCGCCGAAGAAGGCCGATCCGGCCAAGGTCCAGATCCCGCCCTACTATCCCGACCATGCGGTGACGCGCGAGGACTGGGCCGCGTACCTCGACGCGGCCACGGCCTTGGACGAGAAGATCGGCCTGATCCTGAAGCAGTTGGACGCCGAGGGGCTGGCCGACACGACCCTGGTCGTCTTCTTCGGCGACAACGGCCAGGCCCATGTGCGCGGCAAGCAGTTCTGCTATGAGGAGGGCCTTTTGGTGCCGTTGATCATCCGTTGGCCCAAGGCTTTTGCCATGCCCCAGCAGTTCCGGCCGGGGAGTGTTGATCGCCGGTTGTTGGTGTCGATCGATCTGGCGCCCACCATGTTGTCCTTGATTGGAACCAAGGTCCCGGAGAAGATGGAGGGCCGGGTCTTCTTAGGCCCCCAGGCCGCACCGCCGCGGCAGTATGTCTTCGGCGCGCGCGACCGCTGCGACGAGACCGTGTTTCGCTTCCGCACGGTGTGCGACGAGCGTTACCGCTACATCCGCAACTTCACGCCCGAGCGGCCGTTCTTGCAGGACAACGCCTACAAGGAGCGGTCCTACCCGGTTTGGAACCTGCTGAAGCAACTGCACGCCGAAGGCAAGCTGACGCCGGCCCAAGAGGCCCTCTGCCAGCCCACGATGCCGGCGGAGGAACTGTACGACTTGTCCCAAGATCCGCACCAGATCCGCAACCTGGCGGACAGCAAGGATCCGCAGCACCAGGCCGCGCTGGCCCGGCTCCGGAAGACGCTGAATCAGTGGATCGACGAGACGCACGACCAGGGGGCCACGCTGGAGCCGGCGGAGATTGTCGCCGCGCAGGGCCGCACCAAACCGGCGGAGCCCAAGCCTGCCAAGCCGGAACGCAAACGCAAGCGGCAGCCGTAGCGCGCATGGCGCGCTAGTGCGTGTCGCACACACGTGTAGCGTTCCCGGCGGCGTGTCGCCACGGTTCCGAAAGCGGAAAAGCCGCTACAGGTGTCTGAAACGCGCTCTAGCCGGCGTCACTCGTGCCGCAAGGCCTCGATGGGGTCCATGGTGGCGGCGCGCTGTGCCGGGTAGATGCCGAACACCACGCCGATGGTCACCGAGATGCCGAAGGCCAGCGGGATCGACCAGGGCACGGTCACGGGCGTGACGGCGCGCATGATGTCGGGCAGTTGCTCCATGACTTCCGGCATGAAGCTCTCCAGGCTGTTGCGGACCACGCTGAACACGGGGCCGCAGGTCAGGCCGCCGAGGATGCCGGTCATGCCGCCCACCACGGAGAGGACCACGGTTTCCACCAGGAACTGGCGGACGATGTCCCGCCGCTTGGCGCCCAGGGCGCGGCGGATGCCGATTTCGCGCGTGCGCTCGGTGACGGTGGCGAGCATGATGTTCATGATACCGATGCCCCCCACGATCAGCGAGATAGCGGCGATCAGGCCCATGAAGAGGATGAACATCAGCCGCGTGGTGCGCGCCTGTTCCAGCAGTTCCAGGGGGACCACGATCGCGAAATCGTCGAGGCGATGGCTGCGCGACAGGGTTTCGCGAATCAGGTCCGAAGTGGCCATCACGTTCTTCACGTCGTCCACCCGGACCGTCACCTGACTGAGTTCCAGGATCTCGCTCTCATAGGATCCGCTGCGGCGCGTGAAGATCTGGTCGCCGATGCGCTTCCAGAGCGTGCTGACGGGCACATAGACGTCGCTGCTGAAGTCCTGGGCAGCCAGCGAGCCGCCGATGCCCGCCGTCGGATTGCGCGATTTCATCACGCCCACCACCACGTAATAGGACTCTTCGACGTGTACGGCGCGGCCGATGGGGTCTTCGTAGGGGAAGAGTTTGGCGGCCACCTCGAACGCCAGCACGCAGTGGTTCTTGTTGCCGGCCAGATCGGCGTCGGTGATGAAGTGGCCGCGATCGACCTCAAGACGCATGATTTCGGCGTACTCGGGCGTGCAGCCCACCAGACGCCCGTCGACCAAGCGGCCGTAAAAACCGAAGCGCCGCCGCAACTCGCGGATGGGGATGGCCTTCTTGACCGTGGGGATGGTCTGGCTGATGCGTTCGAAGTCGTCGCGTGTCACGCCGTAGGGCACCACGCCGGTGACCGCCTCGGTGACCTCGCTGGGCGGCTTGATGCTGCGGATGATGATGTTGTCGGCGCCCAGGCTTTCGATCTGCTCCTGGGCCTTGCGGCTGATGCCCTCGCCGATGGCCAACAGCCAGATCACGCTGGCCACGCCGATGAAGATCCCCAGCACCGTCAGCGCCGAGCGGAGCGGGTGCAGCAGCAGGCTCTTGACGCCCAATTGCCAGGTGCGGAGCCAGACGAAGGACATGGGGCCAAAGCCGGGTTGGGAGTAGGGAAATGGGGAACGGAGGGGGTCACTCGACCTGCATCAGCATGGCGGCCACGTCGGCCGCGGTGACGTTCTTGCCGGTCAGTCGTTCGTCGGAGCAAATCAGCCCGTCGCGCAATCGCACGATGCGCTTGGTGCGGCAGCCCACGTCGGGCTCGTGGGTCACCATGATGATCGTCTTGCCTTGGTTGTTCAGCGACTGCAGCAACTGCAGGATCTCCTCCGTGGTGGCGCTGTCCAGGTTCCCCGTCGGCTCGTCGGCGAGGATGAAGAAGGGGTCGTTGACCAGGCTCCGGGCGATGGCCACGCGCTGCTGCTGGCCGCCGGAAAGCTGCGTGGGGCGATGTCCCAGCCGCTTCTCCAGTCCAACCATCATGGCCAGCTCTCGGCAACGCTCGCGGTCCTTGGCCGTCACGCGGCCCTGGTAGAACAAGGGGACTTCGATATTCTCCAGCACGGTGAGCTGCTGGATCAAGTTGTAGGACTGGAAGACGAAACCGATCCGCGAAGCGCGGATCTCGCTCAGCCGGTCGTCGTTGACCTTGCTGACGTCCTCTTCACCGAGGAAGATGGTGCCGGAACTGGGACGGTCGAGGCAGCCCAGCAGGTTCAGCAGCGTGCTCTTGCCCGATCCGGACGTGCCCATGATGGCCACATAGTCCCCCTCGGGCACCTCCAGCGAGACGCCGCGCAGGGCGCGCACGGTCTCCCCGTCGAGTTCGTACTGCTTGACCACGTTGCGCACGCAGGCGGCCAACTTCATCGGCCGGCTCCGGACGATTTCGGGCCGGGGGCGGAGGGCTTGGCGGCGGAAGCGGGTGGCTTGGTGGCGGCGGCCTGGGGAGGAACGTCCGCCTCGGGGGCTTGCAACTTGGCGACCGCGGCCGCCCATTCCTGCCGATCCAGAAATCCGTCGTGGTTGGCGTCGGCGGTGGCAGCGCGCGCACGCTGCGTGTCGTCCAGTTCCGAGAGGGCCAACTTGCCGTCGCGATTCTTGTCCAGGCGGAGGAACAACGCGGCCGGGCTGCCGGTGAAGACGCTGGCGCCGTTCTTGCGCGCGCGGGTGTCTCGCTTGGCGCCGTGCGCGGAGGCCGGCGGCAAAGCGTCGTCCTCGGCCAGACCGCCGCGCGGCCGATCCGCCGCCTGCGGGTTGCCGGCCAGAGGGAACGTGGGCGGTCGCGGCCTTTCGGGCGGCGGCAGATCGGGCAACTCCAGCTTGCTCCGCACGCTGCCCGCGTTGAGCACGATCGCATCGCCTGTCGCCAGCCCCTCACGGACGACCACGAACTTGTCGTTGCTGGAGCCGGTCTTCAATTCGCTCGCCACCCAGTCGCCGTTCTCCCCGCGCACCACGCAGTAGTGCCGATCGCCGTGCTCGAAGATGGTCTGCACCGGCACCTGGACCACGTCCGGGATATACTCCACGTGGATCCGCACTTCGGCCGTGAGGCCGGGACGGGCGCCCGCCGGCGGATTGAGGATCCGAATGATGGTCTCGTACTCTTTGACGCTGGAAGTGTAGCGGCTGGTCGGCGCCGGATACTCGTTCACGCGCTGCACCACGCCCTCGAACTCCGAGTTGGGGAAAGCGTCCAGGCGAACGCTGGCCGACATGCCCACGCGAACCATGGCCACGTTGGCCTCGTTGATCTTGCCCTTGACCTGCATCTTGGTGTGGTCGGGCAGGCGGATGATCTCCTGTCGTTCGCGCACGGCGCAACCGGCCTCGATGATGACCTCGCGCCCGCCCCAGCCGTTGGTCTGGTTGGCGTAGACCACCTGGCCCGCCGCCGGGGCGCGAATCGTACACTTCTCCAATTGGTTCTCAATGTCGGCCAACTTGGTCCGTTCCAGGTCGTAGCTGTGCTCCTGGGCCTTGAGCTTGGCTTCGGCCGTCTCCACGTCGCTCTCCAGTTGCTTGAGCATCTTGCGACGCGTGTAGTCCAACAGGACTTCCATCTTCTTCTGGGCCGACTCCAGGTCTTTGGCCGCCTTGGCGGCCGCGAAACTATCGGCCTCCAACTGCGAGGGCGTGATATAACCCTTCTTCTTCAGGGTCTTGCTGTATTCCAGATACTCCTCGGCCCGCCGCAGGTTTTCCTGCGACACGAAGACCTCGCTCTCCACCGCGTTGACCAGTTGCCGGAATTGACCCTCCATGTACTCCTCTTTGGCCAGCACCGCATTGTCATAAGTGGTCCGGGCCTTGATCACCTCCGCCTCGCTGTTGGCCACCGAAATCAGTTGCCGCGTGCGCTCGTTGTCCAGGTTCGTCGAGTCCAGCCGGGCCACGATATCGCCGGGCTGAACCAGCGTCCCTTCGGGCACGATCTCGATGATGGTCGTGCCCGCAGATGTCCAGTTCTTCACCTCGCAGCGGATTTCCACGTTGCTGCCGCTTTCCAACTCGCCGCGCTCGGTGATGTCGTGCAGGAAGTCGCCCAGCTCGACCACGTGCATCATGGGCCCCGAGTCGGAACCCGACTTGCCCGGCAGCAGCGAGAAGGCCAGGGCCGGCAGTCCCACCAGCAGGACCAGGGCGATGAGTAGGCCCCGGTACGAGAAACCGCGGCGGACTCTGCCGGCAACGGACCGGGTGGTCGCGGTGGCGCACGTCATGGCGGGAGTCTTTCGTGGCTGAGGCTTTGGGAAGCCAAGCTGCAGACGGTTGGTCAACACGCTGAAGGTCTCCCGGCGGTGCTGGATACCCGACACGGCCGGGGTGGATGCTGAGGTAGGATCGCGACCGGACGGACTGCCAACAGGCCCCACGCCAGGCACGCGGTGCAGCACTCTGCGCCCACGCCCGCGTACCCTCTCACCGCCGGTGCGTCCGTCTCCCTTCTGCCCAGGGCGGAGACGTTCGGTATCGAGCCGGGAGCCGTAGAGTCGTCCATGGCGGGCCACCACCAGATCCGCGCCCTGTGGCGCCGCAGGCCACGCCTGCCGTGCGGCCCAGTTCAGGGGCTGACAGGCAGCGCGAAATCCGACAGTGGTTCAATCCCATTTTAATCGGGGGGCGCAGCTTTGTCACGTTTTTGCCTTCCCCGGACAGCGGGGTTTCTGAGCGTTGCCCCCCAAAACGGTTGTTTGCCGCCTTCAGGGATGGTCGGTGGCTGCCGGCGCGGCCAGTCGTGGGTCGTCCAGATCCAATCGATACATGATCTGGTTGTAGTCGTAGCAGGGCGTCGGCGTGGGATTGCCGGAGAAGGTCACCGCGTAGGTCCCCTCGAAGTAGATCCGGCGCCCCTGATCCTCGTCGAGGAAGGCGTGTTGCACCGGGTTGTAGAAAGTGTACTTACGGTGGGTGACGATCTTGCGCGCTTCGCGCCACGGTCCGGTCGGGGTGGGGGCCTGCAAGAACCACACCTCGCCCAGATACGACGATCCGCCGACCTGGACCGCCACCATGATCCACGCCTTGCGGTGCTCGTTCCAGCGGATCGAACCCTTATGGAGCCGGATGGGTTTGCCGCTTTGCGCGTCGCAGACCTGGAGCCGAGCTTCTTGGACACGGAGTTGGCCGGCATCGATCAACGCGCGTTCTTCTCGCTGGCCGATGGGGGCGGTGCGCGCCTTCCATCCCCACACGACTCGGCCCTCTTGGTCGCGCTGCACCTTAGATCGTTCGGCGTCCCAGGCAGACCCGGGCTCCAGGCAAGAGAACGATTCGTAACGCGTGGCGTCGGCCAGGTGCTCCAGCTTGGGTTGCACGCGCGTCAGGGCGAAGGGGGTGGCGAAGGCCAGCCACTGTTGGCCCTCGGTCGTCCAGGTGAAGGCCTGTCCCTGGGGGCAGCGAGCGTCGTCTTTCAGGTCAAAGGCCACGCGTTTGACGAACTTTTGCTGCGACTCGTCGTACACGACCAGCCCGTGTTCCAGCATCTCGCCCAGGCTCTTCATCCGCATGTAGCGTGCCGCCAAATGCGTCTTGCCGGCCGCATCGGACACGACCGCCAGCCCCTCGATCCAGACGGCGTGATTGGGATAGGGCATGGGGCACATGGGCCGGCTGAAGCCCTCGCGGTCGACGAAGTACTCCAGATCGATGCCCTGCGCCGCGCGCAGCCCGCCCTGGCTCGGCAGCCGCGATGTGGCGCCCGAAACCTGGAAGTGGCCCAGCGGATACTTGGGACGATTGGTGTCGCCCCAGAACCACCAGATCCGCTCTTGCCACACGGCGGCCATGACACTGTCTTGGCCGGACACCTGGGCGTTCAACAGCGGCTGGGCTATGGGGACCGGCCGGCCCAGACGCACACTGTCGGCATAGATCCCCACGCCGGTGACGCGGTACAACCGTTCTGCGATGTTCAAGCGTTTGACGCGCAGTTCCGCCTTTGTGCCGGGCTGCACGCGGAGGATCTTGCCGCGCGAGCCGAATCCGTCTTGGGGATACTCGTAGCCGTGGCTTTCCACGTGGAAGAAGACTTCCCGGCCTTCCAGGCCAGGTTCGTCGAACGCGACCAGTCCGTGGCTATCCGTGTAGTATCGCGTGTTGTGCACGGTGCGCAGTTCCACCAGGGGCACGCCCCGGCCCGTCTGCTCGTCCACCACGTGGATCGCGAAATAGCGCTGCGGCGCGCAGTCCGGTTGATCCCGCTGCGCCATGGGAGACTCTGTGGCCGGCGGCTGGCCGCGGACCGAGGTCTGAGGGACGCACAGAAGCAGTCCGCAGAGTATGGCCGCTGTGCGTACTCGCCGTGAACGGGCACTGGACATCGAGAACCGATCCCCTGCGGAGAAGCGGGACATGGCGCGCCGCGCGTACGGCGAGAAGGGCCAAGACCCCGGGGCCAATGTAGCGGTTTCTCCCGAACGCGAGAACGGGCAGAATTGGCGGTTCGTCGACTTGGGCCAACTTTGTGGTGGAGTGGTGTGGCGTGCCTGGCAAGCGATTCTTGCTCGACGGTATAATTCTAAGGTGGGGTTAGATGTTTTATAAAGGGTAACATTCTGCGGGGGTTGTTCTGGCGACAGCGATGGCTTATAGTGAGGCGCATCGGGTGACGGCGTCCGGGGTCGGTGGATGTCGGTACGCTTCGCTCGACGTCGGGCATTCGCGATAGGCCTGGCCCTCCTTGTAGGAGAGACCTCGGGGAACGTGAAGACGCAGGTCGGGGGGACATGGGAGAAGACGTCGGATGAACAATCTGCTGACGCTGCAAGAGCGAGAACGACAGTTGATGGCCTACGAGATCCACGATGGCCTGGCGCAGCACATCGCGACGGCGTTGCTCCACCTGCAGTCTTTTGCCGGTTCCGATTACACCGCGTCGGAAGAGGCCGACAAGAGTCTACAGATCGCCTTGCACATGTTGCGGTTGGCCGGTGAAGAGGCGCGGCGGCTGATGGCCGGACTGCGCCCCGCGACGCTGGACAGCGCGGGCGTGGTGCCGGCGGTGGAAGAGTTGATCTGGCGTTCTCGCCAGGCGGGCGGTCCGAAGCTGGAGTTCGAACACAAGGTCCAGCCCGGCCGCTGGGACCCGCTGCTGGAAACGACCGTCTTCCGCATCGTGCAGGAATCGCTGACCAACGCCCTGCGCCACAGCCGCAGTGGGCGCGTGCGCGTGGAACTGGTGCAGTACGGTTCCCGGTTGCGGCTGACGGTGCGAGACTGGGGCGTGGGGTTCGATCCCCATCAGGAGTTCCCGGGGCATCTGGGCCTGCGCGGGATCGTGGACCGCACGGCCCTCTTCAAGGGGCAGGTGGCGATCCACAGCGAACCGGGCCAAGGCACGCGCGTGGTGGTCGAGTTGCCGCTCGCCGGGCAGCCGAAGGATTCGGGCTGCGAAGCGGCGTGCGAAGACACGGTCAGAATCGCAAAGAGCGAGGTAGAGCGTTCTTGAATCGATCCAGGAAACTGGAACGATCCGCCGGCGGTGTCTTCGGCTCAACGGGCTCTTGGGGCTTGGGCTTCATGGCCACGTTGGCCGCCTTCAGGGCCTCGGCCGGCAGCGGGACGTGCAGGGTCAGGAACCGCGGCCAGTAGCTGTCCATCAGGTGCAGGCAGTCGCTCAACTGGCCATTCTGCAGGTTCACGTCGGCCAACGCTACGAGCTTGGAGAGCTCCATCCGTTCGGTCTTGCTGAAGTACAGATTGAAGACCTGGACATCGTCGATCCAGACCTCGCCCGGCCCGAGCAGGTCGAGCCGGATCCGTATGTGCGTCAGTCCCTCCAGGGGCACGTTGTCCACCTGCAGGATGTATTGGGCCCACTGAGGGGCGATGGCGGGCGGCGGCGGCGCGTCGGGCGGCGCCTGGCCGATAGGAGCGAAGCGGTAGTATTCCTCAGCCCCCGCGCGGCCTTCCAGGGCCAATTGCAGCGGCGGCTGTTGCTGCGCGTCGGCCACGCGCAGCCAGACGGACATGGCCAGCCGGCCGGTCGCCGGGGCCTCGAAGGGCTCGCTCGTGAGACGCGCCGCCGGGCCGTCGCTGCGGAAGTGCAGCGCGTGCAGGCCGCTGCGCTTCTCGTTGGAGACCACCGCCGCCGTGACGCCCGCGGCCTTGTTCAAGGACCAGCCGGCAGGCGGGCCGTCGGTCGCATCGGTCAGTTCGAAGCCGGCGTTGCGGAGCACTTCCAGAGGGGCCGGGCTGCCGAGCATGCCCACGCGCGCTCCCAGGCCCCGGACCTGGGTCGCCAGACGTCCCGCCGCTTCGCCGGGCGTGGACACGGCCGGCCGCGCGAAACGCACCGCCGGCTCGGAAAAACACAGGGCGACCATGTCGTAGGGATCCAGGTCCAGGGGCAGGCACAAGCCTTCCCGGTCCGTCTTCAGTTGCGGAATCTTGCGCACCCCGCTCAGCTCTTCCACCCGGCAGCCCGCCGGCGCCTCCAAACGCAGGAGCACGGAGCTGGCGAAGGGCGCGTCGTTGACCACGTAGGCCCAGGTGCGGTTGGCGTGGGTGCAGGAACGGATCGTCACGGGCTGCGAGGATTCGTTGGGGAGGCGGTTGGTGAGCCGCTCGAAACGAGTGGCCGGCAGACGCCGGAAGGCGAGAATCAGATCCCGCAACGACTCTTCTTGGCCCATCGGCAACATCCAGCCGCCATCGACCATGGTCTTGGGATCGGCCATGGCCAGGTGATGCACGAACCGCCGCCGGTTTTCCTGTTCGGCGGGGACGGGCTGCGTCAACAGCTCGCTGAACGTCGGCCGGAAGGGGCTCTTCTCGTCGAAAGAGAGAATGCTCGTCTTTTCCGGGGGGTGGAAGAACAGGCTGCCCATGCCCTCCATCAGGCCGCGCTCCACCTCGGGCATGGACTGCATTTCCAAGGCCACCGCCTGGGCGCTGAGCCGGCCCGACTGAATCTGCGCCGAGTGCAACAACAAGGGGGCGTGCTCGTCCTGGTACTGGCGCAGGTCGATGCCCAGCAGAAGCAGGGCCTCGTCGGGGCCGTGGCGGCGGGGCAGGGCGGGACGCAACGCTTGTTGCACATCCGGCGCGGAGAACAGATCGGTCCCGGCCAGATACAAGCGGCAGCCCGGCTTGACCGCGGTCAACTCGGCCTGCAAGCGGCGATAGAAACGGCCCAACTCCTCGGCGCGCCAGTAGAGCCAGGCGCGCTGTTGCGGCTCTTGGGTCAGGAACTGCGCGCGTTGGGCAAAGCGGCCGGGGCCGCTGCCGGGTACTTTGACGTGCGTATCGCGCTGGAAGCGCGCGATGGTCGCGTCGTCCAGCCCCCACTCCGGCCCGGGAAGCTGGGCATAGCCGTCGCCCGACAATTTGATCGCCAGCCCGTTGAACGATGGGTGCTGCACATAGCGGGTCAGCAGTTCCTGGACGACGGCCAGCATGGCCTCTTGCACGCGCGGATCCAGCACATTGTAGTAGGGCGCCAGTCCGCGCCGCGAAACGTAGCCCTGGCTCCAGGTCCCGCCCGACGGCCCGATCCACTCCAATCCCGCGGCGTCCGGATCGCCGCGGCGGAGCTGTTCTTCCAGGGCGGGCAGCGGGGCGGCGAACTCCAGGGTGGGGATCATTCGCAATCGCTCGCGGTCGAACATCCGCAGCAGCATTTCCAGGACGTCTTTGCGCTGGGGATCCTGGCCGCTGTCGAAGAACACGCCCGTGTCGTAACGCGGCGTGGGCTGCACCAGTCGGCTGGGATAGATTGTGCTCCCGTCGGCGAGCACGGAGAGCATCAAGCCTTCGTAGCCGGCGTATTGCAGGTATTGCACGAGGCGAGCGCCGCCTTCGTAGAACGTCTGCCAGTCGTCGAGGCTGCGGTTGAGCCAGGGATCGAGGGCCTCGCTGGCCGAGAAGTTCTCGGGAAACAGGGGCCGGTCCAGGTAGGCGGCCAGCATGCGCGCCGAAGCGCTGGCCTGGGCCGGCACCGCGCGCGGCAGGCTCTCCCAGCCCGCCAGGACGCGGATCTTGCCATACACGGCCGGGCTGCGATCGCTGCGGTTGGTCATCAGCAGCAAGGGGGCCTTGGTCCGCGGCCAGAAGACCAGCCGGTGCCGCAGCCAGCGGGGCGCGGACTTGCCGGAAAGGAACGTCTCGGGCACGTCCACGCCCGAATCCAAGCCGACGTTCAACGCCCCGGCCGCGTTCGGTTCCAGAATGCTGATCCCCAGGGTCTGGGGCAGATCGCTGGGGTATTCCACTTCCAGCACGTGCGGCACACCGGTGCGATTGACCGTCAGCGTGTAGGCCTCCCAACTCGGATCGTTGGCCAGGCGGCTGGGATTGAGCTGCGCCACGGGGCCCAGCGGATGCTGTCGCGTCTGGAGATTGCTGTTGCCGAAGGTGGCCTTTCGGCTCTTGGCCAACTTGGCCCACTGGGGCAGCTTGGCCAGACGCTCTTCCCAGCGCCGCGGGTTGGCCGGGTCAATCTCGTCGCCGACGCGCGTCAACTCCTGCGAGGTGCCTTGGGGCGCCTGCGGAGCGGCCGGATTGAGCACCAGCACCTGCACGCGCCGCTCGGCCACCGGCTTGGGGCCCAACTGCGACCAGACTGCATTTTGCCAGTTGGCTTGCACAGCCTGAATCAGGACCTCGTAGGCCCCTTCCTGATTGGGCAGCGTGACACTGACCGGCAGAGCGGCTGTTTCGCCGACGCGCGCCGCTTGCTCGGTCTGCCAGAGCACGTTCGAAGTGCGTCCTTCCAGCAACTGGATCAGGATCCGCGCTTTGGTTCCGGCCGGCAGCGGCAGCAAGTGCGGCTTGATTTCCATGCGCAAGGTGTCGCCCGGCAAGAACACCAGCGACGATTCCTTGAGAACGACCTGCAGCTTGTCGCCCGGCGCGCGGCGCACGACGAGCCGGTTCTTCTGGTTGTCCAGGGGCTCGTTGCGGAAGTCTTGCAGGAGGTCGGCCAGGGGAATGCGCACCGGCGCTGTGTCCGGCTTGCCCAACTGCACGACCAGTTGTTCTTCCAGCCCAGCCTCCACCGTCAGATCGACGCCGTCGTAGGTCCGCGCGCTGCGCTGGCGGATCAGTAGCGCGTCGTCCTTCAGCCACATCGAACCGGGTTCGTCGGCCTCGATGCCCAACGGGCAAGGGTCGACGATCTTCCCCTGGCTCACGGCGATGGAGCCTTCCCAGATTCGCTCGGTCCCGCCGCCCCACTCCAACCGCAATCGCAACGACTGCTGGGCCCAACAAATCGTGGCCGGCGCGAACCCCAGCCCGAGTGCGAGCGTACCGAGAGCCAGCCAGCCGAACCTCTTCCTTGAGTTGGCGGCAAAGGCATCACGCGGTGTTTTCGGACGTCCTTGTCCGAGCATCCCTGTCCCCGGTCAGAAAAGGGGGAACCTGCCGCTGAACCGTCCTGGCAGCGCGCTGCACAACGACACGGGCGTCAAAGGGATCAACGGCGGCGGGATTATAGGCGGCTGCCGGCCAGCGGAGCTACCCCGACTTGTCAGTTCTTGCATCCTCGGGCCTGGCCCCAAGGGGTGCTGACAGGCTGGAAGAGTCTGTGCATATTCGCGAAATAGGCTAAGTGCCCCATTTTCCTAACCCGGATGCGGTAGGTGGTCGTCCCCTTATAGGTGCGGGGTGGTGTTGAAGCGGTCCTCTGGTGGCCGGTCAGGATCGCTTGCTACGGCCGCCGATCTGCGTGCCGCGACTGCCATGTTGGGGGGGGTGGGCCTCCAGGCCCGGCCAGGCGGCCGCGCCGGTCCCTGCAACGGCGTTCACTGCATGCCGTGCAGCAGCTCGTCGGGCAGAGGCGGCGCGACGAGGGGCAAGGGGCCCTGCAAGGCCTGACGGTAGTCCTGGGCCGCCTGACGCAGCGATTCCAGCAGTTCTTGACAGCGTTGGGCCACGTCGTTCATCTCGCGGCGATCATCCGGTTTCGCGTACAACTCCGCCTGTTCGGCCAGGCGCAGACTCCAGGCGCGCGTGCGGAAGGTCAACTCCGCATCGCGCACCGCCAGCAGACGATCGCGGAGCGTCTGCGCCTCGCATGTGACCAGCGGCAGGAGGCTGCACGCCGTGGGCGTGGCCGGGACCGCCTGGCCGTGCCACTCCAGCAGCGTGGCCCACAAATCGGCCGGTTCCACCAGGGCCTGGCTGCGCGCCAGCGCGCCGCGGCCGTCGGGGAAGCGTAGTGCCAGCGGCACGTGCGTCAAGGGCGAATAGAGCGCCTCGTCCACCAGCCCCAAGCGGTGATGCTCGCCCAGCGAGATTCCTCGTGGGGCCAGCAACACCAGCAACGTGTCTTCGGCCAGCCCGAACTCCTCCAACGCCTCGCACAGGGCGCCCAGGCAGGTGTCCAACAGCGCGACCTGGCCGGCGTAGGCATGCGACGCGACCAGCACATCGTCGGGATCGTAGTCCTGCGGCAGGCGGCGGCAAGGCACTTCGCTGGACGGGCTGGGCTCGGGATCCTCTTCGTCGCGGTAACGGGCCCGGAAGTCCAGCGGCGCGTCCCAGGCACAGCCCAGGCTGGCCAGGTGGCACCACGCGAAGAACGGCTTGCGCGGCTCCTGCTGCAGCCAGTCGATGAGTTGCGCAAAGGACTGCGCGAGTTGCGTCTCCTCGATCGATTCGGCCAGCGAAGTCGCGCGCTCCACTTCCAGCTCAATTTGTTCGGCAAACTCCCGGCCGAGGGGGAGTCGCAGCACATCCAGGGAGTCGCTGAGCAAGGCCGTGTGGACGCGCGCCTGCTCGAGCAGGGCCGGCAGGCTCGGCGGTGGCTGCGGTGGCTCGAAACTGGCCGCATGCCAGCCCTGCCAATACGAACGGTAGAGCCGATCCAGGTGCGGCGAGTCGATCTGGCATTGATCCAGGAGGAAAGACTGGCAGGCCAGGCGATCCCACTCGGGCGTCTCGATCCAGGAGTTGCCGTAGGGGCCCAAGTAGCCGATGTGCAGCCGATCCACGGCGAGGCAGAGCGTATTCATGCCCCGATTCTAGCGGGCCGCGAGGGCCGAGGACAGGGGACTACAGTGCATGCGCCCGCCCGTCTTACGGCCCCAACTCCACGATCTGAACCTGATCCAAGAGCACGGTCAGGCCCGTGTCCAAGGTGGTCTTGAACACCAGCTCCAGGGCGCCGCTGCGCGGAGCCACGAACTCGGCGCTCTCGACCAGGTGATAGGGCAGCGTCCGCCTGTCGAAATCGTCGGCCGGGGTGACCAGGTGCGACGAGACGATCGTCTGACCGTCGAGCGTCACTTCCAGCCGCGGCGGGTCGGGCGAGCGGCTCTTCCGCCGGGCATTCTCGCGGAACGTGACCCGATAGCGCCGGCCGGCCTCGAAGCCCTCGATTCGCTGCGACAGGGTGCAGGCATTCTGCAGCAGGGCGACCTGACGCCCGTCGGGCACCCGCCCGTTGTCGTCAAACGTGTGTACGGCCGTGGCCTTCTTGCCCGCGCCTTCCCAAGTCGGGTTGAGGCCCACCGACCCGGTGAACTGCCAGCCCTGGATCTTGCCGCCGTTGGCCCGGGCCTGGCCCGGGGCCTTGGTGTAGCGATCGGCCTCGAAGCTGCCGTTGACGACCTTGGGCGCCGCGACGGCCCAACTCTGCAGGCCCAGCGCGACGACGATTGCCAGCAGGATGCTGCGGTTCATGCTTTCTTTCCTCCCGCTCCTTGGCCGGGCTGGCGGCCAGGCCCTTCAAAGCACGGCGTGGGCTCGACCGGCTCCAGGCTGGCCTGCCATTGGGCCAGCATTCGGCGGTGGTCCTTGAGTACGTCGCCGTAGACGGCGTCCTGGTACAGGTTCCTGGTTTCCCACGGATCGGCCTGCATGTCGAAGAGTTGTTCGACCGGGTCGTCCTCGTAGTGGACATACTTGTAACGCGCGGTGCGGAGCATGCGCCCGACGATGTGGTGTTCGGAGCCCACGAATTCGCGCCAGGTCACGTTGCGCTGTTCCAGCAGCGGGCGCAGGCTGCGCCCGCTGCACTTGGGCGGCTCGATCCCTGCCAGATGGCAGAGCGTGGGCATGATGTCGATCCCGGAGACGAGGTGCGTACGGTCGGCGAGTCCCTCGGGCATCCGGCCCGGGGCCGAGAAGACCAGCGGCACCTTGGCGGCCTCGTCGTAGGGATACCACTTCGAGACGTGCTGGTGCCGGCCGCGCCCGTCGCCGTGGTCGGAGGTGAGCACGACCACGGTGTTGTCGGCCTGGCCCGAGTCTTCCAGGGCGTCCAGCACGCGGCCGATCTCGGCATCGACCATCTCGACCTGCCGCGCATAGATGTACAGATAATAACGCCACTGTTCGTCGGAAAACCCCTCGTGCTTGATGGCGTCGAGCCTGGCCGGCGCGGCCGGGCGCACGTGCAGGTTCGGCGGAAGCTCGGGCAGGTGGCCGGCCAACGAGGCGAAGGGCAACTGTGGCGGGACCAACTGCTTGCCCTGGATGGCAAAGTAGCAGATATCGTGCGGCTGCAACAAGGACGAGACCAGCAGAAAGGGCTTGTCCTGGCGGCGCTGGTGCAGCCAGGCCTGGCAAGCGCGCGAGCAGTAGGCGTCCACAATATCGCCCTGGCCGCCGCCCACCGGCAGCACGCGGAAGCCGGGTATCTCGGCCGGATAGCCGCCGGGCAGGTGCCATTTGCCGCAGTACACGCTCTCGTAGCCGGCCTGGCCGAGCCACTGGCCCAGGTTTGGCCGGCTGGCGTGGATGGGCCGGCTGTTGCTGATCACGCCCGTCTCCACCGGCATCCGGCCGGTCATCAGCGAGCTGCGCGCCGGCGAGCAGACCGGCGAACTGCTGTGCGACTCGAGGAACGTGACCCCGCGCGCGATGAGCCGATCCATGTGCGGCGTGTGCGCGTCGCGGCTGCCGTGGGCGGCGATGGCGTCCAGGCCCAATTGGTCGGTGATCAGGAACAGGAAGTTCGGGGGCCGGCGTTGAACCACGGCCGGGGCGGACCAGGCGGGGCTGGCCAGGGCGCTCAGGCCCGCAGCCGCGCCCAGCGTTCCGGCCTGAAGGAATTCGCGCCGCGTGGTCGTGCCGCCGCGTGCGGCTAGATCGGGTTGGTCCATGATCGAGGGGTGGGCTGAGGGAATGTTCAGAGAAGAGGGCATCGCTTCCTGTCTTCCGCACCAGGGACTCATTTCTGGCCGGCCTCCAACACGTAGGCCTCGATGCCGGAGACGATCAACAGCGGCCGTCCTCGATCGTCCACCCAGTAGACCCAGGGCACGATGCCCTGGCCCAACTGATGGTAGACGTGCAGCGGCACCGGCCGGCCGCCCGACATCTCCCAGCTTGTCTTGTGGATCCGGCCCTGGGGCAGTTCCTCGATCCGCGTCTGCTGCACGGGCCGGTCGCCCAAGATGACCGATTGCGTCTGTGCGTAGGCCAGCGCGCCGCCCGGCTTGATCTGATCGAAATCGTCGACCAGGGTGAAGCTCAGCGGTGCGAAGGGCTCGCGCGGCAATCGCCCGATGGCCTCAAACAACAGCCAGGCCAGGGTCCAGGGGCCGTGGATCGGGGTCCGCCGCGGCGGGTTGGCAAACAGCAGGGCGTCGGGCTGGGCCGTGGCCGAGCGCTCCATCCCGCTGTCGGCCACACGCTGGCCGTCACCGTCCACGATCTCGCTCTTCCACGTCCATCGCTCGGCGACCGGCAAACGCTCGGCGCGGGCCTCGATCCGAGCTTCAAGTTTGTCGGTAAACTTCCCGCCGGCGGGCTTCTGGCAAGTCACCTGCAAAGAAAATCGCTGGTCATCGAGCCGCTTTCGAGTCAGCGCCACCGTGCCCAAGGCGCCTCCCACCGCGGGTCCGCGAACTCGGCCCAGCGAGTGCAGGCGATAGCTCAGCGTCCAATCGCCGGCCGGATCGTGTGCCGCTTGGGGCGCCTGATAGCCGACCAGGTTCGGCGCGAGAATGTCGAGCGTGAAGAGTTGCTCCGGCTTCAGCGCAGTCGCAGGCATGCGCGTCCTTTCGGCTCGGGGAGGGGAGACAGATCGCCGCTGAGGAACCTGGTTGCATCTCAGGCAACACATTATGTTCCCCGCGAACCGGGCGTTCAACCATTTCGGTCCAGCGGGATGCATCTCCGGTCTTTGGGTCATTGTGCCGTTGTGGTTGTTCCGGTTCCTCCGTCTTCGTGGCTTCCCGCTCGGCAGCGGGCTCTTTCGGCCCGGGATTCGGCCGGATACAATGCGCGCATGGAAGTCTTGGCCCTGCAATCAGGAAGCAACGGCAACTGCATCTACGTTGAGACGCAGGGGGTGCGCCTGCTGTTCGATGCGGGCATCAGCGGCATCCAGGCACAGCAGCGGCTGGCTCGAAAGGGCTACGACATTGCCTCCGTGGACGCAGTGCTCATCTCGCACGATCATTCGGACCACACGCGCTGCCTGGGCGTGTATCAGCGCAAGTTCCACCTGCCGATCTACACGACCGAGGCCACGCTGGCCGCGGCGCGCTCGTTGAAGCTGGGACGCCTGGGCCCGGTCGAGCATTTTCGGGCTGGCGACGTCCTGGAGTTTGGGCCGGTGCGCGTCGAGACGCTGCCGACCCCGCACGACGGCGCCGACGGCGTGGCCTTTGTGGTGGACGATGGCCAGCACCGCTTGGGAGTACTGACCGACCTGGGGCACGTGTTCGCCGACTTGGCTACGACCATCTCGACACTCGACGCGGTGCTCTTGGAGAGCAACTACGACCCGCAGATGCTGGCCCAGGGCCCCTATCCGCCGCACCTGAAGCAGCGGATCCATGGGCCGGGGGGGCATTTGTCGAACCGCGAAGCGGCCGAACTGTTGTGCCGCGGGGCGGAGGCTCGGCTGCGGTGGGCCTGCCTGGGCCACCTGTCGGAAGAGAACAACTGCCCGGATCTGGCCCTGCGCACCCACCGCCAGATTCTGGGGGACCAACTCCCGCTGCACGTGGCCAGCCGTTACGCCGAGAGCGACGTGTTCCGGCTGTGAGAGCTGGAAGGTCGGGCAGCGCGTCATCAACGGAAGTCGGTCAGCGTTCTGCCGTCCGTATTTCACGTTCAGCGAGGCTGCGCGGTGGTGATTTACGCCCCCCCGGACGGTTGCGTTCGATCCGCCAGACAACTATAGTGGAAACGCGTTGCCACTTGCGGTTGCCTTGGGGGTCCGATGTCCGCACCTGCCGCGCCCGATCAATCGCGATCTGTCTCGTCGAGTTTGTTGGACGGCCTTCGGGCCCAGGAGGCCGGCGCGTGGCAGCGGTTCGTGGATCTCTACGGGCCGATCATTTATCGCTGGTGCCGGCGTGCCGGGCTGTCGGCCGAGGAAGCTGAAGACCTGGTCCAGGACGTGCTTGTGGCCACGGCCCGATCGTTGCCCGGCTTCCAGCGTCGGCAGCCGGGCGATTCCTTTCAGGGCTGGCTCTACGGCATCGCCCGGCACAAGATTCGCGACTACTGGCGGAGCCGGAACCGTGTGGCGCAGGCCGAGGGGGGGAGCGAGGCCCATCGACGTCTGGCCCAAATGGCCGAACCTCCGGAACTGTCGCAGGCCGAGTGTCGTGCCGACCGCATCGCCCTGTTCGGTCGAGTCTGCGAGTTGATTCAATCGCAGTTCGAACCATCGACGTGGCAGGCCTTCTGGTTGCTGGTCGTCGATCAACGCTCCGGCCCCGAGGTCTCCCGGCAGCTAGGCCTCACGCTTCCCGCCGTGTACCAGGCCAAGTACCGGGTGCTGCAGCGCGTGCGGCAGGAATTTGGCGATCTGCTGGGGTGACCGCTGGACGCAAGTGATTCAGGGCTGAGCATTTGCCGGGATGACAGGGCGCCCGGAGCGGGGCTCAAAAAAATCGAGTTAACCCGCCCCGATGTACCTTGTAGGAACCGGCCGAAGAATGATCTTCGTACTCATCTCGCTCCGCGAGATGTTCTTCCTCTCGCGGAGCAGGATGACCACAAGAGAAATCGGAAAGTCATTCTTCGGCCGGTCCTGAGGATCTGCCGGAGGTCTTCAGGATGGTCCTGCCCCGCCGGTGCCGCAAGTCTGGGCTCGTGAGGCGTATTCGGACCGGCGTCAGAACGTGAACGGCTCTGGAGTCGCATCCCTTGCATCAAAGGCATCAGCATGGCCAAGCACTTACCCGACCACCAGCCAGATCAGACCGGGCATCGCAGAGACGTCGAGCGCGCAGAAGGTGGTGGAGATGACGCGAACGCCCGTTGTGCCAGTCGGGAGGAATTGCGGCAGTACGCCGTAGGGCTCTTGGCCGTGGACAAGGCCGAGGTCCTGGCCAGTCATGTGGCTGCCTGTGCCGAATGCCAGCAGACCCTTTCGAATCTGAACGACGCCGAAGACACGTTCGTCAAGGGATTTCGGGGCGTGCGTGCGCACGATCCGATCATGGCCGAGCCGCAATGCCAGGCCGCGATCCAACGCGGACAAGCCTTGGCGCCGGACGCCCAACCGGCAGCCGCTCCGGCCGCCAGGCCCGCCGCCGCCCCCGCGCCAAGCCCCGGCCCGGGACCGACCCCGGCAGCCAGGAACGAGCCCTTCGATCCCTACTACAGTTGGCTGGGCATTCCGCCGAACCGACAGCCGGCCAACCACTATACGCTCCTGGGCATCGCGCCATTGGAGAGCGATCCGGTTGTGATCCAGACGGCCGTGGAACAGCGGATCGTGCATCTGCGCACGTTTCAGATGGGGCCGCGCTCGGCTTTGTCGCAGAAATTGCTCAACGAGGTCGCCACGGCCAAGGCCTGCCTGCTGGACCCGGCCAAGAAAGCGGCCTACGACGGGCAACTCCGCACCAGCCTGCGTGCCGCCGTCACGGCGGAGAAGCAGCCCGAGGCCAGCCCGCCGCGCGCCAATCAGATCGGCGAATATCAACTGCTGGAAAAATTGGGCGAAGGGGGGATGGGCACTGTCTACAAGGCGCGCCACGGCACCATGCGCCGCGTGGTGGCGCTGAAGGTCCTGTCGCGCAAGCTGGCCGAATCGCCCGAGGCGGTCCAACGCTTCCAGACCGAAGTGATGGCCGCGGCGCGGCTCATGCACCCCAATATTGTCACGGCCTTTGACGCCGGGCAATGCAACGGCAGGCCCTTCTTGGTCATGGAGTATGTCGACGGCCGCAACCTGTCCGAGTTGCTCAAGCAGCGCGGGCCGCTGCCCTTGCGTTCAGCCGTCGACTGCATCCTGCAGGCCGCCAAGGGGCTGCAGTACGCTCATCAGCAGGGCGTGATCCATCGCGACATCAAGCCCAGCAATCTGCTGGTCGATCGCCGGGGGACGGTCAAGATTTTGGACATGGGGCTGGCGCGGATTGGTGGGGCGGCCGAGGAGCCGGGGGGCGACCGCCTGACGCAAAACGGCCAGGTGATGGGCACCTGCGACTACATGGCGCCCGAACAGGCGGCCGACACCCACACGGCCGACGCGCGTGCCGACGTCTACGCCCTGGGCTGCACGTTGTACCGGTTGCTGACCGGCGAGGCGCCGTTCAAGGCATCGCATGCGGTCGGCGTGCTGTTGGCGCACCGCGAGGCGCCGATTCCTTCGCTGTGCGCGGCCCGGCCCGACGTGCCACCGGCCCTCGACGCCGTGTTCCAGAAGATGCTCGCCAAGCGGCCCGAGGATCGCTACCAATCGATGCAGGAAGTGCTGACGGCGCTGAAAGGGATTGAGGGGCAGAGGGACAAAGGGGCAGAGGGGCAGAGGGAGGAAGGCACCGAGGCACCGAGGCACAAAGAGAGAGAGGGGCAGAGGGACAAAGGGGCAGAGGGGCAGAGGGAGGAAGGCACCGAGGCACCGAGGCACAAAGAGAGAGAGGGGCAGAGGGACAAAGCGGCAGAGGGGCAGCGGGCGGAAGGCACGGAGGAACAGAGGGACAAGGCGGGAGAGCGGCTAGGGGTGAGGGCCCGGCTGTTGGCGCCGCTGCGTCGTCGGCCGCGCACGGTGGCGGCCGTGGCCTTGGGCTTCCTGGGCGTGGTCGTGCTGCTGGGCATCGTGATCATCGTGCGCAACCGGGACAACCAGGAAGTGGCGCGAGTCAACGTTCCCCGAGGGAGCGAAACAACGATCACGGCGCAAGGGGATGTGGTCGTCACGGTGCCGGGCGAGTCTGGGGCGGAACGCGGAGATCCGCCGCGTTGGTTGGGGTGCGACATGGGGGATCGTCAAGCCGACGAACTCGTGCCCGAGGTCGCGCCCTTTGCTAACCTGCTTTGGGATCACAATTGGGCCACGCGGGGGGAGCGGGTTGTGGAACAGGCTCGTCGCCATGGAATGAAGGTCGTATTCCACGTGTTTGGCAGCGACGAATTTCCCAAATTTCACCAGGTTGCCGTACCGCTGATCAAGAACAATCGTGATGTGGTGATCGGGGTCGGCAGCATGTGTCCGCCCTTGTTCAAGCTTGAGCCCGAAGAATTGGCCGAGTTTATCCGGGAGGTCAAGCGTGTCTTGCCGGGAATCAAGTTTTGGCTTTCGCTGACCGATGGTGCACCGCGCAGCGATTCCTACCTTGTGTTGGAGGGCACGGATGTGCTGGCGCCCAAGTTCATTGACTATCACACGCCAGAGGATGTGCACACAAAGTGTGGCCCGTTGCTGGTGGAGAGATGGATCGCCAAGGCCCATGGGCGACAGGTAGTCCCCATCTGCGGTTACGACAAGCCGGATCGTTCCGGCACCTATCGCGCCTACTCCGAATTGGTGGAGAAGCACAACCTAGCCGGTCTGATTTTCGAACCGTATGTTGGCTGCAAGGTCTTGAAGCGGATCTATCCGGGCTTTCGCGAGCGGCCGGAGTTGGTTGCCGAGATCCAAGAGATTGCTCAGGCTTGGCGCAGGATGGGTACTGTTCTGGGCCAAGCCGCGTCGCCAGCATCCTTTGGGCCGCATGCCCCTCTGCCGACCGGCGCGCCGTTCGACGAAAAGCAAGCCAAAGAGCACCAGCAGGACTGGGCCAAGTATCTCGGCTTCACCGTCCACCAGCCGCCGGCGGTGGACGCGGCGAAAGACTTCGCCCACGTCAACACGATCGTCGACACCACTTGGACCCGAGGCAGCGAGGAGTGGTTGGCGCTGGCACAGCGTGAGAGAAAGCGGGCCGTGCTCGCGCTGGAAGGGAATTACGCGCAGCAGGTTCGCCAGCAGGGAATTTCTTTGGCCAGCAAGCACCAAGATGTGGTCGAGGCATTCTACCTGATCAGCGCTTACGTCAACGGCTGTTCGGAATCGGAGATCTCCGAGTTGGGGCAAGCGATCAAACGCGATTTGCCGGGTGTCAAGCTATGGGTCGGATTCCCCTTCTGGCCCCAGTCGGAGCACGTGCCAGCGTCGGTTCCGCAGGAAGTAGATTGCCTGGTGCTGGAAATGCACGGCGCAGCGACACCGGCCGACGCACAGCGCATCGCGCACGCAGGCAACAAGGCTCTGCGCCGCCTCTCGCCGCAAAAGGACGTTGTGCTGTGGTGGACCTCGTGGCAGAAGACGCCACCCGGGCTCGTGCCACGCTGCCAGTCTGGTACCTTCACCGCCTGCGCGCAGGCCGTAAAGGAGTTCCGTCTTGCTGGACTCTTGGTCGACAGCTACGGCGGCCGCGCTATGGGCACACAAGGCATCACGGTTCCCAAGGCCGGCATCGAGACTCGCCCCGATCTGGTGGCCGAGCTGACCGCCATCGCGCGCCAGTGGAAGGTCCAGCCGGCAACACCACCCACCACCGAGACTTCGCCTCCAGCGTCCGTACAGACAGCAACCGCGCGAGCCGGCGGCGAGGAACATGTCGGCCGCGGCATCCAGGCCCCGCTGTTCAGTCAACCGCCAGTCTCGGCCATCGCCCCGTTCGACGCCAAGAAGGCCAGAGAACACCAAGAGAACTGGGCCAAGTATCTGGGTGTCCCAGTCGAGATGACCAACAGCATCGG
>CALARR010000256.1 GCA_937889015.1 uncultured Planctomycetales bacterium | reverse complement strand
GCTCGGGCCGGGCTATGATTGGACAAGGCCCTGTCCGTTCGCTTGGCCATGAGCAACCACCATCGGCTAACTGCGAAACGCCCCCACTCGTGCTGTCCCCTGGTGTTCAGGAGTGCCCCGTGACTCTGGTCCGCTTGTTCCGCTGTGCCCCTTGCGTCCTGGTGCTGCTTCTGTCGAGCCCCGCCTGGCCCGCTGCCCCACAGCCAGCGATCAAAGGCTACAGCGACGATGAACTCCTGCGCTCGCAACTGCAATCGCTCGAACGCCCACACTGCGCCGCCTTGGAGACTCTAACCCGCACGCGCACCGGCCACGCCGTCTGGCTGTTGAAGATCGGCAAGGGCGATCTCGACCACAAGCCGGCCGTGTTGATCGTGGCCGGCGCGTCCCCCGAGCATCTGCTGGGTACGGAACTGGTGCTGGGCCTCGCTCGGCGACTGGCCGACCGTGACAACCGCGAGGCTAGAGACTTGTTGGATCGCGTGACGTTCTATCTCGTTCCCCGCGCGGCCCCCGACCTCTACGAAGACTTCTTCCGCCGCCCCTACAACCAGCGCGTCGGCAACGCGCGTCCCGTCGACGACGACCACGATGGGCTGGTCGATGAAGATGGACCAGACGATCTCAACGGCGACGGGCAAATCACCGTCATGCGCGTGGAAGACCCCAGCGGCGTCATGATGGCGCATCCCCAGGACCCACGCGTCCTGATCGAGGCTCGCCGCAGTGAGAACGAACAGGGACAATGGAAACTTTATAGCGAAGGACGCGACAACGACCACGACGAACAGTTCAACGAAGATCCGCCCGGCGGAGTGCGTCTGGATCGCAATTTCCCCTTCCGTTATCCGTACTTTTCTGCCGGCGCTGGCACCTACGCCGTTTCCGAGCCCGAGAGCAAAGCCCTGGCCGACTTCGCCTTCGAACATCCGAACATCGCCCTGGTGCTGACCTTCGGACCAGAGGACAACTTGCTGCACCCCTGGAAGGCCGAAACGCCTGGCGAAAAAGACCCCAAGGCCGGCGAGGGCGGGCCGAAGAAAGCCCCAAGCGAAAGAACCGCCGAATCCGGCCCTCCCGAGGTCAAGGCCGCCGTCAGTTCCGATGACGCGGCCCTGCTGAACCATCTGGCGGAGGTTTACCGCAAGATCCATGGCGGCAAGGACGCACCGCCCGCGACTCAGGCCCCAGGCAGCTTTGCCCAGTGGGCCTACTTTCACTACGGACGTTGGTCGCTGGCTGCGCGCGCCTGGTGGATTCCCCCCGGCGACAAGCCCGCGACCGACAAGAAACAGCCCGACAGCAAGCCCCAAACCGAGTCTGCCAGCGATTCGAAGAAACGAAACGACAAACGCGGCACCGAAGACCTGAATACCCTGCGCTGGTTCGCTGCGCACAAGATCGACGGTTTCGTCCCCTGGAAGCCGGTCCAGCATCCCGACTTCCTCGGCCGGAAGGTGGAAGTCGGCGGTTTCAAGCCCTTTTTACGCAGCAATCCGCCGGCCGAGGAGATCCCCGGCCTGGTCGACAAGCACTGGACCTTCTTGGCGCGATTGGTCGAATGGTTGCCGCGCGTGGAGATCCTGCAGACGAAGGTCGAGCCCCTGGGAAAGGGCACGTGGCGAGTCACGGCCGAGGTCCTCAACCGCGGTTACCTTCCCAGCATGTCCAAGCAGGGAGTGGCGTCGCGTCAGCCGCATCCTCTGCAGATTGAACTGAAGCTGCCACGCCAGGCCGCGCTCGTGACCGGCAGCGCGCGGAGTGAAATCTCCGTCTTGGCTGGCAATGGAGGCAAGGCCGAGCACTCCTGGTTGGTGACCAGTGTCGAGAAGACTCCTCTGCAGGCCCAGATTCGCGTCTGGAGCCCCTCGGTGGGGCAGGCCGAAGCGACCATCCAACTCGCTGCCCCCAACACACCGCCGGAAGCTGAGAACCTATCCCAGAACCATCCCGGCCACGTCGGGCGGCCCGGCAAGACTGAACTGCCAACAGGTTCTGGGACCGGCTCTAAGGCCAGCCAGGAGCCAAAACCATGAATCACATGCATCGTAGCCGAAGCAATAAGTGGCAACCGACGCTGGGACGCATGTTCCTCGGAGTCTGGTGCACATGGGGGCTGCTGGTCGTTTCGGCTGGCGCTGCCGAGCGAGGCCTCTACGAGACCATGGGCGCCCCGCCCAATCCCCGGGTCTCGGCCCAATGGAACCGCTATCACGACTATGCCGAAGCAACCCAATTGCTGAAAGCCATGGTTGACGCGCATCCCCGTCGCGCGCGTCTGCAGAGCCTGGGCCGCTCCCACGGCGGCCGGGAAATGTGGCTCCTCACGATCACCAACTTCGACTCCGGCGACGACCGCTCCAAAAGCGCCTTCTGGATCGACGCCGGCATCCACGCCAACGAAGTCCAGGGCGCCGAAGTGGCCTTGTACACCGCCTGGTACCTGCTGGAAATGGATGGCCGAGTGCCTTTCATTACCGAGCTGCTCGCCAAGCGCGCCTTCTACATCCTGCCCATGCTCAGCCCGGACAGCCGCGATGCGCACATGCACGAACCGGCCAGTACGCACGCGCCACGCAGCGGCTTGCGCCCGGTGGACGATGATCGCGACGGACTCGTGGACGAAGACGGTCCCGACGACCTGGACCGCGACGGCCACATCACGCAAATGCGCATCGCCGATCCCAACGGCCGCTGGAAACCGCACCCCGACTACCCGCAACTCATGATCCCCGCCGAACCCGACGAACGCGGACAATATACGTTGCTGGGCAGCGAGGGTATCGACAATGACGGCGACGGCCGGATCGACGAGGACGGCCCGGGCTACTACGATCCCAACCGCGACTGGGCCTGGAACTGGCAGCCGCGCGGCGTCCAGGCCGGCGCCTACCGCTATCCCTTCTCCATCGCCGAGAACCGGATGGCTGCCGATTTCGTGATCGATCATCCCAACATCGCCGGCGCCCAGTCGTACCACAATGCCGGCGGACTGATCCTGCGCGGTCCGGGCGCCAAGGAGGAACAGTTCGCCCCGGCCGACGTCGCTGTCTTCGACGCCCTGGCCAAGAAAGGCGAGCTGGTCTTGCCCGGCTATCGCTACGTCGTAATCGGCAAGGACATGTACACCGTCTACGGCGGCGAAATCGACTGGTTCTACGCCATGCGCGGCGTGTTCACCTTCACCAACGAATTGTTTACAGCCTTCAACTATTTCCGCAAGCCTTCGGAGAAGGGCTGGTTTGGCCGCGAGGAGGATGCGCGCGCCTTTGACAAGTATCTGCTCTTCAGCCAGGGCACAGTCCCCTGGAAAAAGGTTCTCCATCCGCAACTCGGCGAAATCGAGGTGGGCGGACTGAAGAAGAATTGGCTCCGCCAGCCGCCCAGCTTCCTGCTGGAAGAAGAGTGCCATCGCAATATGGCCTTCACGCTCTATCACGCCAATCAGATGCCTCTGGTCGAGGTGCAATCGGTTCGGACCCGCCCTGCAGCCAACGGCCTCACCGAAGTCACGGCCACCATCAGCAATCGCCGCATGATTCCCACGCGTGCGGCGGTTGATGTCCAGCATCAGGTCAGCCCTCCGGACAAAGTGCGCATCAGTGGCAAGGAACTGCGCGTGATCGCCGGCCTGCAGTCCTCCGATCCCTTCTTCCGGGCGGCCAAAGAACAAAAGCTCAAGCCCGAAGAACTCCGCGTGTCCACCATTCCAGGCATGAGTGCCGTCTATGTGCGCTGGCTGGTCGAAGGCCAAGGCCCCTATCGGGTGAGCGTCTCTTCGGCCAAGGGTGGCCGCAGCCAAGCCACGTCCCCGTAAGAAATTGGGATAAGAACTTATCCGAGAACCGCCCCAGTCGCGTCGGACGGCTCAGCGGGATTGGGCTGCCGACAGGTTCTATGACCGGCTCCAAGACAACTTGGGGACTGGTGTTCCGGAGACGGCCCCCGTGAGGGGCCTCTTCGCCCTTTTTCGCTCCCGCCCTGCAAGGTTGCCGAACTTGTGGCAACTACCTGTTGAAAGAGGCCAATCCAACAGGAGCAGCAGTAGGAGTGATCCCATGCAATTGACCAGCAGTTCTTCTGGGCCGCAGCGCGCTTGGCGCTCGGCCGTCATTCTGATTCTCGCCGTGGCTCTCGTAGGTGGAGGGGCGTGGGCCATCGCCGCCAATTCAGGTTCCAAAGCCCCTGCCCCAACGCCCGCTGAGTTAGCCAAGGGCCGCAGCTACGGCCACAGCCTGTCGCAGGCCTTCCGCGACGCCGCCGACCGCGTGCGTCCCTCCGTGGTGATGATCACCAACCGGCCGACTATGGCCAAAATCCGTACACAACGCCCCTCGGACAAGGAGCTCGCCGAGAACCCCTTCTCGCAGTTTGGCTCGCCGTTCGGCGACCTGATGCAGGATCCCAACCTGCGGCGCTTCTTCAAAAATATGCCTCAAGGTCCGCGTTTCGAGATGCCCCAACGACACGGCCACGCCGTGGGCTCGGGCATGATTATCGACGCATCGGGCCTGATCCTCACCAATAATCACGTGGTCGACGGCAACGGGCAGATCCTCGTCCGTCTCAGCGATGGCCGTGAGTTCAAGGCGGTCTCCGTCAAGGGTGATCCCAAAACCGACCTGGCGATCGTACGCATCGAAGGGGCCGGCAAGCTCCAGCCCGTTGCCTTGGGCGACAGCGACGCCACCCAAGTCGGCGATTGGGTCCTGGCCCTCGGCCAGCCCTTCGGCCTGGAAGACACCCTCACCGCCGGCATCATCAGCGCCAAAGGCCGCGGCATCGGTGAGACCGCGCGTGACAACTTCCTGCAAACCGACGCCGCCATCAATCCAGGCAACAGCGGCGGGCCGCTGGTCAACCTGGACGGCGAGGTGATCGGCATCAACACGGCCATCACCAGCAGCAGCGGCGGATTCCAGGGCGTGGGCTTCGCCGTGCCAGTCAACCTGGCCAAGTGGGTCGCCCACCAACTCGACGAAAAAGGCAGCGTCCAACGCTCCTACCTGGGCGTGGGCATCCAGCCCGTGAATCAAGAGCTGGCCGACCAGTTCCAGATGAAACGGCCCGAAGGCGTGCTGGTCACCGATGTCCGCCCCGACAGCCCGGCGGCCAAGGCCGGCCTGCAATCCGGCGACGTGATCCTGAAGTACGCCGGCAAGCCGGTCAACAAGACCTGGCAGTTGCAGGCCATGGTCGAAGAGACCCCCAGCGGCAGCAAGCAGCCGCTCGTGGTCCTGCGTGACGGCAAGGAAACCACACTCAACATCACGCCCGCCGTCCAGCCGGCCAACTACGGCGAACGTGAAGAGGGCGCGCCGGAAGTGGGCCAGAAGGCCGCCGAAGGCAAACTCGGACTGGCCGTCGAGACCTTGACGCCCCAGGTCGCCGAGCGACTGAACGTCAGCGACAAGTCGGGCGTGGTGATCACCGAAGTCCAGCCGGGCAGCGTGGCCCATATGGCCGGCCTTCGCGAAGGCATGGTCATCACCCAGGTCAACCGCAAGCCGGTCAGGGACGCCGAGCAGTTCGCCAAGATGGTCAAAGACTCGAAGGACGGTGTACTGCTCTTGGTGCGCACGGAACAAGGCTCGCGATTCGTAGTTCTCTCGGTGGACAAGGAACCTGTCGATAAGGAGTAGAACGCAGCGAATGGAGAAGAGGTGATTCGGGCATTGGGCACACCGCGGCGGCCAAGAAGGCTGCCGCGGTGTCATTTCTTGCCCGCCCCTTGCCCGCCCCTTGCCCCTTGCCCCTGTGCCTTCGACCATTGGGGAGTTGACTCGCGGCCCCCAAACGTAAGAATTCCCCTAACCGTTTCAGGGGCCGCTTCGACTTCGCGCCTCCCCGTATTCATTCTCCAGCCGAGACCACTACCATGTACACCAGACTTGCGACCTTCCTGGCCCTCCTCGCCTGCTGCTCGTCGGCCGCCGCAGCCGCACCGCTGGCCGAGCGCTACTTGATCGAGGGCAAGTTGGCCGACGGCGAAAAGGCTCTGCGAGCGCAGTTGCAGAAGACGCCCGACGACGATCAGGCTCGGTTCGGGTTGGGCGTGGTCCAGTTTCTCACCACCTATCAGCACTTGGGCGAAAACCTCTATCGCTACGGCCTGCGCACCGAGCGCGCCGTCCGCAACCAGCCGATCCCACTCAACGAGTTGCTGCCCCAGAACCCTAAGCCCGAGAAGCTGACCTATGCGGCCGTGCGGCAGATCATCGAGACCTGGGTCGCCGACCTGACCCGAGCCGAAGCCACGCTCGCCGCCGTCAAAGACGAGGCGGTCAAACTGCCCCTGCATGTCGGCCAGATCTCGATCGATCTGTTCGGCCAGGGCCGGCCTGTCAATGCCACGGTGCTCCTGGGCCAGGTGGCGGGCCCCGGCGCGGCCGTCGAGGAGTTCGTCATCGGCTTCGACCGGGGCGATGTGTGCTGGCTCCGCGGCTACTGCCACTTCCTGGCCGCCTGGGGCGAGATCTTGCTGGCCATCGACGGCCAAGAGATGTTCGACTGCTGCGCGCACCTGTTCTTCGACAAGGTCGACTCACCGCACGACTACCTGCAACAGGAGCCACGCCATCTGGACAGCGTCACCAACTTCAATCGGCCGGTCATCTCTGACCTGGTGGCCTTCTTGAGCCTGCTGCGATTCCCCCTCCAGGAGCCCCAGCGCATGCAGGCCGCCCTGAAACATCTCGAAGCGGTGGTCGCTATGTCCAAGCAGATGTGGACGCACTACCTGGCCGAGACCGACGACGATTACGAATGGATTCCCAACCCCAAGCAGACCGGCGTGCTGCAGATTGCCGTAACCCAGGAGATGCTCGACACCTGGCTGGCCACCGTCAACGAAGTGGATCAGCTATTGCAGGGCAAATGCCTGCTCCCCTTCTGGCGCGGCACAGCCACCGATCGTGGCGTGAACCTCCGCCGGGTCTTCACCGAGCCGCAGCCGATCAACGTCTTCCTCTGGATCCAAGGCACGGCCGCCACGCCCTATCTGGAGAAAGGCCCGCTCACCAGGCTCGTCGATCCGCGCATGCTCAATCGTCTCAACCGCACCTTCGGCGGCATGCGCTTCATAGGCTTCGCCTTCTGGTTCAACTGAGCGCCTGTGCGGCCGTGATTCCCATGGCGCTGATTGCCGGCCAGATCCGCGTAATTCCGCTGGCCTGGCGCCTGATCGATTGCTCCTTCGGCGTGTTCGGGGCCATCCCCTTGCTGATCGTGCGCCGGATGATCCGCAACCTGTCGCTTGCCGGCGACACAATAAGCACCTATCCCGGAAGCATCACAGCCACGTCGGGCGGCCCAGCAGGACAGAAACGTCGACAGGTTCTGGGACCGGCTCCAAGAGCCTATCCCGGAAGCATCACAGCCACGTCGGGCGGCCCAGCAGGACAGAGACGCCGACAGGTTCTGGGACCGGCGCCAACAGAGCCGTAGAACCGCCGTCTCTACTCCGGCCGCTCCAGATCGTGCGTCAGGCCGTGTTTCTGGCAATACTCGCCGATCACGGCGATCAGGTCTGCGCCCAGCCGGGCCAATCGCTGCTCGCCTATCCCCCGCACCTGCGCCAGCGTCCCCAGATTCGTCGGCCGCAAGATCGCCAACTGCTGCAAGACGTTGTCGTGTAGGATCATGAACGGCGCCACCCTGCGCCGCGTGGCCGCTTCGCGCCGCCACTGGCGCAGCCGATCGAACAGCCCGCGGTCGGCCCCTTCCCACGTGCTTTCCTCGTGCCGCGTTCGTTGCCGGCGCTCCTTCTTGGCCCGGAACAACCGCACCGGCAACTGCCCGCGCATCACGGCCCACGACTGGGCGTTGAGTTGCAGCACGGGCCATTCACCCTCCGTGCGGCCCAGCAACCCCTGATCCAACAACTGGTAGATCCAACTCTGCACTTCCTTCTTGCTGTGCTCCTGGAGGATCCCATACGTGCTCAGTCGTTCATGGTGGCAGCGGCGGACCATTTCCGTATCGCCCCCCATCAATACGTCGGTCACGTGCCCCACGCCGAATCGCTGCTCCACGCGCGCCACGCAGGACAGGATCTTCTGGGCAATCACGGTGGCCTCGGCGATGCCTTCCACCTCGCCCAGGCACACGTCGCAGGCCCCGCAATCCGGCTGCTCGTAAGCCTGCCCAAAATACTCCGACAGCAGCTTGTGTCGGCAGGTGGCCACGTTGGCATACTGCTGCATCTGGCGCAGGTGCTCCAGGCTGACCGCCAGAATCTCCGCCTGTTCTTCTGGGCCCAGCGACTCGGACGATTCCTGCGTCTCCTGAGCGCTCTTGCGGAGCAGCGACTCCCAGCGGATGACGTCCGCCGCCGTGTACAGCAGCACGCATTCGGCCTCCAGCCCGTCGCGCCCGGCGCGGCCCGTCTCCTGCTGATAGTGCTCGATCGACTTGGGCAGCCCGGCGTGCAGCACGCAGCGCACGTTGCTGCGGTCGATGCCCATGCCGAAGGCCACGGTGGCCACCACCACGTTCAACCGTTCCAGGGCAAAGGCGTCCTGCGTGCGGCGTCGTTCCGCGGCCTCCATGCCGGCGTGATAGTGCGCCGCGTCCAGGCCCGCGCGCCGCAGAAACGCGGCCATGGCTTCCGTATCCTTCCGGCTGAGGCAATACACGATCGACGCCTCGCCCGCATGCCGTCGCAGGACCTCCAGCGTCTGCTCGTTGCGATCCACCTGGGGCAACACCCGATAGACCAGGTTGGCCCGGTCGAATCGCCCCACCAGCACTGCCGGATCGCGGAGTTCCAGTTGCCGCAGAATGTCCTCGCGCACCCGCGCCGTAGCCGTGGCGGTGAAGGCATGCAGGCTGGCCTGTGGAAACCGCTGGCGCAGCACGGCCAGGTGCCGATACTCGGGCCGGAAGTCGTGCCCCCAGTGGCTGATGCAATGTGCCTCGTCGATCACGAAGCGGCGAACGTCCAGCGACTCCAGCTTCTGCAAGAAGCCGGGCTGCAGGAGACGCTCCGGGGCCACCAGCAGCAGCCGATACTCGCGTGCCGACAGCCCCTGCTCGATCTTCCGCCGCTCCTCGTCACCCAGGTTGCCGTGCAACGCGGCAGCCGGATAGCCCACACCGGCCAGGCTGTCGACCTGGTCCTTCATCAAGGAGATGAGGGGCGAGACAACCACGTCCGTTCCCCCGGCGACCAGCGGCGGCGTCTGATAGCACAGCGACTTGCCTCCGCCGGTGGGCAGCACGACGAGCGAATCCCGGCCCTGCAAGGCGGCGGCGATCGCCTCGCCCTGTAACGGCCGCAGATCGTCAAATCCCCAGTAGCGGTGCACGGCTTCTTGCACGCGCTGCATCACAGAGGAAGGAGACGAACGAACGTTGCTCATCCAGCACAATCTACCGCAGCCCGACCACGATTCCAAGAGCCCCCTGCCTCGGCTGAAGCGGAGAGCGGAAAGTGGAAAGCCCGGAGCAGGGAGCGGGACTCGGGACCAGGGCTCACTTCAGGGATTGTTGGGCTGGCCCGGCTCTTGGGTGTCGCGGTCGAAGTGCGGCACTTCGTCGGGCAGACTTAGCGCGATTTCCACCAGCCCTCGGTACTGCCCCTGTTCGTACCAGGGCGATTGGTAGATCAGCTTCTTCGCGCCATTCTTGCGGATCGTGTAAGCGTTGGCCCGGCCGGTTGCCAACATCTCCGCCAACTTGCTCCGCGACGGCTCCGGATGGCAGTCCAACAGGTTGCGGCCGATCAGATCGCGACCGCCGTACTTGGCGAACAAGCTGGCCGACGCGTCATTCATCTGCAGAATCACCCCGGCCGTATCGCAGAGGGTCACCGAGCCGGGAAACTCCTTGGTCCATGACAAGTCATTCATAGTCGGATTCTTGGGAAAAAGCCTATGACCGGGCCCGAAGTGGGACACCCGCTCGTCGCCCGAGGTTCGGCCGGTCGCTGCAAGCCGTCTGGCCCGGAACTGCCTTGCCGATAGTCTCACTCTACAAGGGCCGCTTCGGCGACTAGTCCAGGCCCGAAGCCCAGAAGCACGCAGGGACGCGGCGCGTCCAGTCGCCGCAGCCGTTCTAGCACGAAAAGGACGGTGGGCGACGACATGTTGCCCCATTCGGCCAGGACTTCGGCCGAGGTCTCGACGGCCGAGGCCGGCAGGCCCAAGGCCTCGGTTACGCTGGCGAGGACGCGAGGTCCGCCCGGATGCACGGCCCACGAGCCAACCTGGTCCAGACGCAGCCCGGCCGACGCAAGCCACGACTCGAGCCAGGGCCGGAGGTGCGTGGCGATCTGTTGGGGCACGCGCGGCGAGAGGGTCATCTCAAAGCCATGGTCGCCGATCCGCCAGGTCATCCCCTCTTCGTCGCCGGGAAGCAGATACGAACCGCTGGCCACCACGCGCCAGGCGTCCGAACGCGGAGGCTCGGCCCGGCCGACCATCGCTGCCGCACCATCGGCGAACAGGGCGTTGGCTACCAACTTCTGCGCGTCGCGGCCGTATTGATAGTGCAGACTGCATAGTTCCACCGCACAGAGCAAGACCACCGCCTGCGGCTCGGACGTGGCGATCGCCTGCGCAGCGCGCAACGCATTCAAAGCGCCGTGACAACCCATGAACCCCACGTGCAGCCGGCCCACGCTGGGCATCAACCCCAGTTGTCGCACCAAGGCCAGATCCACTCCCGGCGCAAAGAATCCCGTGCAAGAGACGGTCAACAGATGGGTCACCGATGGGGCCGCAAGCCCGGCCGCCTCTAAGGCCCTGCGGCAAGCCGCCGCTGCCAGCGGCACCGCCTCTTCGGCATAGCGCTGCATCCGCAACGCCGTGGCCGGACCGCGATCCTCCGGCCCGAACGAAGGCCGGTAAAAGCCCCGCAGCGTCGGCGACCCATTCGTCCGCTCCAGCAGGACACTGGCCCGACTGCGAACCTGCGTGCGGCGAAATAGCGCCGCCACCGGCCGGTCGTGGCCCCCATCGCCCAGCAAGGTCTGCGCGATTCGAGCCGCATGTTCTTGATCGATGCGGTGCTCAGGTGTCGCCGTGCCCAGTCCCCAAATAGCCAAACTCATTTGCCAATCGCTCCCATCCCCGCACAAGGTCGGTTCACGGCATGGACCCACGGGCCGGCCAGCCCCGGAAAGCGCCGCAGAGTCGCCACCGCAGCCTGGGCAATCACGGGCCGTCGCACCAGCCAAGTCGCCACCCGGCATACGCCTTGCCGTTCCTTCAGAAAACGCTCAAAACAACTCTGCCACTGCTCGGCCAGTCCGGCCGACCAACCGGCAGCGGCCCGCATCACAATCGGCGTCAGCAACAGCGACTGTTGCGTGGCCCACGACATCCCCTCGCCCGTAAACGGCTCCAGGTATCCAGCCGCATCGCCCAATACGAACAACCGCTCGGCGGCCACGTGGCGCCGACGCCGGGTCAAGGGCGGAGTCCCGCGAAAATGCAGCGACTCCAACCCCGGGGGACTGCACAGACCGTTCTCCTGCAAGATCTTGCTCACCGCGGCCGCCGGAGTCTCGCTGTCCTGCAGACGCCGACGATCCAACGCCGCGGCCAGATCCAGCCGCCCATCCTCCAGACGCACGGCCCCCACGTAGCCCCCTGGGCTGCATGCCATGTAGATCGTGTGCGGGGCATAGCAATCCGGCGGGCTTTCGACGATGGCTCCCAGTCCGACCGGTGCCTGAGGTGACACGGCCGCGCTCATATCTGGCCGTGCACGCAGAAAGCGGCCCCCCAGACCGTCAGCCGCGACCGTGACCGAGGCACTCGCCACCACCTCCTCGGTCCCCTGTTGCAGGCGTACGCGTGATTGCCGCTCGTCGGCCGAAAGCCAACTCGCCTCCGTCTGTGGCAAGAAGGTCGCCCCCGCTGCAATCGCCTCGGCCACCAAAGCCGCATCCAGGGCCTGTCGCGAAAGGGCCATCCCTATGGGCAAACCGATCACGGCTTCCTGCCCACGCACGTGCAACTCCAGCCGCTGCAGCGGCACCCCGCCAAGTCGCTTCGGGAGTGCCCCCAGCCCGGCCACCTCCAGGGCCCTCAGTGTTGCTCCGTTAAGGCAGCACCCGCAGACCTTCCAACGCGGGTAGCTCGCCTTGTCGACCAGCAGGACACGGCCCCCTTGCCTGGCCAGGTTGTATGCCGTCAGCGCTCCGGCCGGTCCCGCCCCGGCCACCAGCACGTCCCAATTTCGCCCTGCAGCCTCCGACAGCGGCAAACCAGCCCCGATCGCCGACTCTTCCCGGTTGTTCATCTCCGCTCCCATGTCAGCAGCATCCTACACGGCCAACGAGGCGTCACGCGCGCGTCCTGCATTCCGGCCGCTCGTGCCAACTCCCGTGCCTCCCCAACGGTGAAAGCCGCGCGAACGGATCGCACCGCATCCACGTGCACGACTTCCGACCTGGTCACCAACCGCGTGGCCAGGGTCACAGTCCGGAGCCCGATGCGACTTCGCACCAGGTCGTTGGCCAGCACCAGTCGCCGCGTCGCGCCCGCCATGCGTGCCAGTAGTCCGATCGCCTCGCCGCTCTCCAAGTGGTGCAAAAATAGCGAACAGATAATTGCGTCAAACCCCGACGGCAAATCCTCCTTCAGCACGTCGAGCTGTTCAAAACGCACTGCCGCTCTCGTTCGGGCGGCGCGCTCGCGCGCCGTCTCGATAGCCAGGGGACTGGCATCCACTCCCCACAGATCCACGGAGCGCCCCCTCCGTCGTGCACATTGCCACACGCGTACCAGGACATCTCCGCTGCCGGTAGCCAGATCAAGCACGCGCAGCGGCCGACGCCCGTCGGGCATCAACGCGGCCAAAGGTCTCCAGACAATCGCCGCACTACGGCTGATCCAATTCAGCCGCGCCAGTCCCTTGAGTGCCCGGAGGTGGCTGGTACGGTCGAGCCCCGGTTGGTCCATCACTTCCGCTTCGCGCAGACGTGCGCTGAGATCGGCGTTCCATCGCAAAAGCATCGGCTGTCTCCGGGGTCCTGTTTCGGACGGACGAGGCCCTGGTATTCCAGGATGTCCTGCGCGTCTGCGGCGGCGACGCAGTTTACGAAAACCCTGTATTTCTGCATCCAGCCCACTAGTCCGCGTATTGTACGCGGTATGACAAGACACAATACGTTTCAATGGGACATATCGACGAAGAATCACGGCCGCACAATTAAATTGCTATTTTTAACAGCCTTAATTGTCGATACAATCCCCGGAGAGACTTTTCCTGATACATGTTCTCACTCCACAAAAGATGACTCGACGCACGAGGAGTTCGCCCATGTCTCGCACTGGCCTTCCGCACGGCGTGGTTCTTGCCGCCGCAATCCTGCTCATAGGCCCCTCACCAAGAACGTCTGGACAGGTAGTCGCCCAGGCCGTTCAGACGCAGGCTCAGCGTACGTATCAGCCGGGCGAAGTGCACCTGGAGAGCAGTCGCATCTACGTCCATGTTGGCAAGACCGGTTTTGGGCACGAGCATGCCGTCGTGGCACGCCTGCGTCAGGCCAGCGGAAGGCCTGGTGCCCACCAAGACGTGGGCGACATGGTATTCGACATGGCCTCCTTCCAGGCCGACACGGACGACGCTCGCAAGTACATCGGTTTGGAAGGTGCCTCGGACGCGACGACGCGTCAGAAGGTGACGGCCAACATGCTTGGCCCGGACGTCCTCGACGTACAGCGGTACCCGACGGCCGTGTGCCATGTGCAGTCCGTTCGTCCCTTGCCTCAACCCAGCCCGGCCGGCCATCCGCAGTGGGAACTCGATTGCCAGTTCACGCTGCACGGCGTGACCAGGCCGCTGCGATTTGTGGTCGAGGCGGTGGAAAAGGACGGTTGGACGCACGCACGCGGGCGGTTCAGCATCCTGCAGACCGACTACGGTATCAAACCCTACTCCCTGGCCCTGGGCACCATCGGCGTGGCCGACCGCCTGGACATCTACGGCGATCTGTGGATTGCCGGGACGAACCTCGCTCCGGCGCAGAGCACGGTGACGCAGTGAGCCACCCCGACAGGAACATGACACCGCCCTTTGAAAGGAAGCCCAAATGATCGCGGACAACACGGTCCAGAAGGACTGGATTCGGCAGCATTACGACCTGGTAACGCCCTTCTATTGGCTGTTCTGGGGGCGGCACATCCACCACGGACTTTGGACGGCCGACGAGTCGCCGGCCGCGGCTCAGCAACGGCTCACCGAAACCCTGGGCTCGCTGGCCGGACTGCATGGCGGCGAAGAGGTGCTCGACGTGGGCAGCGGGATGGGCGGCTCGGCCATTCATCTCGCCCGGACGCTTGGTTGCCGTGTGACGGGCATCACGCTCAGCCCTGTGCAGCGCGCCTGGGCCAGCCTCTCGGCCCGATGGCACGGCGTATCGCGACGGACCGTCTTTCGCTGCGAAGACGCTGAGAAGGTCGAATTCGAAGCCGGCCGTTTCGACGTGCTTTGGAGCATCGAGTGCACCGAGCACCTGTTCGACAAGCCCGCGTTCTTCCGCCGCGCCGCTGCATGGCTGCGCCCAGGCGGGCGTATGGCCGTCTGTGCCTGGCTCGCCGGTGATCAACTCGACACGCCGGAGCAGGTTCGCCAGGTGGAGAAGGTGTGCGAAGGGTTCTTTTGTCCCTCGTTGGCCACGCGCGACGAGTACGTGCGGTGGTTCGAGCAGTCGAATCTGGTGGTGCAACGCGCCGACGACTGGACGGACCGGGTCGCGAGGACGTGGGAAATCTGCCGGTCACGCGTGCGGCGGACCGGTTTCCGCCGGCTGGCCGGATGGATCGACGGCAAGACGCAGATGTTCCTGGACCGGTTCCAGACGATCCTCGACGCCTACCGCAGTGGCGCGATGCAGTACGGATGCTTCATTGCAGAGAAGAAGGCGGTGTGACCGATCGGGGGCGGCGTCCCAGGGCCCACACAAGCCGCCCCGTGGAACGGCCGTTCTGCGGCGCACATCGTGGTCAAGGAGAAACCATCATGGTCACGGCCGGGATTCGGCGAGTTGCGGGGATCGGATTCGGGTTATTCACGCACGCCTTGTTCCTGCTGACGGTCTGGTACCTGTTCTGGTTCCTGAAGGGGCCGGGGCGGGCGGCGGAGGGCGGTGTCTGGTGGTGGGACAGCCTGCTGGCGCTGCAATTCGCCGTCGTACACAGCGCGTTGCTGCTTCCGGCCATGCGGCAGAGGCTGAGCCGATGGATCGCCTCAGAATTCTATGGCCTATTCTACTGCGTGGCCACGTGTGCCGGATTGCTGGTGCTGTTCGCCGGTTGGCGCAACAGCCCCGTAGTGATCTGGGAGCTGCGGGGCGCAGCCGGCACAGTGGTCACATGGGCCTTCTATGCCTCGTGGATCGCGCTGGTCTACAGCCTGAGCCTGACGGGGCTCGGTTACCAGACGGGCCTGACGCCTTGGCTGTACTGGCTGCGCGGGCAGCCCGTGCCGCGGCGCGAGTTCCAGCCGCGGGGCGCGTACCACCTTCTGCGCCACCCGGTCTACTTGAGCTTCCTGGGCCTGGTCTGGTTCACGCCGACGATGACATTGGACCACGCGGTGCTGACGGGCATCTGGACCGCGTATATCTTCCTGGGCAGCCATCTGAAAGATCGCCGGTTGGTGTACTACCTGGGAGACACGTATCGCCGCTACCAGACGCGCGTGGCCGGCTATCCGTTCTTCTTCGGCCCGCTGGGAAAGCTGCGTCCCCGGCCCAAGGCCGTCGCCGCAGCGCACGAGACGTCGACACCGGTTGCGGCGTGAGAAGCAAGGAAGTGCTCCATGGTTCCGTCGAACAGGCGATACCTGCTACTGGTCTGCTACGCGCTGTTGTCGCTGATCCTGGTGATACCGGGCGCAATGAAGGCCCTGCAGACCAGCGCGAATTCGCCGCTGGAATGGGTCTCCGGCACGTTCGGCCCACGCCGCGACTACGACCGGTTCTGCGAGCGGTTCGCGCCGGGCGACGTGGTGGTGATGAGCTGGCCGGGTTGCACGGTGGACGAGTCACGCCTGGACCGGTTCACCGACCTGCTGCGGCGGGCGCCCGAGTTTCGGTCGCCGGAGGGTGATTGGTACTTCCAGAATGTGCTGAGCGGCCGCGAAATGCTGGGGCAACTGACGGCCCCGCCACTGGGACTTCCTGTCGAGGAGGCGTTGAGCCGGTTGCAGGGCTCGCTGGTGGGGCCGGACCGGCGGACCACGTGCGTGATCGTGACGTTCAATGCCGAGGGACTGGCCCGGCGTGAACCCCTGGTCGACTGGCTCGTGCGTGCCGCGCACGACTTGTGCGGCGTGCAGCGCAACGACCTGCACCTGGCCGGGCCGGTGATCGACGGGCTGACGGTCGATCGCACGGGGCGCGATTCGATGCAGAAGCTGCTGCCCCCTTCGGCCCTGCTGATGCTGGTGATCTGCTGGTGGTGCCTGCGATCGCTTCGAGCGACGCTACTGGTCTTTGCGATTGCCCTGTTCGGGCAGGCGGCCACCCTGGCCCTGCTGCACTACAGCGGCGAGACCATGAACGCGGTGCTCATCGTGCTGCCGCCGCTGGTCCAGGTGACAGCCATCACCAGCGGAATCCACTTAACCAACTACTACTTCAAGGCGGCCGGCGAGGGGAACGCGGCCGAGGCCGGGCGCGAGGCATTCCGGCTGGGATGGCTGCCCACGGTGCTTTCGGCCGCGACCACGGCAGTGGCTCTGTCCTCCCTGATGCTGAGCGATTTGAGCCCAATCCGCTCGTTCGGCGCGTTCGGCGCCGCGGGAGTAGCTCTGGGCGCAGGCCTGGTGCTGATCCTCGTGCCGGGCGTCCTGTCGCTGTGGCCGCTGGCGGCACCGGCGGCAGCTCCGGCCGGACACCGTCCCGCGACGGATCGCGGCGAGCAGGGTTGGGACCGCTTCGCCGGATGGATTGCCCGACACCACGCCGCCGTGGCACTGGTGGGCATTGCCGGGATGGTCGCGGCCGGCCTGGGTGTGCGATTCCTCAGCACGTCGGTGAGGATCGAAACGCTATTTCCGGCGCAGAGCCGCATTCTGGCCGATTACGATTGGCTGGAAACAAACGTGGCTCCGCTGGTGCCGATCGAAGTGCTGCTGGACATGACGCCGCAGTGCGCACTTTCGGCCGGCCAGCGATTGAATTTGCTGCAGCAGAGCGAGACCGCGCTGCGAGCTCTGAAGCCCGTGGGCGGCATACTCTCGCCGGTGACCTTCTTGCCGGCCCTTCCCGCCGGCTTCGACGTGCCACGCGAGGCGATCGACGGCTGGTTGCAGGAGTGGTTCGCCGCCGGGCGGGGCCTGTTCGCCGGCGCTGGGTTTCTACGAGTGACGCCCAAAGGTGAACAGTGGCGACTCACCGCCTTTGTGCCGGCCAGGCAGACTATGGACTACGGCGATTTCCTGCACCGCGTACGACGGCAAATCAAACCGCTGCTGCACGATGCGGAGGGGAGGCCCATCCCGGGCGTCTCGGCGCGGTTCACGGGCATCATGCCCCTGGTACACGAGATCCAACGCTACCTGATGTCAAACCTGTTCACGAGTTTTCTGTCGACATTCGCCGTGATCACTGCCGTGACGATCGTCTTGCAGGCCGGCGTGCTCAACGGCCTGGTGGCCATGGTCTCGAATGTCTTTCCCGGCCTGATTCTGTTCGGCCTGATGGGTTGGCTGGGCATGCCCATGGACATCGGGTCGGTCATGACGGCCAGCATCGCGCTGGGCATTGCCGTCGACGACACGTTGCACCTCCTCACCTTCTTCCAGCGCGCGCTGAACCAGGGCCTGGGACGCCAGGCAGCCGTGCGCTATGCCTACGGGCACTGTGGGGCAGCCATGATCCAGACCTCAGTCACTTGCGTGCTGGGCCTGGCGGTCTTCGGATTCAGCGAGTTCCTTCCGGCACAGCGATTCGCCTGGATGCTGGGTGCCCAACTGACTGCCGGTTTGGCCGGCGACCTGGTTCTGCTGCCCGCCCTGCTGGTCGGCCCGTTGGGCTCGGGCTTCCAGGGTGCCCCCAGCCAAGCCAAGCTGGCAAGGGCTCAGGAGGCCGTGCGGTTCGACGGCGCAGAAGCGATCGGCCCGGCCCGTCCGAAGAAGGCGGACGAGAAGGTGCTGGCGCACAGATGAACGGGAAGAGCGGGGAGTGGAAAGCGAGGCCGCGCAGGGCTGTTGTCGGGGTTTGGGACGATTATAATGGGAAGTCGGCTCCAGGCTGCGACGGCGACGGTCGTCCTGGCCTTGCCCCTCCCGCAGCCGACCTCTGCGGCAGGCCCCGTCCCTTATCCCGCCCTCTTAGACCTGCCCGGAGCGCATGCGATGTCGATCTGTGTTGCTGTCGAATCGTCTCTTCTGTCTCGTGAGGTGTGGGACCGTTGGGGCTGGGGCGTCGTGGCCGGCCTGGTCGCGATGCTGATCGGCGCCGGGTCGGCGCAGGCAGCCAAGCCACGATCGACGAAGACCGAGGCGAACGTGAAGGTGCCGGCCCAATCGCTCGACACGCTGCGTCGGGAGCATCCGCGCCTGCACCTGACGGCCGAACGCCTGGATCTGGTCCGCAAGGTAGTGAAGGAGGATCCGGTCGCCGCCAAGGTCTACGCGGTAATCGAAAAGAGCGCGCAGAAGAGCATGGCCAAGGAACCGTGCAAGTACGAGAAGCCGGACGGACGGCGCTTGCTGCCGATCAGCCGCGACGTGCTGCGCCGGATCACGGAATGGGGATTCCTCTACCGCCTGACCGGCGAACCGAAGTATGCGGATCGGGCCTGGAAGGAGTTGTCGGCCGTGGCCGAGTTTCCCGATTGGAACCCGGCCCATTTCCTCGACACGGCCGAGATGACGTACGCGTTCGCCCTGGGCTACGACTGGTTCTACGACCGCTGGACGGACGAACAACGGGCGCGACTTCGCAAGGCAATCCTGGAGATGGGCCTGCAACCGGCGCTGCGCGCCTACGAGCCCCAACTGCGCAGTTGGGCCAAGGTGACCAACAACTGGAACCAGGTCTGCAACGGCGGCATCGCCCTGGGCGCATTGGCCGTGGCCGAAGACGAGCCGAAGCTGGCGGCCAAGATCGTGAGCATGGCCGTGGCGCTGATTCCCAACGCGGTCCGCGTCTACCAGCCCGACGGCGCCGGTACCGAAGGCGTCACCTATTGGCACTATGCCACGCAATACAACACAGCCTTGCTGGACGCGCTGCAAACCTCGCTGGGCACGTGCCTGGGCCTGGACAAGGTGGACGGATACGCCCAGTCGGCCGATTTCCAACTCTACTTCAGCGGCGCCAGCTACGGGTCGTTCGACTTCGGTGATTGCGGCAACACCCTCTTGTCGTCGCCCCAGCACTTCTGGTTCGGCCGACACTACAACACCCCGCGGCACTCCTGGTTCCGTTACACCGTGCTCTCCACACGCCCCGACCGGGGACGGGTGGAGGACCTGCTCTGGTACGACCCGTCGGCCAGAGGAATGGACCCGCGCGAGTTCCCGCTGGACAAGCGTTTCCGCGGAGCCGAGCTGGCCGTCATGCGCAGTGCCTGGGACGATCCCAACGCCCTGGTGTTGGGCATCGAAGGCGCACCGGCTTCAGACTACAACCACCGGCATCTGGACTCGGGCAGCTTCATCCTTGAGGCCAACGGTGTGCGTTGGATTGTGGACTGCGGCACCGAACACGAGACCTACATGAGCCACACGCATAAGCACAAGCGGTGGGAGTATTACCGCACGCGCGCCGAAGGGCACAACACGCTGCTCTTCAATCCGAGCCTGGATCCGGACCAGACGCCCAGCACGCCGGCGCCCATCACCCGATTCGAGTCGAAGCCGGAACGGTGCCTGGCCGAGATGGATTTGAGCAAGGCCTATGCCGATCACGCCAGGAAGGTGACGCGTCGGTACGAGATGATCGACCGCAATCGCGTGCGGATTAGCGACCGGATCGAAGGGGCTAAGGCGGCCGACCTGTGGTCGTTCCTGCACACGATGGCCCAGGTGGAAGTGGCCCCGGACGGGCGTCGAGCCACGCTGAGCCAAGGTGGGAAGAAGATGGAAGTCCTTCTGGTCGAACCGACGAAGGCTCAGTTTGAGCTGCGTGCAGCCGAGCCGCTGCCGACCTCGCCCAAGGTGGACAAGCAGGTCAGCAACTCCAAGATCCGCAAGCTGGCCATCCACTTGCAGGACATCCGCAACACGACCCTGGTCGTGGAACTCATCCCGGTTCCGTAACCGGGATTACGCACCGCCCTGTGGCCGAGTTCGCTGGAAATCGCTCCGACCTGGAGGCGGCTATTTCGCCTTCCAGCCGGGACGAGACGCCAGGCAACGAAAGGGCTTCCGCCCCTTCCTCGACGATCCCTCTCCAGCCAGCAAGTACGCCGGCGAGCGGATCACTTTCGTCGCCCCTCGTCCATCGGCCGCCTACGAGTCGCTGCCCAGCCCCAAAGCTTCCTCCATGTGCGACAATCCCAGCCGCTCGATCATCCGGCCCATCCGCTCCTTCGGCTTGGCATTCGTTCGATAGTAGTCGACGATCCGCGCCACTAAGGCCAACACGTGTTCCGTGTCAATCCGCTGGGCCAGCGTTTCGCCGATCCGCGGATTGGTTCCGCCATTGCCGCCGACATACACGCGCCAGCCCTTGGGTGTGCCCACCAGCCCAATATCCTTGAAGCTCGTCTCGCCGCACTGGTTCGGACAGCCACTGACCCCGATCTTCATCTTGCCCGGCATCTCCATGCCGTGGTAACGCTTGTCCAGCAGCAAACCGATCCCTAGGCTGTCCTGTTGGCCGCGTTTGCAGTAGGTGGTCCCCGGACATGCCTTGATGCTCCGCACGCAGATGCCCACCACGCTGCCAGGATCCATGCCCAATTCGGCCCACACGGCGTCGACGTCCTCCTCCCGAATGCCGACCAGGGCGATCCGCGCGGCGCTGGTCACCTTGATGGCCTGCGCCTGATACTTCTCGGCCACGTCGGCCACTTTGCGCAGAATCTCCGGTGTGACCACCCCGCAAGGCAAGTGCGGTGCCATGGCATACGTCTGACGATCTCGCTGAATCACAACCCCCTTCTCACCGTCGTTGAGCATAGTCTCTCCTGTTCATTCACGATGGACCGCATCCCGGACAATGGCCGCAGTCTCTTCCGTGCGGATAACGATATTCAAGTGGTTTGCGATGGCCCGGTGACAGGCTCCTTACCGCCTCAACCGCTTCGCTTTGCGCCCGCCCTGCTTGGCCTCTGGCACCCGGTACTTCTCCTCCTCGGTCGCAGTCTTCCACTGGGCCAACAATTGCCGGTGCCGCTCCAACTCGCCCTTCAACGCCGCCTCAGCAGCCAGATTCTTCACCTCGCCCGGATCGGACTGCAGATCGAACAGCATCTCCAACCCGTCGGCTACGGGGAAAGTCATGTACTTATAACGCTTCGTCTGCACCATGAAGCTCCGCCCCTTGGCGCCGGTGCCTCCCGCAATCTCAGAGACCACGAACTCGTGGCCGGGAGTGTCGGGCCGCTCGATCACCGTGCGCAAGCTTTGTCCGCACATTCTAGGCGGCGCCTGCACGCCGGCATAGTCGCAGATCGTCGGCAGCACGTCGACCGTCGAGACCAGGTGCCCACGGTCAATGGGAACCTCGGCGATCACGAACCGCGCCGGCAGCCGTGAGGTCTTGAAACATGCTTGTCATCTCCTTGCCCCGATGATTGGGTCCTGCATCACCAATGAATCTGGTATGGTCCCAAGGGGTATAGAGAACCCGGGTTCTATCCAAGCAGCAACGAACATGCGTAGTGTACCCGCTTGCCTCGCTTTGGACCACCAATGGGCCACTATTGAGCTCCGCGCTGCCCAGGCTCGTTCCGTGCCCGCGCAAGCCCCAGATTCCTGCCGACCAACGCGCGGTTCCCTAACGAGCGAAGTCGCTCGTCCAGCGGCAAACGGTCAGTCCTCCCCATCTTGCTTTGCGTTCTTTGCGGCTTGGCGAGAGCACTTTTCTGCCTTCTTCCGCTTGGACCTCAACACTGCGAAGCGTGGGGCTGTGCTTTCGCGCAGCATAAGCATAGCGTGCCGCCGTTTCCAACCGGCGGCGGCCCTGGCGGCCGCAGTCATGATTCACCGCCGCGTGCGCGCCGCCGTGTATTTCAGGTCGTCCAGAAAAATCTTCACGATCTGCCCACCGACGACCGGCGTAAACAGGCCGAACCGATCAAGACGGACGTCTTGCTTCTGGCCTTTCTTCAAGGTGTGCGTCACGGACTCCTGGCCCAGAGTCACTTGGATCGCGCCTTGGTCACCCTCGGCCGTCGGATCGTAGACCAGGGACCAGTCGTAGACCTTGCCCGGCGTGAGCAACGGCCCGGCATTGGCGTGCCCCCTGGTCCCCTTAGCCGTGGCAAAAGCGGGCTGGAAGTAGTGCCCGACCCGCGTCGGCCCTCCGACATGCACACCGAGAAAATGTCCCGCCAGGGTAGGCGGCTCGGCCTGATTCTCTCCATTGAACCAGCCCAGGTACATGTCGGCATCAACCCCGCCCACAACCAGCACAACACGGCCGCTAGCCTCCAGTCGGTCGTCCAGACTCAGCGGACCAACGCGGTCAGCATAGTAGGCATACTTGCCGCCACGCCACAACACGCCGCCGACCTCTCCCGGCGAGCCGCCGGCAAAGCTTGTCAGGCTGTAGCCAAAGTCATGCCGTCCAGCCGGGATAGGGTTCTCAAACGTCCCCCGGTTGCCCGAGCCCTCCCAACCAGGATCCCGCGAGAAATCCTCTCGCTGGCCGTCAAAGCTCAGATCGTCGAAGTAGATGGTCATCGTGCTGCCCGACTTCAGGCCGTTCATCAGCCCAAAGCGGTCGAAGACAGCCCCCTCCTGCTTGAACCCCGGCGGCAGGTCCACCGAGAACGTCTGGCCCTCGAACTCCTCGCTCTGACCACGGTCGCCTTTGACCATGAACTCGAATCGGCCATTGCCATCGTTGGCGTCCGGATCGTAGTCCAAAGTCCAGGTGTAGCGCGTCCCGTCATTCTTGATCGGTGTGGGACGCAAAGGCTTCCGGCCGAAAGGCGTGATGAAGGTGCCACAACTCTTGTTCGTGCTGCTGATGAGCCGTACCGCCAGACGCCCTCCCTCCCGCTCGCCGCCGATGTTCAGGCCCAGGGAGTCCAGCGGCCGGCCGCTGCCGCCCGGTTGTTGCGACTTGAACCAACCGAAGAAGACCGCCGTGCTGCCGGCAGTCGCCGTAACCGCGAACGTCCCCGACGCGTGCAGCCTGTCGCGGAGCGTCTTGGGAGCGATCTTGGCGGCATAATAGGCCGGAATCGGGGCGCGACAAACCCGGCCCCCCAGTTCGCCGCTCCCCTTTCCGGCAAAGTGGGTCGAACTGTAGCCAAAGTCCTGGGTGTAGGTGGGAAGATCCTTGGGCAGCAGGCGGTTGTTTAGCCCTTCCCAACCTGGATCGCGGTCAAAAGGTTCGACCTTGAGGACGTTCTCCGCCTGTTCCCCAGCGTTCCCTACGGGCAACGACAAAATCGCCGCCAAGCCCGAAGCCGCAAAGGCCAGAAACGATTTCCGCACTTGGACGGACAGAAGTGCCCCGCTCATGCGTCTCTCCTGTTTCAACGGCTGCTTGCGCACTCTCTCTGGGCCGCAAGACGTACCTCAAGAAACGCCATAAGCCCCCGATTTCCAAGGGCTTATGTGCAGCTGGGGAACTAGGATTCGAACCTAGACTAACTGATCCAGAGTCAGTCGTGCTGCCTGTTACGCAGTTTGACCTACTGATATTTCGTTTGACATTCATCGTGAAAATGGCGATAATACCCTATGACAGAGGTTGATACGGTGGCCTCTACTGACCCCGATTTGGATGCCCAAACTATGACAGGCCTATGACCGGATCTTGACGGCCGACGCCTGTTTTCCCGGGGTCTTTGCGAGCATGGCGTTACGCAATCTATGACAGCCGAGGGAGGCGGGAGAGCATGGCATCGACCCGAAACAAGGCCCAGCGAATCGCCTTCACAATGGCTCGCTTGGAGCGTCTGGCACCGCCCGCCAAGGGACGCGTGTACATCCACGACACCACCCTCCCTGGACTCGCTCTGTGCGTGACCGCAGCCGGCTCGAAAACATACTACCTCTACAGGTGGTATGACGGCAGGCCGGCGCAGATCCCCGTGGGACGATTCCCGGCGCTCAATGTAGAGGGTGCGCGCAAGCTCGTCCAGAAATGGCACCAAGAGATTCTGGCAAAAGGGCTCGACGCTTGGCAGGCCTCGCGGAAGGCGAAACGCGAGGAGCCGAACCTCGGCGATCTGTGGACACATTGGCGTGAGAAGCACGGCAGCCGGCTCAAGAGCATCAAGGAGTGGGAACGCATCTACAACGTGTACCTCTCTCCCTGGGCCAACCGTCGGCTCGCAACCGTCAAGAAGGGCGACGTTGCCGGCCTCCACATGCGGCTCGGAGATGCCAACGGCCGGGTGCAAGCAAATCGCGTGCTCTCACTGGTGAAGATGCTCTTCGCCAAGGCCGATGGGCTGGGGTGGTCGGGTGAAAACCCGGCTGCAGGCGTCCCACCATTCCCTGAGACGGCGCGAGACCGCTACCTCACGGCCGCCGAGTTGCCTCGGTTCTTCCAGGCGCTAGCCGAAGAGCCGAACCCCCACCTCCAAGCGTTCTTCGTGCTCTGCCTGTTCACCACCGCGCGGCGTGGCACGGTCCAGCGCATGAAATGGGCTGACTTGGACCTGAAATGCCCATCCGGTCCCAACTGGCGCATCCCAGAAACGAAACGCGGAAGGCCCCAAACGCTCCCACTCGTGCCCGTCGTCGTCGAGGTGCTGGAGAAGCTCCAAACCTTGAGTGACGGTAGCGAGTATGTGTTCCCCGCCATCCGCGCGGGAAAGACCGGCACGCCCTACCTCCGCGACCCGATGCCGGCCTGGCGACGATTGTGCAAGCGCGCCGGCCTTGCGAACCTCACGATTCACGACCTGCGCCGATCCGGCGGGTCATGGGCGGCGATCTCTGGGATCTCGATGCGCACCATCGCCGAATTCTTGGGCCATGCCCCAGGAAGTGACCAGACGGCTATCTACGCCCGCTTGAGCCAGGATGCCGAGAGAGCCGGGCTCACCGCGGCCGTGGGCGCTATGACGCAACTAGGCGGCAAGGTTCGGTTTCTGGAGGCGATCGACGTGGAATCCAAGCCATCCGAAGAGCAGGACGAGCCAACCGAGTTCTGACCCCGGCTCTTTGACATCCCGAAATAGCCTGGCCTCGCGAGCGCCGCGCGTGGTGGACCGGTACATGGCCCGGCAGGCGTTCGGCAGCGGCCCGTGCGGCCGTGCATGGGATCAGTTCGGAGTTTATTCTGCATCTGCCCTGCAACCTGCTATTGCGGGGACGATTACCGCTTGGCATCTGTATAGGTAATGATGTCCTGGTTTTTGTCCGCGCAACCCCGGAGTATTCGACATGTCTTCCTGTGCATCCGCAACCAACGACCTGCTCACGCGCGAGCAAGCTGCCGACTACCTCGGCGTCAAGGCGACGACACTCGCTCATTGGGCCACGACGCGGCGGTACGCCTTGCCCATGGTCAAAGTCGGGAGCCTATGTCGCTATCGTCGCGCCGACCTGGACGCGTTCTTGGCTTCTCGCACGGTCGGAGGTCCAGTGGCGGAGACGGAGCATTGATCCGCGCACCGAAGAAACCGACCAACTCACCAAGGTACTCCCGTGTCGTCGGGCGGCCTGTGGGAGTGAGGCTCAGCACACAACCACATACCACACGACACCGGAGCCACCAGCAGTGTCACGCAGACCACCTACACCACTGTCAGCAGCCGCGCAGACACGCATGCGCGCCGAGCTAGCATCCCTCAACGCGGCTCTCGCTCGCGGCCATCTCGATATACTCGCTGAGTGCCGCGTAATCGCCAAAGCCAAGAAGCTCTACGAGGCGCTCTACCCGTCAGCCAAGCAGGGAGGCAATCCCGGCCGCGCAGGGGGCGGCAAGAAGCCAAGATCATCCCTCGCTGGGAGCAAACCCGCCACCGTGACGGGCTTCGTTGTGGGCGCAACGGCCAACCGCAAACGATCGGCGAGGCCGCGAAAATGACTTCACACAATGGAGCGGTGCGCTCGCGTCTGGGCGAGGTCAGCCCAGTAGTCATCGACTATCAGGCAATCCGCGCGGCCGATCTGCTGACCACGCGATACAGTCTGGACTACATCATCCCCGGGCTGCTCGTGGATCGACAGCCGTGCCTGATGGCCGGCGCCCAAAAGACGCTCAAGACCAGTCTGCTCGTCGACCTACTGGTATCCGTGGTATCAGGTAGGCCGTTCTTGGGATACTACCACCCTGAGCGGTGCGTCCGCGCGTGCCTGATGACCGGAGAGTCTGGCCTGGCGACCATCCAGGAGACGCTGTTGCGAATCATGGCAGCGGCCGGGATCGACGCTGGTCACCTCGATGGGCTGATGGTGACCGATCGTCTGCCGCGCTTCGGTCACCTGGACCACCTCGACGCCATGCGACGATTCATTGCCGGCAATGAGCTTGGGCTCGTTGCGATCGATCCAGCCTATATGACGATGCCGGGGACTGACGCAGGCAATGTATTCACCCAAGGCGACCTGCTGGCCGGCATGACGCAGGTATTCCAGGACGCGGGCGCTACGATGATCCTCGTCCATCACACCCGCAAGAACCTTGGTCGCGATGCATTCGGGCCACCGGAGCTACAAGACGCTGCGTGGAGCGGGTTCGCTGAGTGGGCCCGTCAATGGCTCCTGATCGCACGCCGCGATCCATACGAGCCGGGGACGGGCGCGCATCGCCTATGGCTCTCAGCGGGCGGCTCTGCCGGCCACAATGGCCTTTGGGCTGTCGATGTAGCCGAGGGGACGCGGGACGACCCCGGCGGCCGACGATGGGAGGCAGAGGTCCGCCGTGCCGACGAGGCACGTCGCGACGCGGACAACCGGCGCGACAAAGCTAAAATCGCACAGTCGGAGGAACGGGTTCAACGGCGGATTGAGAGCGACAAACGGCGGATTGTCGAGACCATGGCCAAGATCCCAGGCGGGGACACCGCCAAGGCCATCCGCGAACGTGTGGGGCTGAGCGGCACGCGATTCACACCCGCGCTCGCATCGCTGATTGACGATGGCGATGTGATGCCGATCGACATCACAAAGCACAACCGCAAGACGCCGTATGAGGGCTACATCCTCAAGAGGCAACCATGAACCACCCACCGGATATCATCGGGACCAGCGGGACTAATGCACCGGGACAGCGCCGTCCCGCAGGTGGCAGCTCAGGAGCGGGACAGGGGGCCTATATAAGGCCCCTGTCCTGTCCCGCTGCTGCTCACCACCGAAATCCTGCGCATGGTCTTAGCGCGCAGGTTGTCCCGGTGGTTGAGGCACAAGTATGAAGAGGCGCAGGATGATTGACGTACAGATCCACCTCACGGGCCAAGGCTCGCAAGCCTGCGCATTCCCCAGTCTGCCGCGCTCCGGCGACCTGGTGAACATCAACGGTGAGCTATGGCGCGTGGATCGGGTGGTGCTTTCCGGCGAGTCAGTTGACCTATACCTCATTCGCGCATCCAGTGTCATCACGGCCGAACTGGCCGCCTGGGGACAGACTGAGACGGCGAAACAAGAGTAGTTCTTCTAACAACCAGGAGACGTGAAATGTTAGTTGCTAGGCGTTGTGCTTCGTGCGGCGAACGGCTGCCGAAGGTTTCCGTGGTTCGGCTTTCTGAGGCCCTGACCGGTCCGAATCTGTTTTGTCAGAAGTGTTTGACGGAATCGAGAGAGGAGGACTCGCGACGAACTGTCGCTGTCAGCGAAGCGAAGGCGGCTCCCGACATTGTCTTGGGGAAGGAACGAGATCCCCAACCGGCTGGCGATGTCAACGAATCGCTGCGCAGGTGGCAGTAGGGACATTCATGTCAGCCGCCGATCGGGCAGACTGCCTGAGCCGTGAGTTGGCCCGTGGGCCGGCTCTTGAGGTGGGCGGCGATGACTCGCCCGGTCTCTCGCGTTGGCGATTGCTGGCGCGAGGGGCCGGGAAATGCACGATAGTCAAGTCAGAGGACGACGCCATGAGATCGACCATGATAACGCTTACCGTAACTCACTGTCCGTCATGCGGCAGCGCGCTACCCCAGCCGCGCGAGCACCACCCAGGGATCGACACGCTTGGGCCGTTGGTCTGCGATGCGTGCGCGGGCCGGCTGGCGGCGGAATGTGGCCGGCTGACGGCAGCGTTGCACGAGCGTTTTCCAAACCTGCCACGCATGACACAAGTCGGCAGCGAGGCGAACACAGGAGGGAGCCCGTGATTCAAGAGATTGCTGTCAACCCGCAGATGGTCCTGTCGAGCGCCCAGGGCTATGTCGGCACTCGACGCTGGGTGCTCGACCCGTGCGACAACCTTTGCGACTTCCTGCGTCTCGTCGGCGATTCTCGCTGGCCTGATGGGCGAACGAAGAACAAGGGCGTGTTTCTCTCCAATGTCGTGCCAATCTCGATCACCGTTGGACCACTCGACGAGAGGGCTACGATAATCGAACAGGGGAAGACGAAGCGGAAGGTCACGGGGAGGGAGGAAGATCGCACGCTCGGCGATCTGCCCGTGTTCAGCAAGACCCTGGTGACGGCCCAGTACCAGTTCTTGCACATCCGCGACGCGTGGCCTTCGTCGATCCCCAAGCCGAAGCATGCCAGGAACACGACGCTCTCGCTGCGCATCCGCAACTCGGGCCAGTTCCTGGTCATCACCCCGCAGGCCATCGCCACGCCCGGTGGAGGATGGCACCCTGTCATCCCCACCTCGAATATCTGCCGCATCCTGATCCCGATCGTCGAGTACCACATCACCTGCGATAGGCTCACCCTGCACCAGTTCAACAAGATCAACCCTGCCGAGGCCAAGGGGAGCAACATTCCGTTCAAGTCCCGCATGGGCTCCGTAAACCGCGGGCTGAGCAGGCATGACGATGGGATGGGCCGAGAACTCGGGTTCCTCGGCGCCCACCCAGGAACATTGCTATTCGATTCGTGCGAGGTCGATCAGACGTTCGTTCCGGATGTGGACAATCCAGTACGATACCGCATCACCTGCGTCATGCGCATGCGACAGGTGTGCGAAGGTAATGGCTACACAAGCGAAGTCGTACCACGCTTTGACCCCGACGGCCGTGCCATCGGCTGGAACCATGACTTTGGGCCGTACAGGGACAGCGCCGGCAAGGACCAGGTTGGGTGGCACTTCATTTGGCTGAAGAACGACGCGAAGAAGTCGCCCACTGACCTCGCCGAGATTCCCCGGTACCCATACCAGGTCTTCGATGACATGTTCTGCCTTGAGGACCCGGAGGAGATGGCGCGGAGGAAGCAGCGGCGGCGACTCGGACTCCCCGAGCTAAAGGCGGCGTCCAGGGAGACGAAGTGCGGTTGGTGTACGACCAGGAGCGGGACAAGCGCCGGGTCGTTCACATCGGCATGTTCCGAGGGCTCCGGAAGCCTATACCGCGAGACAAGCAGTTGCCGGTCTGGGCCGTCCGCTCCATCCAGCGGGTTGTCATCGCCAGGACCGACCAAAAGCTCGTATGGTTCCGGGTCTGGGTACGGACCGTCCGCGTCCGGTTCCGGAGGATCATGGTCGGGGCCTGGCTCAGCATCTAACCCTGGCTCTACGTCAACCCCCGGCTCTTCGGCCAGCAATGGAGGATCGGGCGGGTGGAGCGGGTCCAGCCACAGCGCACCCTCGCGTGCCACCACGTCCACCACGAGCGCACCGCAGAGCGCGTGGTCCGGATGCTCGGAGGGTTCTGGATCGCTGGGCAGTGACAGTGACTCGCAACGGAACTCGTCTGCGCAGGGCAGCGGCAGCCTGGGCTCCACATCACGGCACGATAGCGGCAGCACCTTCTCTGGCGGAAGATCGCAGTCGACGGGCTCGGGCGGCTCCGAGGGTTTTGCCGGACGGGCCGCGGCAAGGTTCGCCGCGTCAGCCGGCGGCGGCTCCGAGGCGTCGTCTGGATCGGTCAGCAGCACCACCGCAAGCAGCCCAAGCGACGGTAGTTCACACTCGGCACCGTCCAGCGGCAGCACTGCGTCTTCCACCTCCCAAAGTTCGTCGGTCAGCGCCAGCCCATCCGCAAGCTACTCCAGTAGCCGCGACTCGGGCAGCAGCACGTCAGCCCGATCGTCAAAGCGTTCACGCGGAAGCTCCACGAGCGCAAGCGGGGCGACCGTAAGCTCGTTCTCCGCCAAGTCGTCTGGCGGGCCTTCAGCGTCCAGTAAGTCGCAAGGCGGCAGCGGGAGCAGCGTGAGCGTCTCGTCGCGGCGGCGCGGGACGAGCAGCAGTCAAAGCCAACGAGAGCCATCCAGTGCGTCCGGGTACGGGTCCGGATGCACAATCTAAGGAGTACGCCATGCAATGCACGGCCTAATCGCGGAGCCCACGCACCACGACAGGTCGTGCTCAGGCATCCGGCGCCGCGTCCGTCGGTCCCGCCTCAAACGCCTTGTCGAGAGCCTGGTCAATGAGTTCCTTGACTCGCGGCAGGTCATCGATCGGGAATGACTTCATCTCCAGGGGTACATCGCCGCGCCCGACTTGGATGAGCCCGTCGCGGATGTAGATGAAAATACCAAGGGTTACCTCGGGCTGGGCCTTCTGTGCCGCCTCGATCCAGGCCGTAATCTTGTTCACTTCACGCTGGTTCATGGGTTCGCTCGTGTTCCTGCGAAACTGTACTCCAGACGACCCGCCACGGTGGCGCTGCCGATTGATTCAGTGGTAGCAAAAGGTAATCGTCGCCTCCAGCCGCGTTCGCGAGCGCCGACCGCGCAGTCTGCGCGATTCCAATGTCCACATGCTTGACTTTTGGGGCTGCAGTGCCGATACTACCAGACGATGTCGCGAGTGGTGCTCGCTGCGTCCCGGCGTGAGAACCGGCAAACAAGAGATTCTGTGATGTACACCACTTTCAAGCCGTGCTATTCGCGTTGCCGCTCAAGCTGTGATCCGCATAGGCGGGGAGCGAGGACGGCAGCGGTGGCGCTCTTGTGCCACTTCTCAAGCGAGTAGCACGGCTTGTCTCTTGCGCTCTCGCGCGCAGGAAAGGGTACTGTGATGTCCCACTCCTCATCCATTTCCCGTCGTGACTTTCTGGCCACGTCCGCCACGGTGGCGGCTGTGCCGGCCCTGGCTGGCTCCCAGGCCCCCGCGGCAATCGCCTCGCCTTTGGCCGTCAAGGGCGTGACAGTTGACCTCTGGGCTGTCGGCGTCGGCCAGCCGGGAGGGCGTCTTGACGTGACCGACTACGCCGCGAGCGAGGCTGACGCGATCGCCCAGTCCGCGGTCATACCGACGATTCGCAGGGTGTCGGGCCGATTCACGGGTACTCTCTTTCGCTTGCGTCGGTGCGGTTGGGACGCAGAGCGGGGCGAGCGCGCCCTGTCAGCGGCGCCGGCGCACGCCCTGGACATTCCCGAAGTCCTCAACGTGGGCGAGAGCGCGATCGACGAGGCAGACACGTTCTCCAATCGATCGGCGGCAATGCAGGCCGCGGCCGAGTGGAATCGCAGTCTGACTGCCAAGGGGGACCGCGGTGCCCTGAAGACCTGGGCTGTCGTCGTCGAAGTTGGCGATCAATTGCCAGGCACGGCCTTCGCGGCGGTTTGCGCCAGCGGTGACATCGCCATCGAGACCGCCACCATACAGCGGCCGGTTCGCCTGGTGAGGCCGACAGCGGAGGAGATCCGCTGGTATGTTGGCGCGGAGGTGTGAGGATCGTTCGAGCCGCGCCGGCTGGGGGCCGGGCTGCCACTCTCTTCCATCCGGCGCGGCAGCATTTTACCTATCTTCGAAGGACGACACCGTGGCGTCCTTCGTGGTCGGCACTTTATTGAGATTTGGTCTCAACAACTGGACGCGACGCGGGCCAAAGGATGCGCGCAACCACCCACTACCCATTCGATTACCCAGCTTTCCTCCCCGCTCTGGATACCGTTGTGATTCGGCGAGGAAAAGACGCAATTGATACTCGATCTGGTGGTGAGGGGGGATTGTAATTGTCACGACTCAAGAGTATTGGTAGCAGCAAGCTGAAGGCCGCCCTTGGCACCGCTGTCGCAGTCTTCAGGGGGCAGGGGCCCAATGAGCCCAATATCTTCAACAACGTCCGGGGGTGTACCATGCAAGACCGTACTGTTGGTCGATGGGTGGTAGTCGCGTGTGTTCTGAGCTTCGCAACGTGGGGCACCGCCACCGCCCGTGCCGGCGATCCGTCGCGCAAACCGCAAGAGACAGTGCAAGCAACCACGCGGTTGCAGATCCTCGGTCCCCCGATCGATCTAATCTACATCCCGAAGGGTGGTGGAGTTCACGAAGGGCGTAAGACTCGGTTGTTCAGAGTGTTGATGGATGGCAAGGGACCGAAGGACGGGTTCTTTGAAATCCACGGCAAGCTTCTTGCTCCAGTTTGGAAGTCGAGCGATCCTTCTGTCTTGAAGATTCACAAGAACGCCGAGGGCACTCCTTCGTTCACGATTCGCGGCCCCGGTGCGGTCAATGTCACTGTTTCGGTTGGCGACTGGTCAGGGAAGGCGCACTTGACGGTTTCGGAGGTGCCTTTCCGCATTAGTCCCAACGAGTCTGATGGTATATCTCGCCACAATGTGTTGAAGCAGTACGGTCGTCCTATCGCGAAATACCGCTCGGGGAGAGAGATGCCCGCAGGCTTCGAGAAACTTCCACGCGCATGCTGCCTAGTTCATATGCCGGGAGGTGAAGTGAATTGTGTCGTGGACACGACTTCATGGGACATCTACGGAATGTCCGGGGCGGAGTATTGGGAATATGCCGAATGGCCGCGATGCCTCATTTACGTTGCCGATGGCGAGGTACAGGGGATCGTCACTCGGCCAGCGAGAAAGGACGATGCGGTTTCAATCGCCAAGACCACCACCAAGGCGGCGACGCCACCAAGCGGCCCCAAAGGAAGTGTGGCCGATGACAACACAGCCGTGCCGACCGACTGGGTGCGGATCGTCAATCGGAGTTCTGGGTTGCACCTTGCGACCGGAGGTAGCGATTTTCCCAAGGCGGAAGTCATCCAGATCGAAGGCCGGAGACCCAACACAGGAGAACCGCGGCCTGGGGTCTGGCGCATTGAACCATCGCCGAACCTTCAGGGGTTCTTCAAGATCCGAAACCAGTCTTCCGACCTATGCCTCGCCATCAAGAACCGATCCGGAGAACCCGGGGCCGAAGCGTGCCAGGTAGCAGACGGCGAACGCGGGGCGGGCGCCCTGTGGTCGATTGAGCCTCTTCCCGACGGGTTCTGGAGACTCACCAGCCGAAGCAGCCGTCTATCTCTGGGCGTTTCCGGGAGTCTCAACCGTTCATCCGTCCGGCAGTCGCCATTCCGTGAAGAGGCCCCCGAGCAACAGTGGCGATTGGAGCCCGTATCCACCACTGCTAACGAAAAGAAACGACGGAAACCTCGTGAGGAAGATCATACAGCGAAGGTTATCCCGAAGGAATCACCCCAGTCCCATATGGGTGAGAAAAAGCCTCCGAACTCTGGGGGCGGTGAAGAACCGGCTCTGATCGCAGCACCCCAGCTTTGGCAGGAGTACGGCTCGAATACATTGGCTGCTGACGCGAAGTACAAAGAGGGCCTACTAATGCTGGGAAGCGTTCACTCCATCAACAAGGCACGAGATGGCCGTTATTTGGTTGCTTTTACTATCTTTCTGGGCGGGGACTCCCTCACTGAATCTGAGTACGCTATCCTGACAGCGCAGCAACGGAAGTGGTGGGCCGAGGGATATCCACCCAACGTCATCTGTTATCTGGCAAAAGGGGCGGAGCAAGCCTTCGCAGACGTAGAGAAGGGCACCACGATTCGCGTGCGAGCCAAGGCTATTGGCACAAAGCGAACGGATGAAGTGAAGGGCGGCTACATCGTCGAATTGGAGGATGGGGTACTCGTGAAGTAGGCGGGAAGCACCCGTCATATCCCCGCCCTTGTCTCCGAGAGGACGCGACTCCCGAGGAACAGGCCGCCACCGTGGCTACTTTGCTCGGCGGCCGGGACGTCAGGCGTGGGTTCAGGTTAGACCCCGCCCATTTCCAGGGGCCCCATCTGCAGTTTTGTGGCGGGGGATCGCGGGCCCGCGTCTGATTGCCCCCGAGTGCCGGCCCGGGACGCCGCGGGGAAGCAATCGCGACCTGGGGCCCCAGAGGCACACCCCAGCCGGCCAACCGGAAATCCGCAGCCCCAGACGGCAGGGCAGACGCAAAACTGCTCGCGCGGCTCCTGATTTGGCAACGGCGCCAGGCTGGCGCCCTGCAGGCCTGTTTTGCCCTCCAGACTATGACCGGCCTATGACCGAGCCACAAAACGTCCGCGGCGCAAAAACAACGCCTTGCGTAAATCATTGCTACGCAAGGCGTTGCTTTAGCTGGGGAACTAGGATTCGAACCTAGACTAACTGATCCAGAGTCAGTCGTGCTG